>NZ_JAVREL010000004.1:0-403318 GCF_031845365.1 Streptomyces litchfieldiae
TCAACCGCCGCCCCGTCCCGCCATCGATCCCCCACCAGACATGGATCAACAACCCCGCCAAGCGACACCAAATCGAACAACAGAGTTCATAGCATCACATTCGTTTCATTTGACTTGACAGGCACCGAAGTCGTCTTCCAGCCCGTGCCGTTTTCTGCTGCTGTGACAGGGAAGGTCCGCCGGGTCGGTGGTCGTGGCCGCTGGATAGGCGGTGATGTTCGTAACGACCGCAGGAGGTGGTGGCCGAGCTTGTGCGGGTGCGCAGATCGTGCGCCGAGGCAGTACCAGCTCGGTGCGTTATCGCCGGGCGATGATGCTGCTGGCGTCCGCCGACGGGAACCGGGTGCCGGTGATCGCTCACTGGTCCAGGCCGACGAGGACACAGTTCGGGAGGTGACCCACCGGTTCAGATCCCCGGCGGCGTGAAGGAACGACAGCCGGCACAGCCCAGCCGCACAGCACGAACCGCGAGGAGTTCCGCATGGACCACCAGGACGTCGACGCCGCCGTGGCAGAGATGCTGCGGATACTCAGCCCTCATACCGCCCAGGACTGGACGGTGCCAGCGGGGCCGCTCGATTGGACCTGCTGGCAGACAGCAGCGCACGTCGCTCACGACCTGCTGGCCTATGCAGGGCAGCTCGCGGCACAGCCCACCGACGCCTACCTCCCCATCGACCTGAACGTCCGCCCCACCGCCTCACCGGCTGAGCTGCTCCAGGCCGTCACCGCCTGCGGCGGGCTGCTCAGCAGCGTGTTGGCCACAGCCAGCCGGACCCTACGTGCCTGGCACTGGGGCCCGTGCGACCCCGAGGGGTTCGCGGCGATGGGCGTTGCCGAAGCCCTGCTGCACACCCACGACATCACGCAGGGACTGTCCGTGGACTGGCTGCCACCGGCACCGCTGAGCGCAGCCGTACTCAACCGGCTCTTCCCCGCCGCCCCGCCCGGAGACCCCACCCAGGTGCTTCTCTGGTGCACCGGCCGCGGGGACCTCGACGGCCTTCCCCGCCAAACCTCATGGAGGTGGGAAGCCGCACGACCGGACTGATCGAGCTGACCCCGGCGAACCTTCCCGGTCACAGCACTAGCCTTCTGCGCCGCCCTCGACTTCGCGCAGGTGGTCGATGAGGGCGAGAACAGCTTGGCGGCTGGCGGGGGTGAGGTGGGTAAGGCTTCTGGCGGCTCGTCGAACGTCGTCTTCGGCGAGCGCGTCGAGCAGGTCGGACTGGCTGATGGTGCCGACAGCCGTGGTGATGCGGTCCTCGGCGAGCGCGTTGGCGGCGAGGGCCAGCTCTCGCACGTGGTCGTTCTCAAGTGCGTCGAGCAGCTCCGTTTGGTGGGCCGGGTCCAGGGACTTGAGCCGGAGTGCGGTCTCGCGGGTCTCGTCGTCGCCGAAGTCGTCCAGGAGCCGGAGCTTGCCCAGCAGACTCTGGATAGTGGAGATGTCGACGCCCGGACCGCTGAAGCCTTCGAGTTTGATGTCTCGGACGCCGCCGCGTTTGAGGGCGTGGAGGAGTTCGAGCTCGGACTCCAGTTGCTCGAAGTCGGCCTGCTCGTCGACGAGGTAGGCGACGGGGACGCCGTAGAAACGGGCCAGCGCCTGGAGATGGTGGAGCTTGGGGTTGGTGGTCCGGCCGGTGACCAGTTCCCAGAAGTACGGGCCGGAGATGCTGACGCCGGTGGTCTCGGTGATCTGGCGGGCCGTGATCTCGTAGGACGGCGGGGGTTCGCCCGGCGGGGCCTTCATGTCGCGGAGTCGCTTCAGCTTCTCGCCGAGGGTGCGTCGTCCTGCGGCCGGGGCGTTCTTGCTCGGAACCCGCATGGGTGTGTTGCCTTCTTCCGGTGCCGTTGCCTCCTTCGTCCCGAGGTACCCTATCGCCATTCACAGACGTGGATGACGCATGCGGGGCGTGCCGTCAGCCGACGTCGCTGGTCCCCTCGCTTGCGTGGAGGAAGACCGGCGGTGTCCAGCCGAGGTAGGTGAGTCGCCACCGGCCGCCGGTCAGGTCGTTGAGGGGAACGATGTCGATGCGGCCCGGCGTGGCGATGTCGTTCGTCGCGACTTGGCCGTCGCCGAGGTGGAGGGCGACGTGCCCGGCGTCGTCACCGTTGTCGTAGAACAGCAGAGCGCCGGCGGGAGGGTCCGTACCGTGGGGGTGGGCCGTGCCGGACGCGAGCGCTCTGTCCCAGGCCACGGCGGCGGTGGCCTCGCCCGAGGCGCCCCAGCCGTATGCCTGGGCAACGAACGCCAGGCACCGGCGGTGCCAGACGAGGCTGCCGGACCGCGCTTCCCGGCGGGCGGCGTCGATGGCCTCCTGGCAGGTGCGCGGGTTCGGGCGGGTCAGAGTGAAGTCGCAGTCCGCGGCGTGGGCGGTGCTGCGGAACGCGGCCTGGTAGCGGGGGAAGAGGGCCTTGACCGTGCGGACGTAGTCCCGCGTCTCCGTAAAAGGCGGGAGTCCGGCGAAGGAACGAACGGCGTCGGGCCCGGCGTTGTAGGCGGCCAGGGCGTTGACCACCGGGTCGCTCGGGAGATCGGCCAGCTCGTCGACGAGGTGGCACATGTAACGCGCCTGGGCGTCGATGGCGTCGGCCGGGTCGAAGGGTGAGGGCCGGCCGTTGTCGTCGGCGTCCCGCCCCCACCCGTTCCAGGTGTCATCGGTGAACTGGGCCAGTCCCTTTGCCCCTTGGGGCGAGACGGCCTGAGGGTCCCAGTCGGATTCCGCGTCGATCTGGGCGGCCAGGAGCGGTGCGCTGATCTCGTCGCAGTGCTCGACCGCGGCGATGACGAGGGCGCGGTAGGCGTCGGGAACGGAGGCGTCCTCGGCCAGTCGCGGTGACGACGCGGCGGCCCCTGGCCCTCCGGCTCCGAAGACGATCAGAGCCAACGCCGCGAGAGCGACGAGCGGCACGCCGAGACAGCCGAGTTTCTCCACGCCGGTCCTTCCGTCACCTCGCCCAACCGGGGGTGTCATTCCGGTGGTTCTGTGTCTTTCGCTCCCAGTTGTGCGCCATGGTCCCGACCATAAACGACTGTGAAGGACATTCCCGTGCTCGCACGCTATGGCAGGAGGGTGACCCTTTTGATGTTGATGGCATGCGCGACGGCGTGCGGCATCGGGCCCGACGTTCGTCCGGCTGAGCTCACCGAAAGCATGGAGGCATCTCCTTCGGGGGCGTTCGAGCTGTACGGGGCCTCGATCCCCCGCGACGCCCCCGCCGCCTTCGAAGGCGCCGCTGGCGAGGCGTTGATGACAGCGGCCCGTCTCGCGGTGGCCGTCGATCCGGGCATGCCCGAGACGGTGTGGTCCCCCGCCGTCCGCGTCGCCATTCCGGAGGCCCAACGTGCGACGGTTCTCGCTCAGTTGGCCGCAGAACGCAAGAGCTGGCTCGGGAGGAGGGGTTCGAGGGACCTCTGTCCCCCACGGTGCCGGCCCGGGCCTGGGAACCAGGCATCCGCCTCGTCGGCTTCGACCGTTTCACCGCGCAGGCCGATCGGGCCGAGGTGCGCATCTGGGCGCGCGAAGACCGCAGCCACGCCTGGCTGGAGCGCACCGTGGCGGTCGAACGTGTCGGCGACCGCTGGGTGATGCGTCTGCCGATACCACCCGGCTGGAAGCGCAGCCCCGTTCCCGAAGCCATCGTCCCGTTCTCCGGAGCCTCCGGCCCCGGCCTGAGCAGCAAGGAACCCAGCGTGGCCGACACCGTGCGCGAGGAGCCGCTGACCGAGGCATCGTTCCGCTCCTCGGCGGCCAGCCGCCTGACCACGTCGCCGACCGCGGTCCCCCAACGACCGGTCGGCCACGGGGACTTCGCCGCCTCGCTGCGGCGGCACACGCGATCGGCGGCTCCCCGCTGGGGGTGGCGTGGACGCGTTCACCGCCTGAGCGAGGGTCGCCTGTCCCCGGCACCGTGCGCCGCCGAGCAAGAGTGGAACAACGCACTGCGGGCCGTGCAGATGTCGTTCGCCGGGCCGCGCACCATCGTCTTCGTCAATCCGAAGGGCGGGGCGTCGAAGACCACGGCCACACTGATGGCCGGCCGGACCTTCGGCGTGCACCGCGGCGGCGGCGTGGTGGCGATCGACAACAACGAGACACGTGGCACGCTCGGCGAACGCTCACTCCCCGCCGGACACGCCAACACCGCGCGCGAACTCCTCGACCAACTGCACACGTTCGAGACCACGGCGGCCCGGCTCGGGGACCTCGGGGCGTTCATCCGCGGTCAGGGCCCGGCGCACTTCGACGTGCTGGCCAGCGACGAACAGCCCGAGGTCACCGGGCAGATCGACGCCCCGGCCTTCGCGCGGCTGCACGAGCTGTTCCGCCGCTACTACCAACTGATCCTCGTGGACTCCGGCAACAACATCCGAGCGTCCAACTGGCTGGCCGCCGCGCGGCAGGCAGACCTGATCGCGATCACGACGACGATTCGCGAGGACACGGCGTCGGCCGCGTTGTGGATGGCCGATGCACTGGAACGGGACGTTCTCGGTGCCGGGGCCCTCAAACAGCGGGGCGTGGCGCTGGTGACCGACCCGGCGCCGACTCGCGACGCGGCGCTCCGGGACGTTGTGCTGGGCACGCTGGCCGAACGCTGCGCCACCGCCATGCCCCTCCCCTACGACCCGGCGCTGGCGAGCGGCGGGCCGGTCGACCACACGCGGCTGAAGCCCGCGACCCACACCGCGTGGCTGTACGCCTGCGCGGCGATGGCATCCGTGCTGTCCACGCTCCCGGAAGGGCGGTCTCTCCATGTATCTGGCTGAGGAGTTCAACCCGTTCGAGGGGATCAGCCCCAGCTTCGGGCCGTTCGCGCCGCTGCTGGAGTCGAAGTTCGGCATGTTCCTGGCACTGGCCTGGCTGATCGGCTTCTTCGTCTGCGCGTACTTCCTCGTCGAGGCAATCGCTCGTGCCGCGAAATCGCGGCGTCAGGGGCTCGCGGGCGATCTCGACGAGACCCGCGGGGAACTGGTGCGCGTCGGCGCGGCCACCATCGGCATGGCCTCGCTTCCCGTGCTCTACACCATCCTGGTCAGCGCCTGAGTGAGGAATCCGCTGATGAACACGCGTATGGACTGCGCGCCTCCTCAGATGCCGGGCCGGGACGGCGAACGCGGGGCGGCCGGCCGCCGGTGAAAGGTGACGGCGGTGGTGACCGGGGGCGTTCTCCTTGTGGCCGCGGTGGTCACATTCGGGCTGTGGGAGGGGCGGCCGACGAAGGCCGGCCGGGACGATGGCTCGGTGTCCGAGCCGCCTCGGGGGGACGCCACCGCGGCCGGCCAGCGAGCCACCCGCAGCGTCTCCGGGCTGCCGCGCGGCTTCCCCCGGTCGGAGGTTGGGGCGGTGGAGGCCGGAGTCTCCTACGTCGCCTCGATCCCCGAGGTGCACCGCATGACCTCCGCCGACCGATGGGCGTACACGCACGACGCCATGCTCGACCCGCCCTCGAAGGCCAGGCTCGACGCGGACGCCGCCGCCTCTCCCTTGAGAAGTGCCGCCTCGGACTGCCACCCCGAACTGGGCGCCTACCGCGTCCTGGCAGCCTCACCGGACCAAGCGCTGGTGGACTACTGGATGCCCTGCCTGATGGGAACCGCCGACACTCACATGCGGTGGCAGATGGGGCGCATGGCACTGCGGTGGGACGCGGACGACTGGCGCGTCGCCGAGATGACGAGAGGCCCGTTCGACCAGTTGGTCACTCCTGCCGAGCAGGGGAATCCGGTCACGACGTTCGCCGAGCGGCTGGAACTGCTGGGGGATGGCTGGGAACTGTTCGCGGACGCCACCGACGAGTGGCCCGTTGGACCGCCGGCCGGAGGTGTGTGGTGACCGGCCGCCGGGCCAGTGTGTCGCGGCGCATGGCCTTCGGCGTGCTCCTCGGAGTGCTGCTGACCTTGACGTGCGCGAGCCCGGCGGTCGCAGCGGACGAGGGCGGGAACGAGTGCGAGGACGCGCTGTTGGGGCAGTGGGCCTGCGAGCGGCTCAACGAGATCCCCGGGGTGTCCTCCCTCTACGGATACGTCGGCGACGTCCACCGTTCCAAGGTCGACGCCGTGACGGGCGCCCTCGGGGACATCGTGCCGGACGACTTCGTGGAGGAGTGGGTCAAGGGCATGGCCGAGTCGACGGTCAGCCTCCTGTCCTACATCCAGGGCCTGGGCGAGCAGGTGACCCAGCCGGCGTTCGACCAGCAGTGGTGGGCCTCCCAGTACGCCACCAGCTTCGGCTTCTCGCTGCTCCTGCTCGCGGTGATGCTGGTCTGGATCACGGCGCGGTTCGCCGCGTCCGGTTCCTCCGCCACCGCCGCGGATCTCCTGCGGCAGTCCGGGTGGCGCGCGGTGTTCGTCGTGCCGCTGATCGCGGCCGGGCCGCTGATCCTGCTCGAAGCCCAGTTGGCCGCGAACGAGGTGGCGCGCGCCTTCGCCGATCAGGGCAGGGAGCACGCCGGGAGCGCCGTCGAAAGCCTGATGGACCTCATCGTCGAACAGGCCGGGGACTGGGGGGTGTTCGGCGGAACGGTACTGGCTCTGCTGCTCTTCCTGTGCATCCTCTGCCTGGGTTTGGTAACGCTGATCGAGCTGGCCGTTGCCCAGTGGGGGCTCCATCTGGCCGCCCTGCTGGTCCCGTTGGTGCTGGTCGCGTGGGTGTATCCGCCGTGGTCCGCCGCGCTGCGGCGGCTGGCGTCGCTGCTCGGCGGCCTGATGCTGCTGCCCGCGTTCATCTACTTCTTCTTCAACACCGTCTGGTCGGCGTTCGATTCGGTCCTGCACGACCGGCCGGATGACGACGGGCTCAGCGTGCTGCTGTTCCTGGTCGTCGGACTGCTGATGATCGACGCCTTCCCGATGGTCGTGATGTGGCTCATGTCGCTGGCGGCGCCGATGGGCGGGGCCATGGACCCCGGGGTGCGAGGAGCGCTCGCGCACCCGTCGGCGGGAGAGATGGTCGCCTCGGTCGTCGAGCGCTTCGAGGCCCGCGCCAGCCGGATCGGCACCTCGCAGGCCGTCGGTGGCGCCGATGAGGGAACGGACGAGAACGCGGAGGACGCCGACGATTCTGGTGCCGCCGACCGGCAGGCGGCGAACGTCGCCGCGCGTACGTCAGGCGATCTGGCCCGGCGCGACCACAGCTCGGCGAGCGATCACCCGATGGGTGCCGACCCGGCGAACTCTGCCGCGTCCGTGCCATCGCCCGGAGGCGCCGATCCCACGGGGCGCTCCAACACCGGGGAAGCAACCACCGAGGAAAAGGAAGTGGACCGATGAGCACGGCGGAGCGGACCTATGTGCTCGGGGGCGAGACGCGCCGGCGTTCCGTGTTCGGGGCAGTGACGCCCGTCCAGGTGGCCATCGGTGCGGTGTACCTGGCGGTGTGGTTGCTCCTGCTGATCAGCACCCGATCCCTCGTCGTCCTGATCGCGGGCCTCCTCGGCGCCGGAGCCGGCTGGTTCCTCCTGCGGCGCGCCACCGCCGAAGGGGATTCCTGGGGCGCCGGGCTGGTGGACAAGGCCGAGTGGCGCATGGCGAGCAAGGCCGGGCGCCGGCCCGACTACGTGCCGGGGCTCGCCCCGCCGCCGGAGGTCGGCGAGATCCGCCTCCTCACCTATGCGCCCACCTCCTCCCCCGGTTCCCCGATGGCCCTGATCCACCACCGCGACCATGCGAGCCGCTCCTGGACCAGCGGCCATCTGACGGCCACCTTCGAGATCACCGGCGGTGGCGACGGCCTGCTGCCCACCCGGGCGGTCAACGCCGCCGGGTACCTGTTCGAGCGGCTGCTGGGCGGCCTGGCCGGGGCGAACCTTCCCGTGGACCAGGTGGACGTGTGCACCCGCGTGCTGCCGGTCCATCCCGATTCCTACCGGGCCCACATGGATGGTCTGCTCGCCCCCGGCACGCCGTCTCGGCTGCGGCGCTCCATGAGCGAACTGGCCGGTTACGTGGCGGGGACCACCGAGGAGTACCGCAGCTTCGCCACCGTGCGGATGCCCCTGGCACGGCTCGCCGAACGGAGCCCCGCGCCGGCCGACGACGAGGCGTTGTGCGCGGAGGCGTTCAACGTCCTCGGCGATGTGGTCGGACGGGTCGGGCGCGCCGGCCACCCGCTGCGCGGTTCTGGGGCCGCGGCGGCTGGGCGCGTTGATCCGCCACCTGCACGATCCGGACCTGGACATCGACGAGCTCGACGGCATCGAGTCCGTTCTCGACGGCTGGTCCCAGACGCGTACTCCGGGCCGCGACTGGGTGCGCACCGAGGGCGTGCACCGGCCCTGGTTCCACGCCGTGGCCTCGGTGCCGCGCGACGCGTGGCCGTTGCAGCCGGTCACCGCCCGCTGGATGGAGCACCTGGTCACCGGCATCCACCCGGCCACCATCCGGACCGTTCAGGTGCAGTGGCGCCTGGTGCCAAAGGTGCTGGCCCGGGAACGCGCCCGGCTGGCCCTGACGTACGACACCGCCGACCGGCATGGCGAACGCCGCCGCGGTCAGGTGTCGACGGGCGTGAGCGAGGCGTCCATGTCCTCCTCCCGCCGCGTGCTCCAGGATCTGCTGACACCGGTGGTCGGCGGAACGCACCCGGCCGTGCGCCTGCACCTTTCCGCGCCCAGCACCACCGAACTCGCCGCCGCGCGCGTGCGGTTGGTCGCGGCGGCCGAGGACGGCGGCGTGACGCGGCTGCGCTGGCACGCCCACCGGCACCACCAGGCGCTGCTCACCGCGCTGCCGCTGGCCAGGGGGATCAAGGCATGACGGCGACCGAACCTTTGGCACCGTCCCGTCCGGGTCGGCGCGGCCGCCTGCGCGAGCTCCTGGGGCGCGGCGAGCTGGCCGAGGAGACCATCTTCACCTCGACGCGACAGGCCGCGGCCCTCAACCCCGCCGTCGTCGGCACCCACCCCGCGTTGGCCGGGCCCATCACCGGCGTCGACCTGGCGACCGGCCAGCCGGTCACCACCGACCCGCACGCGCTGTATGCCCAGGGCCGGATCACCAGCCCCAACGTCCTGGTGCTGGGCGACATCTCGTCGGGGAAGTCGTCGCTGGTCAAGACGCAGTACTGCGTTCGGCAGGTGGCGTGCGGGAAGCAGGTCGTCGTGCTGGACCGGAAGAACCAGCAGGGCCGTGGCGAGTACGAGCGGGCGGCGGCGGAGTGCCGGGTCACGCCGGTGCGTTTCGCCCGCACCGGCGGCACCGCCATCAACCTCCTGGACCCCGCATCTCCACCACCTCCGAATCCGGCGGCGACGGGCGTGTGGGGCAGGACCGACTGCTGCTGATGGTCGCCGAACACGCCCACGAACGCCGCCTCACCTCTCGCCAGCGCTACGCCCTGCGCACCGCCCACGCCACCGCCCTGCACCGCGCCCGCGCCGAGGGCCGGATCGCGACCCTCCACGATGTCGTTATCGCCCTGTACGACCCGGCGCCCGACGCCATTCCGCGCCCCCACCTGAACGACGAGGGCATCGTCACCCGCCGCGCGGTCATCGAATGGGGGCTGGACCTGGCCCTGGGCCTTGAACGGTTCATCACCGGCGACCTCTCCGGCCTCATCGACCGCACCACCAGCGAGGATTTGGACCTCGACGCGCCGCTGATCGTGTTCGACACCTCGGCCCTGCCGGAGGATTCCCCGGCGCTGTCGCTGGTGATGGCGCTGGTGGCGACCTTCCTGTCCGCGGTCTGGGCCCACCGGGACGGGCAGCGGCTGATCATCCTGGAGGAGGGCTACCACACCGCCCGGCTGGAGAAGGTGGCCTCCGTGCTGCGTTCGCTGGCGAAACGCGGCCGGGGCATCGGGCTGTCGTTCATCACGGTCGTCCATCACATCAGTGACATCCGCGAGGACTCCGACGCCATGTCCCTGATCCGCGAGGCCGGCATCGTGCACATCTACCGGCAGTCCCGCGAGGACGACGCGGAACAGGCACTGCGGCAGTTCCGCCTCCCGACCGCACTCAGCGGGCAGTTGGGAGCTCTCGCACAAGGCGTGCACGTGCTGCGCATCGGCCACGAGCCGGCCCGGATGGTCCAGCACCTGCGAACGCCACTCGAAGTCGAGATCACGGACACCGACCAGGCGATGACCGGTCGCCGACGAGTGGCGGAGACGGCGTGACCGTTCTTGCCGTCGTCGGTGTCCTCCTGCTCCTCGGGCTGGTCGTCACGGCCGGTTTCCTGCGCGGCTACCTCTCCCATCGACCGACCGCCGGCGTCCGCCACGCCACCGAGCACGCCGGGTTCGCCACCCCGGAGCACGTGATGAACGACCTGTCCGAAGCCGCCGTACGCCGGGCCGGCGCCCAGGTACGGCCCGCACTGCACGCCGCCGAAGAGAGGAACGTCCCATGACCGTTGATCCAGGAACTCGCCATCGGCCGCCGAGTACGGCTACTTCCTCGGCTACGCGACCCGGCCGGAGTGCGGGCGGCTGGAGTTGTTCGCGCGCTACGACCAGGCTCTGCGGGTGATTGGTCCGATGGGCTCGGGCAAGACGTTCCGCTTTCTGGCCCGCCTGTTGCACGACGTTCCCGGCCCGGCGCTGGCCACCTCGACCAAGCCCGACCTCATCGAACTCACCCTCGGCGCACGCCGTCGCCGGGGCCCGGTCGCCACCCTCGACCCACAGGAACTCGTCCCCGGCCAGGAGCCGTTGCGCTGGTCACCGATCCACGGCGCGGAGGACACCCTGACCGCCGAGCTGCGCGGGCGGGCGTTCATCGCCGGCACCCGCACCCGGGTCTCCGGAACGCAGGACGAAGGGGCGGCGCACTACCGGCATCTGGCCGGCACCTGGCTGTCCTGCCTCATCCACGCCGCCGCGCTGGACGGCGCGACATGGCGCCACGTCCTGCGCTGGGCCAAACGCCCCACCGACCCCGCGCCCCGCCGCATCCTCCAGCACCATCCAGGTGCCGGGCCGGAGTGGGCCGAAAGCCTGCTGGACGCCACGACCGGGGACGACCGCGCCGTCGGCAACACCCGCTCAACGCTCGCCAACGCCCTGGCGGCGTTCGCGCACCAGCCGGTCATCGACACCGTCGACATGCCGCCCGAACACGCCACCGACATCGAGGAACTGCTCGACGCCAACGGAACGCTCTACCTCCTCGGCAAGGACAGCGCCCACAGCACCATCTCCCCACTGGTGACCGCCATCACCGAAGACGTCCTGGACCGCGCCGAACAACTCGCGGTCACCAGACCCCACCGGCGCCTCGACCCGCCCCTGGTCGCCGCGCTCGACGAGGCACCCAACATCGCTCCCCTCCCCTCCCTGCGCCAACGCGTCGCCGACGGACGGGGCCGAGGGCTGTGCATGATCTACCTGGTGCAGGGCTGGGCCGCGGCCGAGTCCCGCTTCGGACGCGACGTCGCCAAGGAACTGGCCGCGATCACCAACAACACTCTCGTCCTCGGCGGCTCCCACGACATCGGCCTGCTCAAGGACCTCCAGGAACTCTGCGGCACGACCGAGGTCTTCAAAACGTCCGTCACCCTCAACCGAGACACCCGAGGCCACGGCCGCGCCACGGGAACGAGCCGCTCCATCAGCCACGACCGCGAACCCGTCCTGCGCAGCCACGAGATCCAGCACCTCGACGTCGCGGCCGGCCAGGCTCTGCTCCTTGCCGGAAACCTCCCACCCGTCCTCGTCGAGCTCCCCCTGCTGTCCGAGCATTCCGACTGGCCACGGATCGTGCGCGAGATCGAAGAAGTACGCACGCTCGCCGACGCCACGCGCGGCAGAAGACGAGTACAGCGGCACCTCACCCGACGCCTTCACCACGACGCCTGGCAGAAGAGGAGCGAGACATGAGTCGACTGCCGCCGTGGCCTCCCCTCCCGGAGGTCGTCCGGACGCTGATGGAAGAGCTCCAGGGCGAGCAGTTCGCCCTGGACGGCCCTCGGGAGTCGCCGCCGCGCCCCTGGGACCTCTGCTCTCTGGCCGGGGCGATCGAAGATGCCGTCTGGCTCTGGCTCGACGAGGTGGCCCAGTGGCTCAACCGCACCTACGGCTGGACCGACGAGCAGGTCATCCCCGCCTGCTGGCACCAACATGAGGCAATCGCCCACGACCTGGCCGCACTGGCCTTCAGCCGCATCGACGTCTACTCCGCGTCCTCGGCGGCGTTCGTCGGCCGTTGGCACGCCGACATGGAGGACTTCCACCGAAGAATGACGCTCAGCCTCGGCCTCAACTCCCCCTGCCGCCACAGCCACCACGGCGAGTCGCCCCCGCGGTACACGGCCGAAATGGCCAACCGGGCAATGAGCGACCGGACTTCGCAGACGGGAGAGTGAAGTTCTTCCTCGACACCCGCATGCCCACTGGTCGGTGCTCCTTCCGCCGCCCGCTGCCCAGGCCCCTCATGCCCGATATCGGCGATGAGGGCCGTGAGCGCCCCGCAGGAATCCGCCCGCTCGGGAGAGAGCTTGGCCCGCCTTGCCCAGCGGTCCGGCTGGGCCCGCTCGCCCTCGGCCAGGACCAGGCCCCGACCGATAGGGCCCTCCACGAGGGCCGGGTGCGGCGTCGAAGGCCGCGACGTCGGCCCGGGGGTCGCCGGGTGGAACGGCGTGGAGGCGTTCTTGGGCACGGCCAGCGACGCGTTGAGCATGGCCGCCTCCTCGCCCGCCCCGGCCGCGTCAGTCGCGGCACAGGCGAAGAGCCGGGTCTCCGGCGTCTCGTGGAGAGGGTCTGGGCTGCGCAATGCCACTCGGCCGCGATAGGTCTGGTCGAGCCACCGCACGGCCCGCTGCCGAGGGTCGCTCATTGCGGGCCCTCGAGCTGCTCCACGTAGTCGATCACGGGCCGAGCCGAGGGCGGAAAATGCGGCTGGGAGCCATCCTTGGGCACCATGAGCACGCGCGTCATGGGCGCCTTGGTCATGTCGCCGGTGTCCAGATGTTCCTGAGTATCGAAAGCCACGGCCCAGATGGTCCGATATTCCTTCGTCAAATTCGGAAGCATGACGAAGGTGTATCCCTCCCCCTCGTACACGTTCTGCAGATGCTCCAGTGCGACCCGCAGCGCTTCCTTGCACGAAATCATGTGGGTGCCCCCTCGTAGATTCCGGAATGCCATCGACGGAGTTGGGACGCGTTCTTCGCCCCTCCCACTCTCCGCACCGAAATAACATCCCCCCGCCTACCTGAACGCCGTGGCCGCCGAACTCCACGGACGACCCGTCGTGTTCTGGACTACCGCACCCCAGCCGAAGCCTTCACCGAGCTCCTGACCAGCTCCATTGCTTCGACCGACTGACACTGCCCCCTCCTCGGATTCCGGACTGTGGCATCACCCGGCGGATGGCCACGGCGGGTGCTACTTCTTCGTCCCGTCGGTTCCGGGGCAGGACGCGTTCAGCCGTAGTACTTCACGACTTTCGAGGGGGCGGTTCGCTCCTTGAGCCATTCACGCCTGATACTTCCTGAAACGAGCGCAAATTCTTCCGGGCTCATAGAAGCGTCTTCGGCCTCGGATGCACCGCTAGCAGTGGATGGCTGCATGTTGCCATCCTCGAGAGAAAGTTGCATGTCCCCTGCTGGTTCCCCCGTAGATGTGGAGGAAAAGATTTCACCGCTTTCGATATCGAGAACGAGATAAGCGAAGCGTTCTCCGCCGTCCATAATGACGCGGTAGGAGTGGGTATCATTCGTGCTCTTGATGAGTTGGGCAAGGAACGACATCATCATGAAAAAGAGATCCTCATCTATCAGCGCCGCCGGAAGCCGATCCCGTCGCGGGAGGGAGCCTCACCATCCCAGGCCAGACCGGCATCGATGGCTGCCCGGTGGGCTTCACTATAGCTGGGGTTGCCTGTGTCACGCATATAGTTCGACTCGTACAGTTCATGGCGCAAAAGCGTAATGTCCTCCGGGTGTGGATTACCCTCGCGAAGACGCAGCCAGGCTTCTGCCATTCTCGGATTGGATTGGAATCTAGCCATCTCGGCTGGCTCGCCGTAGGCCACGTAGCTGTCCAGCAGATGCTCCTCCTCGAATACGTGAGACTTGATCTGAGCTATGTCGTCTCTGGTGAAGCCGTATTCTGCCACGTTGGCGGCAATAGTATCGACGTCGTCGGTAGCGCGAATCGAGTCGTATACCTCGTCGGCCCAAGCCGAGTCGAAGTCGTTTGTGTTGCGAGCTGAGCGAATCTCACCTCCGGTCTGGCGTCCGGGCGGGAGGACATCGTCGGCACTCCGGCGAAGCCCGTTGGCCATTTCCCGCAGGCCGCCACGGGCCAAGGCCCGCATGCCGACGGCGAGGCCGCCGAGGGTGGTCAGGCCCTTCATCCCCGGAATACAGTCCAGGGCTGGAAAGGCGACGTCGAAGAGGGATGCTCTGCCTTGTGCGTATTTGATGAGGGTGTCGGCGAGGACGACGAGGGCGGCCGCGAGGACGATCCATGCCAGCGGGCCGCCGATGATCATCACGACGATGCCGAGGACGGCGACGACCAGTTTGCAGACGTCGACGAAGGTGTCCCAGTTCTCCGTGACCCAGTTGACGGCGTCCTCCCACCAGCTGCGGTTCTGGATCCCGGCGTCGGAGGCGGCGTCGATGTCACGGGCGCATTCGCGGGCGGCCTCCTCGCGCAGCTCCCGCGCCTGCCCGGCCAGTTCGCGGGCGGCGGCGAGGCGCTGCTCGGCCGCGTCCACGCGGGACTGGGCCGCACCGGCCGCCGCTTCGGCGGCCTGGTGGTCGCGCATCGCGTCACGGACGGCCTGCTCATCCGGCGGCTCCGCCGCAGAGCTTTCGCCTTCGTCCTGGAGGCGTTCGGCCTCCTCCCCGGCCCGCGAGACCCAGTCCTGCGCGTCGCCCAACTCACTCTGCGCGGCACGGAGATCGTCCTGGGCGGCGATCGCGCTCTCCAAGGCGCGGTCCGCCATGCCCTGCGCGTTCTCCAGCCTCGGCCACTAACGCGCCAGCGCGTCCGCCGCCATGTCATACGACGTCCGGAGCTTGGTCAGATTCTCCGGCACCCCGTCGAACTCCGTACGGAACGCGTCCGCCGACAACCCCGACCAGTCCGCCACCGCCCGGTCCGAGGCCATCCCCCGGATCTCGCCCAGCGCCTCACCGACATCATCGGCGAACTCCTAGAGGTCCTCCGCCAGCTCCCGGACCTCCTCCGGATGACCCGGAGCGGGATCCGAGTCCATGTCAACGCTACTCCAGTCAGACGGACGTGCCACGATCTTCCCCCCACGGTGATCAAGCTACGTGCGATGCCCGACTGTACGGTAATCGCCGCGTCACACCGGGTTCAACGGTCATAAGGTCACGGCCCCTTGACGGTTTCCCCGGCTCGTCGGCCAACCTCGCCGAAGGCGCCCCTGCAACGTGACGTCACTCGGCACCGTCCTCTGCACCGTCCCACCAGGACAACCAGGCCGCCCTTCGAAGGCGTTCACCCGCGCCCAGACCCGCGCCATCATCGAAGCCACCCAGGACGACCGGCTCCACGCCTACCTCGTCCTCTCCCTCCTCACCGGAGCACGCACAGAAGAGCTCCGCGCACTGACCTGGGACAACGTCGACCTGGAAGGAGACCCACAGACAGACCCACCCGTCCCGCCGCACTTCGCAGTCTGGCGCT
Organism: Streptomyces litchfieldiae; assembly: GCF_031845365.1. Lineage (NCBI taxonomy): Bacteria > Bacillati > Actinomycetota > Actinomycetes > Kitasatosporales > Streptomycetaceae > Streptomyces > Streptomyces litchfieldiae. Next base: position 15,615 of record NZ_JAVREL010000004.1, read on the forward strand.
CCGTCCGCCGCAGCGGCGACACCAAAACCCACCGCTCCCGCCGAACCCTCGCGCTGCCCACCCGCTGCGTCACCGCACTCACCATCCACCGCACCAGACAGCAACACGAATACCGATCCGCCGGACTCCACTGGCGGGAGACCGGGCTCGTCTCCACCACCACCGTCGGTACCCCCATGGACGCCGCCAACGTCCGCCGCGCCTTCCGCCGTGCCCTGGCCAAGGTCGCCGGCATCGACCCCGCCGAATGGACACCCCGCGAGGTACGGCCCACCTTCGTCACCGTGCTCTCCGACGACGGCGTCACCAGCGACAAGATCGCGCCCCTCGTCGGCCACACCAGCACATCCACCACGGAGAGGATCTATCGAAAGCAGATCCAGCCCGTCGTCCAGACCGGCGCCACCGCCATGAACCGCACCCACGACAAAGGGGCCGCTTCCCTTTCGGGAAGCAGCCCCTGACCTGTGGAGCTAAGGAGAATTGAACTCCTGACCTCTTGCATGCCATGCAAGCGCTCTACCAACTGAGCTATAGCCCCTGGGTGGTCCGCCTCGGGCTTCCCCTCGGCGGCGATGCCTACTCTACACGGGCCCCCGGGACGTTTGCCAAATCGGTTCTCGGACTCCGGGCGGGGGACCCGGTCAGACGCTGGCGAACGAGTAGAACCGCTTCAGCGCGCAGTGCTCGTCCAGCAGCCGGCCGTAGATCGGCTCGCCCTCCAGCTCCCGGTAGACCTCGATCGGGTCGCCCTTGATGATCAGCGCCCGGGCGCACTCCACGCACCAGTACTGATAGGCGACGTTGACCGGCTGGAGATCGCGGACGATGGGCGTTCCCGCTCCGCACCAGTCGCACTTCCTGCTGTGGGCACCCATGCGCGATCAGCTCCACCCTCGGTTGTGGGCCGTGCACACGTGGCATACCCCTCCGTCGAGCCGGGTGATGAACGCCGGGGTCCCGCCCCGGCGTAATGACGATTCTGCCACGCGGGTGGCGGTCCGATAAGCCTTGTGATCCCGTCTCCACACGAAGGGAGACGGGATCGATACACAGCGCTCAGCGGGCGCGTGCCCGGCCCACCACGCCCGCCGTCGCGCCCGCGAGGGCCGTCGCCGCGAGCCCGAGCATCGCCGCCCACACGCCCTCGGCCGTGGACAGCTCGCTCTCGGCCCGGTTCAGGAAGAGCGTGCCCAGGGCGGCTACCCCGACCAGCATCCCGAGCTGCGTCATCATGGCCGTCACGCCGCTCGCGTCCGCGGCGTCCGCGGGCGCCACCAGCGCCAGCGAACGGGTCAGCGTCGGGCTGTAGGCCAGCGCCAGCGCGCAGCCGTTCAGCGCGAACGCCACCAGCAGCGCCGGTCCGCCACTGCCGCCGTCGCGCAGCAGCAGCCCCATCCACAGCATCGCCGCCGCCGACAGCACGAAGCCGGCCGGCGCCAGCGCGCCGTGCCGCCGCGCGGGGATCCTCCGCCACAGCAGCGAGGTCGCGCCGAAGCCCACCGCCGTCGGTATGAACATCAGCCCGGTGCGCAGCGCCCCGTGGCCCAGCCCCTCCGCCTCCTCGGCGCCCTGGAGGTGCAGAGACAGCACGAAGAGGATGCCGCCGTTGACCGCCATCGCCAGGAAGATCCGGCTCGCCGCCGCGGTCATGCCCGGGCTGCGCAGCACCCGCGGGGAGATCAGCGGCGTTCCGCCGCGCCGCGCCAGCCGGGACTCGTACCAGGCGAAGAGCGCGACCAGCACGGCGCCGGCCGCCAGCGACAGCCAGCACCACAGGGGCCAGTCCTCCTCCTGGCCCACCACCAGCGGCACCGTCAACGCCAGCACCGCGGCCGTCAGCACCGCGAGCCCCGGCAGGTCCAGGCCCCGCGCCCGCTCCGCGCCGCCGGGCCGGTCCAGCGGCACGACGCGCAGGCCGACGGCCAGCAGCAGCGCGCCGATCGGCACGTTGACCAGGAAGACCGGCCGCCAGCCCCAGTCGAACAGGTTGGCCTCGATCAGTACCCCGCCCACGATTTGCCCGGCCGCCGCCCCGGTGGCGAGCACCGCCGCGAAAATCGTCAGGGCCCGGGCGCGGGCCGTGCCGTGGAAGGTGCGCTGGATCAGGCTGAGCACCTGGGGCAGCATCAGCGCCGAGCCGATGCCCTGCCCGAAGCGGAACGCGATCAACTGCCCGCTGTTGACGGCCAGTCCGCAGGCCAGCGAGGCGGCGGTGAACACCACCAGCCCGGCCAGGAACAGCCGGCCGTGCCCATAACGGCCGCCCAGCCGGGCGCCGGTGATCAGCAGCACGGCGTAGGCGATGGTGTAGCCGGCGATGATGAGCTGCAACTCCCCGCCGGAGGCCGCCAGATCGGCCTGGACGGTGGGCGCCGCGACGTTGACGATGAAGATGTCGAGCAGTGCCATGAACTGCCCGGTGAGCACGATCGCCAGCAGCCAGCCGGCCCGGCGGGGCGACCCGCCGCCGGTGTCCCGCCCGGCGGCCGGGAGCGTCGAGGTGGTGGTCATGCCCACCAGGCTGGGGCCCGGGCGGTACCAGTAACGAGAGCCCGTCGATACTGGTACTGACAGCACCTGGCAGGGCGCGCCCGCCACCGGCAGGCTGGGGGATGTGAGCATGGCGACGACAGCGCGCGGCACGGCGGGTGAGCGCCGCCGGCCCGAACTGGCCGCGTTCCTGCGGTCCCGGCGGGCCCGCATCACGCCGGCGGATCTGGGGCTGCCCCCGGGGATCCGGCGGCGGACGCCCGGGCTGCGCCGCGAGGAGGTCGCCCAGCTCGCCGGCGTGGGCGTCACCTGGTACACCTGGCTCGAGCAGGGCCGGCCGATCAACGCCAGCGCCCAGGTCCTGGACGCGGTGGCCCGCACGCTGCGGCTGGACCGGGCCGAACGCGAGCATCTGTACCACCTGGCGGAGGTGCCGTTCACGCCCGGCCAGCCGGACGGCGCCGGGAACGGGCCCGCGGTGAGCGAGGACGTGCAGGCGGTCCTCGACGCGCTCAACCCGCTGCCCGCCGTCATCTACAACACGCGCTACGACATCCTGGGCCACAACGCGACCTACCGGTCGCTGTTCCGGATCGGCCGGGACATGCCGCGCCACGGCCGCAACGTGCTGTGGACGCTGTTCATCGGCCCGCGCGACCTCTGCCCGCTGGTCTTCCGGGAGAGCGAGCTGAAGATCATGGTGGCCACGCTGCGCTCGTCCTACGGCAGCCATGTGGGCGACCCCGTCTGGGAGACGTTCGTCCGTGAACTGAGCCGGGCCAGCCCCGAGTTCGCGGGCATGTGGGCCAGCGGCGACGTGGTGCCGCCGGGGCCGCGCGTGAAGACGTTCCGGCATGCCGAGGCGGGCGAGATCAGGCTGCGCTCGGAGTCGCTGTCGGTGAACGGGATGCCCGACGCCCGGATGGTCGTGTACATCCCGGGCGACGAGGAGAGCCGGCACAGCGTCGAGACGCTGCGCGCCCGGACGCGGGAGGACTGAGCCGCCCGGGTCAGGAGGGCTCAGACGTCGTCGCCGATGACCGGCTCGGGCAGCGAGCCCGCGTTGTGCTCCAGCAGCCGCCAGCCGCGGACGCTCTCGCCGAGGACGGACCAGCAGCAGTTGGACAGCCCGCCCAGCGACTCCCAGCTCGGCGAGGGCAGGCCGAGCAGCCGGCCGATGGTGGTGCGGATGGTCCCGCCGTGGCTGACCACGACCAGCAGCCCGCCCCGCGGCAGCTTCTCCGCGGCGCGCTCCACCAGCGGGGCGGCCCGGTCGGCGACCTCGGTCTCCAGCTCGCCGCCGCCGCGCCGGACCGGCTCGCCGCGCTTCCACGCGGCGTACTCCTCGCCGAACCTGGCCATGATCTCGTCGTGCGTCAGCCCCTGCCAGGCACCGGCGTACGTCTCCCGCAGCGCCTCGTCATAGGTGACCGCGAGCCCGGTGACGGCGGCCAGCTCGGCGGCGGTGTCCACCGTGCGCCGCAGGTCCGAGCAGATGATCGCGTCCGGGCCGAGGGTCGCCAGCAGCCGGGCGGCGCGCCGGGCCTGGGCCCGCCCCGTGTCGGTGAGCTCGACATCCGTGGTGCCCTGGAAGCGGCGCTCCAGGTTCCACGCGGTCTGGCCGTGCCGCCACAGGACGATGCGCCGGGTGCCGTCGGTGCCGGTCAGCTCCCCTCACCGCCCGCCGCGCCCGGGTCGGCGGACGAGGTCCGCGCGTACTCCGCGGCCCGGCCCTGGGTGGCGCGGGCGTCCTCCGGCAGGTCCAGGAGCGGGCAGTCCTTCCACAGCCGCTCCAGGGCGTAGAAGACGCGCTCCTCGGAGTGCTGCACATGCACGACGATGTCCACGTAGTCCAGCAGGACCCAGCGGCCCTCCCGCTCGCCCTCCCGGCGCACCGGCTTGGCGCCCAGCGTCTTGTGCAGGCGCTCCTCGATTCCGTCGACGATCGACTTCACCTGCCGGTCGTTCGGCGCGGAGGCCAGGAGGAAGGCGTCGGTGATGGCGAGCACGTCGCTGACGTCGTACGCGATGATGTCGTGCGCGAGCTTGTCGGCGGCGGCCTGGGCGGCGACCTCGATCAGCTCGGTGGCGCGGTCCGTGGCGGTCACAGGTGCGGCTATCTCCTCGGTGTCGCGGGCGTCGGTCCCGACTCTGCTCTCCAGGGTCTCACGCCACACTGACGGTCACTGTCCATAATCCTCGCCCAGGACGATCGTCACATCGGCATTTCCGGCGCCGTCGCCCTGTGTGACCGCCTCCTCGGGCAGGCCCAGCGTGCGGGCGGCCTCCAGCGCGGTCTCCTGGTGGGCCTCGTCGGCGTAGGTGACCTGCGACTCCGCGGCCGGCTCGTCGGTGGGGCGGCTGTCGACGACAGTGAAACCGCCGTTGACCAGGGCGATCCGCGCGGTCTCGGCCGAGCCCTCGGCGCCGCTGGCGTCCCGGATGCCGATGCGCGGGGTGGCGCCGGGGTCCGCGTTGGTGACGGTGCCGCCGAGGACGTCCATCACCAGGCCGTCCGCGGTCTCGTCACTGAGCGTGCCGTCCTCCTCCACGGGCAGTGCCGTCGTGGTGTACGCGTCGTCCTGGGCGTAGCCGGCGAGCTGGGCGAGGCTGGCGCCGAGCTCCTCCTCGGTGAGCGAGGGGTCGGTGATCTGGGCGAGGGCCTCCACGACGCGCAGGGCGCCGCTCTCGTTGCTCGGCATCTTCGCGAGGACGGCCTGCATGACCTGGCCGAAACGGGCCAACTGGGCGTCGCCCGACTCGTCCTCGCCGCGGTGGGTGGCGTAGGCGACGGCGGCGCGGCCGTTGAGCGGGACGTCCTCGCCCTGGACGACCAGCGGCTCCTCGCCGTCCTCGCCGGGCACCTCGGCGTCGGTGGTCACGGTGATGCCGCCCACCAGGTCGACCAGGTTCTCCAGGTAGGGGGTGTCCAGCCGCCAGGTGCCCTTGATGTCGGCGCCCAGCAGGCCGCCGAGGGAGTCGCGCACGGAGCCGGCCGCCTCGTCCGTGACGGCCTGGCCGAGCGTGGTGGGGCCGCCGTCGGGGGTCACGGCCAGGTCGTTGGGCAGCAGGAGCGTGGTGCCGGTGCCGGCGGTCTCGTTGGCCACCAGCAGGGCGGTGGCGGTCTCGTCGGAGTCGATCTGCCGCAGATGGACCACGACGACGTCGCGCACCTCCGCGCCCGGCGCCGCCTCCTCGCTCGTGTCCAGCCCGGGCACGCCCGGCAGCCGGCCGGTGGCCCACAGGAACCCGGTGCCGCCGAGCACGGCCAGGACCAGCAGCCAGACGAGCAGCCGGCGGCGGTTGCGGCCGCGGCGCTTGGCCTCCTCGCGGCGCTCGGTGCGGCTCTCGGTGAACTTGAGCCAGTCGATGACGTCCTCGGACTCGTCGTTGTTCTCGTCGACGAACGCGAACTGCTCGGTGTCCGGGGCGTCGCCGGGCGGCCGGCGCTGCTGGGGAACGGCCGCGGACGGCGCCGGGCCCGACGGCGGCGCGGGCGGCACGGGCGCCTGCTCGCCGGTCCCGAAGTCCCGGTCGTGACCGTAGTCGTACGCGTCGGCGACGGGTGGCTGCTCGCCCGTCCCGTAGTCGTGGCCGTGCGCGTAGGGGTCGGCGACGGGCGCCTGCTGACCGGTGCCGTAGTCGTAGGCGGGGTACGCGTCGTACACCGGCGGCTGCGGGCCCGTGCCGTAGTCGTGCGTGTAGGGGTCGGCGACAGGCGCCTGCTGACCGGTGCCCCAGTCGCCGGGCACGGGCGGCTGCTGACCGGTGCCGTAGTCATAGCCCTGCTGGGCGACGTCCTGGGGGGCGGCATCGTGCTGGGCGAACGGCTGCCCGGGCACGGGTCCGTACAGCGGGCGGCCGTACTCGTCATAGCCGTAGAGCTGCCCGTACGGATCCTGTCGGTCGTTCACGAGTGCCGCCCTTCAGTCCGTTCAGCGCGTCGGTTCTCCGAGATCCCGGTAGAGCGCGCGTTTGTTGATGTAGCGCACCACCCCGTCCGGCACCAGATACCAGACCGGATCGCCGCGGGCGACCCGCTCCCGGCAGTCGGTCGAGGAAATCGCCAGCGCGGGCACCTCCACCAGCGACACCCCGCCGCCCGGCAGCCCGGGGTCGGCGAGGGCGTGCCCGGGCCGGGTCACCCCGATGAAGTGGGCGAGCGAGAACAGCTCGGGGGCGTCGCGCCAGCCCAGGATCTGGGCGAGCGCGTCGGCCCCGGTGATGAAGAACAGGTCCGCGTCGGAGTTTTCGGCCCGCAGATCGCGCAACGTGTCGATCGTGTACGTCTTGCCGCCGCGGTCGATGTCGATCCGGCTGACGGAGAACTGCGGGTTGGACGCCGTCGCGATGACCGTCATCAGATAGCGGTCCTCCGGCGGGGAGACCGCGCGGTGCCCCTTCTGCCACGGCTGCCCGGTGGGCACGAAGACGACCTCGTCGAGGTGGAACCGCGCGGCCACCTCGCTCGCGGCGACCAAGTGCCCGTGATGGATCGGGTCGAACGTGCCGCCCATCACCCCGAGCCGCCGCTTCGCGGGGCCTATCTGGTCTCGCATGCGCCAGACCCTAGCGGTCGCGGTTGAGCCGCGTGGTGATCCACAGAAGCAGGAGCAGTGCCGCGAAGGCGCCGCCGCCGATGGCGTAGGCGTTCAGGCTCTCGTGTCCGTGCCCCTCCTCGGCGAGCGTGCGCAGGGCGGAGGTGGCGGGAGAAGTGGTGAGCTGCGTCATACGCGGACCTATCCGGGAACGGGACTGCTGGGACTCAGTGTCATCGTATGCGGAGGACTATGCCATGGCCTCTTGCCCCCACCGCTTCCCATGCGGTGCAGTGAGGACAGGACCGGCACGCGTGGCTGGACCGGCGCGGCGACGCCGGACGACGGACGAGGGGGCCCCATGACGGACAACGTGGACGCGGGCGGCGGCGAGCCGACGACGGAGGGGAACGGGCGGCGGCGGTTCCCCGGCATATCCTCCCGGGCCTACGAGCATCCGGCGGACCGTTCCGCGCTCGTGGCCCTGCGCAAGCTGACCGGATTCGACGCCGTGTTCAAGGCGATGAGCGGCATGCTGCCCGAGCGCAGCCTGCGGCTGCTGTTCCTGTCCGACTCGGTGCGGGTGAGCGAGCGGCAGTTCGCCCATCTGCACGAGATGCTGCTGGACGCCTGCTACGTCCTGGACCTGGAAAAGGTCCCGCCGATGTACGTCACGCAGGACCCCAGGCCGAACGCCATGTGCATCGGCCTGGACCAGCCGATCATCGTGCTGACCACCGGCCTGATCGAGCTGCTCGACGAGGACGAGACGCGCGCGGTCATCGGCCACGAGGTGGGCCACGCGCTGTCCGGTCACGCCGTTTACCGCACGATCCTGCTGTTCCTGACCAATATGGCCGTCCGCGTGGCCTGGATCCCGCTGGGGAACATCGCGATCATGGCGATCGTCACCGCGCTGCGCGAGTGGTTCCGCAAGTCGGAACTGTCCGCGGACCGCGCCGGGCTGCTCGTCGGCCAGGACGTACAGGCGTCCATGCGCGGCCTGATGAAGCTCGCCGGCGGCAACCACCTGCACGAGATGAACGTCGACGCCTTCCTGGAGCAGGCCGACGAGTACGAGGCGGGCGGCGATCTGCGCGACTCGGTGCTCAAGATCCTCAACGTGCTGCCGCGCAGCCACCCCTTCGCCGTCGTGCGCGCCGCCGAGCTGCGCGCGTGGGCGGCCGGCCGCGACTACCAGCGGATCATGGACGGCCACTACCCGCGCCGCGAGGAGGACCGCGACGCCTCCGTCACCGCGTCGGTCCGGGAGTCGGCCGGCCACTACGCGCGGCGCGTGCGGACCAGCGGCGACCCGCTGATGCGGCTCGTCACCGACGTGGCCGGCGGCGCCGGCGAACTGGGCGGCCGGCTGCGGGACTTCGCGACCGGGGCGGCCCGGGGCGCGCGGGGCTCGAGCCAGGACCGCGCCGAGCGCCCGGACGACGGGGCTAGTGAGCCGCCGGACTCGGCAGGTCGCTGACGGCGAACGTGCCGCACAGCGCGGCGCGTTCCCCGTCGAGGGCGTACGGGTCGACGCCCTCCGAGGCCGGCTGGGTGGCACTCTCCCCGGCCAGCAGCGGGTGGAACACGGCGGACGGGTCGGCGGCGCAGTCCATCGGCCCGGCCAGGGTGTCGGCCTGGCGCAGCACCACGTTCCGGTCGCGCAGCTCCTCCTCGCCGAACTGGAAGCGCAACTGCCGCTGCACGGTGAACAGCGCGACCGGCGCGGCCGGCGCGCCGGCCGGCCGCAGCGCGTAGACGGAGACGTGGTGGCCCTCCACCTGGAGCACGTCGTCGGTGATCTCGCTGAACGAGAAGTCGCCCTCCACGCGCACCTGCTGGTCGACCAGCTCGGCCTCGGCCTCGTCGAACCGGACCAGCCAGTCCGTGATGCCGCCCCAGCGCGCGTCCTGCCCGTTCAGCGCGCCGTCGAACTGCCGCTGCTGCTCGGCGCCCAGCAGCTCCCGCACCGGAACGGTGGTGGTCCCGGCCAGCACGCCGGGGGTCAGCGCGCTGGCCACCACGTACTCCTTGGCCAGGGTCAGCGCGGTGAGCACCTGCTCCCGGGAGAAGTGGGCGGTGGCGCGCGGGTCGGGCAGGTCGACGCCGCCGGCGCCCGCGCCGTAGTCCTCGGCCGGACCGTCCGCGTACAGCGCGGCGGCGTCGGCCGCGCCCGGCACCTCGCCCTCCGGGGCCAGCGCGACGGTCACCGCGGCGGGCGGGTCGGCGGGCAGCTCGCGGGCGGCGTCGTACGGGTTGTTGGCGCCCAGGTAGATGGCGGCGGCGAAGGCCATGAGGATGATCAGCGCCAGGGCTATGCCCTGCTTCGGCACCGTCCGCCCGGCAGTTGAGTACGCCTCGGGGGCGCGGGTGCGGACCGCGGTGGTGTGATCCTCCAGCCGCTGCCGCGCGGAATACTCCTGAAGACGGGCAGCTCTGACGAACGACTCGTCGAAGACGGTCGATTGGTACTCCTCGTCCCCGGCTCCCGGGGCACCCCCGGGAGTCCCTTCCGGAGGGTCAGTACGCCCGGCCACCCCTCCAGCGTAGGTCGCCGACGGAGGTGTAAAAAGCCCTCGCGGGGGGCGGATTTCGGTCGTAGGGGTCCGCAGGCGGACCGTCAGGAGCCGCCCTCGGAGAAATCGGCGTCCACAATGGTCTGTTCCTCGTCGTCGCGCTCCGGCTCGCGGGACTGCGCGGAGCCCGCCCGCTGGATGGCTATGAGCGCGAACGCGATCACGCTGATGCCCATCACCATGGCCAGCACGCACGCCACGGGACGCTGCCAGCGCACCGGCCGCCAGGGGGGCGGCTGCGCCTCCCGGGCGCCCGGCCCGCGTATCGCGCCGGTGCCGACGCCGTCCTCGTATCCGTACATCGGACGGGAACCGTAGGGGCCGAGGCCGGGCGGGATGTCGTCCGCCTCGTCGTCGTCCGGGAAGTACCGCGTGTAGTCGGAGCGGTCGAACCGTCCCTCGTCGTCGGCGTCTTCCTCGTCGTCGAAGCCGGCCAGCCCGTCGGAGGCCCCGGGATCCAGGTCGGGGTCGCGGTAGAAGCCCAGCTCCGCGGCGGCCTCCGCCTCGGCGCGCTCCATGGCGGCGTACAGGATCCGCTCCGCCGCGGTCGGCTCGTGGACCTCGGCGGCCTCGACGAAGTCGTCGTCGAGCACCACGGAGGCGAACGCCTCGTCGGCTGCCCCGCGGTCCTCGCTGTCGGGCCCGTCACCGTCACGGAACGGCAGGCCCCCCACGTCCTCCGGCACGTGTCCAGACTAGGCGGAATGCGCCCGCGGGGGAGAGTCATCCGGAATTCACTCCCGGGTGTGACCGTCCCCTGTCACCACGTACTTGGTGGACGTGAGCTCCGGGAGCCCCATCGGGCCGCGGGCGTGCAGCTTCTGCGTGGAGATGCCGATCTCGGCGCCGAAGCCGAACTGGCCGCCGTCGGTGAACCGGGTGGAGGCGTTCACCATCACGGCCGTGGAGTCGATCAGCGAGACGAAACGCCGCGCCGCGGCCGTGTCCCGGGTGACGATCGCCTCGGTGTGCCCGGAGGTCCAGCGGCGGATGTGCGCGACGGCGGCGTCCAGGTCGGGCACCACGGCGGCGGCGATGTCGTAACTCAGGTACTCCGTCTCCCAGTCCGCGTCGGTGGCCGGCACGACCTCGGTGCCCGCGTCCTGACCCGCCTTCTGCCACGCCTCGTCGCCGTGCACCGTGACCCCGGCGGCCGTCAGCGCGGCCAGCGCCCGGGGCAGAAAGCGGTCGGCGATCCCGGCGTGCACCAGGACGGTCTCCGCGGCGTTGCACACGCTGGGGCGCTGGGCCTTCGAGTTGACCAGGATGTCCACGGCCATGTCGAGGTCGGCGAGCTCGTCGATGTAGACGTGGCAGTTCCCCACGCCGGTCTCGATGACGGGCACGGTGGACTCCCGCACCACGGTCTGGATCAACGACGCCCCGCCGCGCGGGATCAGCACGTCGACCAGGCCGCGCGCCCGCATCAGCTCGCGCGCCGACTCCCGGCCCTCCCCCGGCACCAACTGCACGGCGTCGGCGGGCAGTCCGGCCCCGGCGACGGCGTCGCGCAGGACGGCCACCAGCGCGGTGTTGGAGGAATAGGCGGAGGAGGAGCCGCGCAGGAGCACGGCGTTGCCCGACTTGAGGCAGAGCGCGGCGGCGTCCACGGTCACATTGGGGCGGGCCTCGTAGATGATGCCGACGACGCCGAGCGGCACGCGGACCTGCCGCAGCTCCAGCCCGTTCGGCAGGGTCGAGCCGCGGACCACCTCGCCGACGGGGTCGGGCAGCGCCACCACGTCCCGGACGTCGGCCGCGATGGCGGCGATGCGCTCCGGGGTGAGCGTGAGCCGGTCGATGATCGCCGCCGCGGTGCCCGCGGCGCGGGCCCGCTCGATGTCCTGGGCGTTGGCCTCGACGATCTCGGCCGCGCGCGCCTCCAAGGCGTCGGCGACGGCCGCCAGCGCCGCGTCGCGGGCGGTGCGCGGCAGTGGCGCCAGCGCGGCCGCCGCCTCCCTGGCGCGGCGCGCGGTGGCGATGACGTCAGAGGTACCGGTCCCGGTCGATTCCGCGGTGGTGGTCATACGGAAAGCGTAGCCGCAGCCGCCTCGTGTCCGACCTCAGAACGGGTGAACGCCGACCGGAACGGCCGGCGGCGGACCGTAGCCCTCGGCGATGCGCTGGTGGTACGTCTCGCGCCCGATGACCTCCAGGCCGACGATCTCCCAGGGCGGCAGCTGCGCGGTGCGCCGGTGCTCCCCCCACAGCCGCAGCGCCACCGCCGCCGCGTCGTGCAGGTCGCGCGCCTCCTCCCAGTACCGGATCTCGGCATGGTCACAGGCGTAGCGGCTGGTCAGCAGGAAGGGGTGGTCGTCGGCGAGCCGCTCCAGGCCGCGCCGGACATCCCGCAGCGGCGCCTCCTGGCCGGCGACGCTGAGCGTGATGTGCCACAGCCGCGGCCCCTTGGGCGCGGCCTCCTCCCGTCGCTGGTCTTCCCCGACGCTGGCCAGTCGTCTCACCGGCAGCCTCCTGACATGGTGCTGGAGTGGTGCTGTGTGGTGCGGCGCGGCACCACGGAAGAGTTGACCAGTTCGCGTGCCGCGGCGGGGCCGTTTCCGGGAACCTTCCGTGGAAAGACTGGTCTTTCACACATCCGGCACCGGCCCGGCGACCGCACCGCACACGACTCACCGAAGGAACTTATGCCCGGATCAGAACCAGGTCATCGCGATGTACGACTTCTCTTTCGTATGCCGGGCCGAGCTCGCGAGCCAGTTCGCGAGTGGAACGGCCGATCAGCAGCGGGATCTCGCGGGCGTCGAAGTTCACCAGGCCCCGGGCCACCGCCCGGCCCGTCTCGTCGCGCAGCTCGATGGGGTCCCCGGCGATGAACTCGCCGTCCACCCCGGTGATCCCCGCGGGCAGCAGCGAGCTGCCGCGCTCCGTGATCGCGCGCACCGCGCCGGCGTCCAGGACGACCGCGCCGCGCGGGGCGGAGGCGTGCGCCAGCCACAGCAGGCGGCCGGCCGAGCGGCGGCCGGTGGGGCGGAAGTAGGTGCCCGTGGGCGCGCCGGACAGCGCGTCGGCGGCCTGGCTGGCCGAGGCGAGCACCACGGGGATGCCGGCCTCGGTGGCGATCGCGGCGGCCTCCACCTTGGTGGCCATGCCGCCGGTGCCCACGCCCGCCCGGCCGGCCCGGCCCAGCTCGACGCCCGCCAGGTCGGCGGGCCCGGTGACCTCGGCGATGCGCCGGGTGCCCGGCCGCGCCGGGTCGCCGTCGTACAGGCCGTCGACGTCGGAGAGCAGCACCAGCAGGTCGGCGCGGACCAGGTGGGCGACGAGGGCGGCCAGCCGGTCGTTGTCGCCGAAGCGGATCTCGTCGGTGGCCACGGTGTCGTTCTCGTTGACGACCGGGACCACGCCCATGGTGAAGAGCTGGTCGAGTGTGCGGTAGGCGTTGCGGTAGTGGGCGCGGCGGCTGGTGTCGTCCGAGGTCAGCAGCACCTGGCCGACGCGGCGGCCGTAACGGGCGAACGAGGCGGTGTAGCGCGCGAGCAGCAGCCCCTGGCCCACGCTGGCCGCGGCCTGCTGCCGGGCCAGGTCCGCCGGGCGGCGCGCCAGGCCCAGAGGGGCGAGACCTGCGGCGATGGCACCGGAGGAAACCAGTACGATCTGCCTCCCGTCCTGTTTCACCAGCACATCGACCAGTGCGTCCACCCGGTCGGCATCGAGCCCGCCGGCCGCGGTGGTCAGCGAGGATGAGCCGATCTTGACGACGACCCTGCGGGCATCGAAGACGTCCTGCCGCGCCACTGCGCCCGCGTCGCTCACTGTGCTGCCCCTGTGCTCGTCGGTTTCCGGCGCCACCGGACTTCCGTCCGTAATCTATGCCACCGTGCCGAACGGCCGCTCACTCATATAACCGCTGGCATCTTCCGCCCCGCGGCGATTGCCGCTTCCCGTCGCACCGGCCTACGCTCAGTGGTGGACCAGCACAAATCCGTATGCCGGGTGACACTTCCCCACATTCTCCCCACCCTCAACCGGAGCAACACCGTGCCCGCAGGACCGTCGCCGCGCCGCGGCGCGCCATGGATCACGCTCGCCGCCCTGTTGTCCCTCTTCGCCGCCCAGTTCATCGGCGCGCTGCTGCCGAACGCCGCCCTGCTCTGCGCCGCCGGCGCCGGCGGTCTCGCGTTCGATCTCAGCCTGCGCCACTGGCAGCCCGGCATCCTCTCGGTGATGACCCGGCTGCACTTCGACGAGGCGGTCAGACAGCTTCTGCGCGACCTGCTGTTCGTGATCGGCCTGGCGCACCTGTCCGGGATCGACACCGTGCCGCGCCTGGTGCTGGCCGGCACGCTGCTGGCCGCCTACGCGGCGCATTTCGGCTGCCGCGCGCTGGCCGTGCTGATCCGCCGCTCCCGTGCGCTGCCGGTCGTCACCCGCAACATCGACACCTCGGCGCTGGGGCTCTCCCCCGCCCCGCCCCGGCCGCTGATGCGGCCCGGGCGCCGCATGCCGCTGTTCGCCGTGCCGGGCACCGCCGGGCTGCTGGGCACGGTGCTCACCGACAGCGCGGTGTGGGGGCTGCTGGGCGCCGGGGCGTCGCTGGCGCTGTTCGCGGGCGGCTGGGCGTATCTGGCCACCTGGCTGCTGCCGGGGAAACGGCCGCCGGACGTGGAGCGGACGCTGGCGTGGTTCCAGGACTGGCTGAACGCCTACCGGCCGGACGTCGGGCTGTACTTCTCGGGCGGCTCGGGCACCGCGTACCAGGCGAACATGTGGCTGTCCACGCTGGCGGCGCTGGACGGCCGCCCGCTGGTCGTGCTGCGCGAGCGCGGCATGGTGCAGCAGATCGCCGCCACGGACGTGCCGATCGTGTGTGTGCCCCGGGTGGCGCACCTGATGCTGCTGGAGCACTCGACGCTGAAGATGCTGCTGCACCCGGCGAACGCGCCGAAGACCTCGCAGGTGCTGCGCATCCCCACGATCAAGCACGCGTTCACCAACCACGGGGAGAGCGACAAGCTGTCGAGCTGCAACCCGTACGCGAAGGTCTACGACGAGGTGTGGGTCGCCGGGCCCGCCGCCCGCCGGCGGTACGCGCTGGCCGATGTCGGCGTGGACGACCGCGACGTCGTGGAGGTCGGCCGGCCGCAGCTCGCGCCGATCCAGCCGCACACCGGCCCGCCGGACCCTTCGGGGCCGGTCACGGTGCTGTACGCGCCGACCTGGGAGGGCTGGACCAACGACCCGGGCAACACCTCCGTGCTGCTGGCCGGGGAGAACATCGTCCGCGCGCTGCTGGCCGAGCCCCGGGTGCGGCTGCTGTACAAGCCGCACCCGATGACCGGGTCGGTCAACCCGCGGGCCGGCGAGGCCGACGCCCGCATCCGGGCGCTGATCGAGGCGGCGAACGCGGCGGCGGCCGGCGAGCGCCGCCCCGCGCGCCGGCCGCCCGCGCGCGGCGAGGCCGCGGCCGAGCGCGGCCTGCTGGCGGCGCCCGCGCCCCGGGCGATCAGCGGCCGCACCGGCAGCGCCGAGGCCGAACTGGCCCGGCGCACCGAGGAGTTGAACGTGCTCACGGCCCGGGCGTTCCGGCCCCGCGCGGACGAGATGGAGCGGATGCTCCGGCAGACGGCGCCGCCGCCGGGCCGGGCGGCGGCGGTGGCCGCGGCGACCGAGGCGTGGCGGACGGCGTTCTGGGCCGCGCAGCCGGCCCGGGCCCATCTGATCCTCACCGGGCCGCGCCCCGACATCTACTCCTGCTTCAACCAGGCCGACCTGCTGATCTCGGACGTCTCCAGCGTGGTCGCCGACTTCCTCGCCAGCACCAAGCCGTACGCCGTGGTCAACACGAGCGGCCTGCCCGAGGAGGAGTTCCGCGCCGCCAACCCAACGGTCCGGGCGGCCGCCATCCTGGAGCCGGACGCCGCCGGGGTGCCGGAGCTGCTGCGGTCGGTGACGGACCCCGCGCGCGACACCCTGGCCGGGGCGCGGCGGGAACTGAAGGCGTTCCTGCTCGGTCCGGCCGAGCCGCCGTCCCAGGTCCGCTTCCAGCAGGCGGTGCACGCCCTGTGCGCGGCCTCCGACGCCCGCCGGTCTCGGCGGGCCCGGCTGAACGCTTCGCTGGCAATGCCGTAGGACTGCCGCTCGGGAAGAAAAGCGCGGGCCGTTTGTGGTTGATCGCGCAGTTCCCCGCGCCCCTTATGGGGCGCGTTCCCTTGCGGGCTCAGCCTGCCAGTAGCCGGTCCAGCCAGTCGGCGATTTGTGTTGTCGCGGTGTGCAGCGCCTTCTCTCCTGGGATCTCGGCTCGTTTGGGGACCGCCATGCCGTGGTCGGCCTCCGGGACCTCGATGATCTCCGTGCCGGACGGGAACTCCGCCGGCCGGCCGAAGGGGTCCCGGCCGCCCTGTACCACCAGCACAGGAACACCCGCCTCGCGCAGCTCACCCACCCGCGTCTTCTCCGGCCGCCCGGGCGGATGCAGCGGGAACGACAACGCCAGCACGGCGCGCGCGCCCGTTTCACGCGCCGTCCGGCAGGCCACCCGCGCTCCCGCGCTGCGCCCGCCGGCGACGACGGGCAGGCCCGGTTCGGTCAGCGTCGGCCACACGGCGGTCCAGGCCAGGTCCAGGGTGCGCGGTGCGGGGGCGACCTTCTTGCCCGCCACCCGCCAGGGCTGCTCGACGAGGACGACGGTGATGCCCCGGGCGGGCAGGGCGGCGGCCAGCGCCGCCAGGTCGGCGGCCTCGATCCCGCCCCCCGCGCCATGGCCCAGCGCCAGCACGGCTCGCGCGTCATCGGCGGCGTGCCAGTGGATACGGGCGTCCCCCGCGGGGGTGTGCACAGTCCGGCTCATGTGAGAAGTCTGTCGCCCGGGAGCGCTCAGCCCTCGCATGGACACCCGTGCGTCATCTGCCGTTAAGGTGCCGTGTGATGAGCAGTTCACGACAGACAGCCGAGACCCCGGCCGGCAAGGTCACCCTGCCGCGCCAGGCGGACGCGCCGGCGCGGGGGCGCGACGCGTTCTTCGACAACGCCAAGTTCCTGGCGATCGTGCTGGTGGCCGCCGCCCACGCCTGGGAGCCGCTGCGCGGCGACTCCCGGAGTCTGACCGCGCTGTACATGACCGTGTACGCCTTCCACATGCCGGCGTTCATCATCATCGCGGGGTACTTCTCGCGCAGCTTCGACGGCAGCCCGAGACGGGTCGCGCGGCTGGTCACCGGCGTCGCCGTGCCCTATGTGATCTTCCAGATCGCCTATACGTACTTCCTGCGCCGGCTCGACGACGACACGGACACCTATCTCCCGCTGTTCGAGCCGAAGTGGCTGATGTGGTTCCTGCTGGCGCTGTTCATCTGGCGGCTCACCGTTCCGCTGTGGCATGCCCTGCGGTACCCGCTGCCCGTGGCGCTCGCGCTGGCGGCCGTCGCGTCCGCCTCGCCCTCGCTGGGCGGCGACCTCCAGATCCAGCGCGTCCTCCAGTTCCTGCCGTTCTTCGTGCTCGGCCTCGTCCTGCGCGCCGAGCACTTCACCTGGGTGCGGCGGCGCGCGGTGCGGCTGCTGGCCCTGCCGGTGTTCGCCGGGGCGCTGGCCGTGGCCTACTGGGCGGCGCCGCGCATGGAGTACCAGTGGCTCTACCACCGGGAGACCGCGCAGGAGCTGGGCGAGCCCTGGTGGGCGGGGATCGCGATGACCCTCGTCCTGTTCGGCTGCTCGCTGCTGCTCACCGCCTGCTTCTTCGCCCTGGTGCCGGGCCGGACCACCTGGTTCACCGCGCTCGGCGCGGGCACCCTGTACGGCTACCTGCTGCACGGTTTCCTGATCCAGGGGTCCCGGGCGTGGGGCTGGTACGACCCCGAGGTGATGCGGGAGCTGCCCACGGCGCTGCCGCTCACCACCGCGGCCGCCGCCGTGGCCGTCGCGCTGCTGTGCACGCCCCTGGTCCAGCGGATCTTCCGCCCGCTGATGGAGCCCAGGCTCGCCTGGCTCTTCAAGCGCGAGCCCGGCCGCGCCTGAGCGCGGCGCGGCCGGGGGCGCCGGTCAGCCCTGCTGCCGCTTGGCCCAGTCGAGCATGCGGTCCACGACCTGGGCGGTGGCCAGCCCGTCCGCCGGCTCGCAGAACTTCTTCACGAACGCCGCGTAACGGTCGGCGTACTCCTTGCTCACCGTGTCCAGGTTCTGGAGGGAGTCGATCAGCTCGGCCGTGGTCTTCACCAGCGGGCCGGGTGACGTGCCGGTGAAGTCGAAGTAGAAGCCGCGCAGCGTGTCCCGGTAGTGCTCCAGGTCATAGGTGAAGAACACCATCGGCCGGCCGGTGTGCGCGAAGTCGAACATCGACGAGGAGTAGTCCGTGATCAGCACGTCGGACACCAGGTAGAGGTCCGAGATCTCCGCGTACGCCGCGACGTCCCGCACAAACCCGTCCCGCGCGCCCGTGATGTTGTTGAGCATCTTCGGGTGCTTGCGGAACAGCAGCACGTACTCGTCGCCCAGCGCCCGCTCGAACTCGGCCAGGTCGAGCTGGAGATCGAGCTTGAACTTCTTGCCCGTGCCGAACCGCTGGTCGTCGCGCCACGTGGGCGTGTAGAGCAGGACCTTCTTGCCCTCCGGCAGCCGCAGCGTCTTGCGGACCCGGTCGGCGATCTCCTCCCGGTCCTCCCGGTAGAACACGTCGTTGCGCGGATAACCGCACTCCAGAATCTCGTTCGGGAAGCCGAAGGCGCTGCGCATGATCGGCGTGGTGAACGCGTTGGGCGACGTCAGGTACTCGAACTGCTCGAAACGGCCGGGCAGCGTGGCGATGTAGGCCGGGTTGGCCTTGGAGGTGCCCAGCAGGTCGGCGCCCATCTTCTTCAGCGGCGTGCCGTGCCAGGTCTGGATGAAGAGCTGGTCCTCGCGCCGCTTGATCCACGACGAGATCATCACGTTGGTGACGAGGAACCGGCTGGTGGCCAGCGCCTCGTGCCACTCGGCGCTCTTCCACTCGACGGTACGCATCCCCGGCGGCACAACGGCCTGCTGGTCGTTGGTGCCCCAGATGTGCTCCACGTCCGTGCCACGCCGCACCAGCTCCTCGTAGATCGCGCGGGGCGAGTCGGAGAACTGGCGGCCGTGGTAGCAGTTGTAGAACACCGCGTTGCGCAGCGGCTTCTCCCGGTCCCGCACATACTGCGCGCGCAGCATCCGCTGCCGGTACTTGCCGCGGTCCTCCTCGCGCAGCGGGGAGCCGGCGGCCAGGAAGATCCGGTCGAAGAAACGCCGTTCTACCGTGTAGGTCCGCACGCTGCCCTGGTGGGTGACCGGCAGGCTGTCGACGAGGTCCCCGCGCAGCTTGACGGGCACGTCGTCCTTGCGGTCGGACTCGCCCTCCTTGCGGAAGGACAGATACCAACGGCCCTCGCGCAACTGCTGGTCCCCGTCGTAGGACGGCATGCGGTCGGGGGTGAGGCGCAGCGTGAACCGGCCGTCGCCCGACTCGAAGGGCAGGTACTTCTCCTCGAAGTACTTGCCGTGCCGCAGCACCAGTTCGAGCCCGTCGGTGGCGCCGGTGTAGACGCCGCTGAGAACGAGTTCGCCCTCGGGCGTCCAGTGGAGCTCGTCCACGACGGCCTGCCGCCGGCGGTCGTGCAGCTTGAGCAGGCCCGGCCCGTCGGTGGTCACCGCGATCTCGCGGCCCCGGTCGGTGAGGTACTGGCCGGGCCGGAACCCGGCGCGCACGGTGGCCCGGCGCGTGGTGCCGTCGGGGAACTCCAGCGTGGTGATGAAGTCCTGCGTGGCGGCCGTCGCCGAGTCACCGACCGACAGGTCGGCGAACGGGATGTCGGCCGTGAACGCGCCGCCCGGGCCCCGGGTCACGTCGTAGGCCCGCTTGAACTCGCCGCCCTTGTGCTCCACGAGCAGCCGCGCGGGCGCCTGCCCGGCCGAGCCGCCCGGCACGTGCAGGGCGAGCCGCAGCGCGTCGTCGGTTTCCTCGTGTCCGGCCACCTCGGCGGCCGGGGTCTCGATGGTGAGCTGCATCCGCTCGTCGGAGAAGCCGGCCAGCAGCCGCACGCCGTCGGCCAGTTCCCGGGCCTGGGAGTGGCCCGCGCTGCCGATGTCGATGCGGTCCACGGACCCGGTCCGCACCACGCCGGGCGAGGGCAGCGCCAGGGTGAGCTGCCAGACGCCCGGCTGCCACTGGCCGCCCGTGCGCAGCTTCTTGGGGTCGATGACGATCTCGAACCCGGCCTCGTCGTAGGCGTGCAGCGCCTGCCCCGAGTCCCGGGTCGCGCGCAGCTCGGTGCGCGCCTTGACCCGCACCGGAACGCGCCGCCGCGCCCCCTGCTGCCGCAGCCACGCGAAGCGCGGCAGCAGCGCCTTGCCGTCCACCGGCACGTTCTGCACGAACGCGTAGCCCCGCACGACCAGCCTGCCGTCCACCCACAGCACCTCGGTGGCCTTGGCGCGCACCGGCAGCTCGCCGGGGCCCAGCCGGACCACGTCGGCGGGCAGTGAGCCGCTGTCCAGCCCGGGGATCTCCAGCCGGGGCCGGAGCTTGCCGGACACCAGGAACGACGAGGCGCGGAACTCCCGCTCGTGACTCAGCACGGTCAGCAGGTCGTCGAGCCGCCGCTCCCGGGCCAGCTGCCACTTGACGCGCATCAGCGGCGGCAGCTTGCGGAGCTTGCGGGGGTCGGCGGACGCGAGGAACTCGCCCGCCGCGGTGAAGAACTCCTCGCGCTCCTCGGCCGAGGACTCCGGCAGCCAGTGCATGGACCGCCTCAGGTCCGCCGGGAGGATGTCTTCTGGCTTCTTGGCCGGCTTCTTGGGGGGCACGAGGGCTCAGCCTTCCTGTGCTGGTACGGCTCGAAGGGGCGTCCGGTCCGGCGCCGGGGAGGCGGGCGCGGCGGGCGGCTCGACGATGCCCTGGGCCGCGTTGCGGGCCTCCGCCTTGGCGGCGAGGTCGCGCACGGCGGCGTTGAAGCGCTCCAGCGAGGTCGGCTCGTCGGGGCCGAGGAGGTAGTGCTTCAGCTCGCCGCGGGCCGCGGCCAGCGGGTCGCCGGCCGGCTCGTGCACGGCCTGGAGCAGTTCGTCGAGGCGGGCCGCGTCGTTGCCGAGGATCACGGCGGCGCGAACGGCGGTGTTCTGCCGCTTGAACTCCTCGGCGCCCAGCTCGGCGGAGTCGGTGACGGCGTACGGCTTGCCGCTGGCGATGAAGTCCGAGACGACGCTGGAGATGTCGGAGACGAGGGCGTCGGACTGGTTGAAGCAGTCGAACAGCCGCGGCTCGGGGCCGGTGATGACGCGGTGCTCCCACCAGCCGCGGGACCGCCAGTAGGCGTCGTTCCACTCGGCGAGGCGGCGCTCCTCGGCCGCCGCCTCCTCGGGCGGCGTGTGGGCGTCGCGGGAGACGGAGGCGTCGTCCCAGGCGGGCGGCATCTTCCGGGTCCGGGCCTGCTCGGCCAGCGCGCGCAGCGTGGCCTGGGCCCGCGCCCGGTCGGCCGCGGTCTCCTCGGCCGCCGCCGCCCAGCGCGGGTCGGCGGCGCGCTCGGCGCCGGCCTCCTCCATCATGGCGACGATCCGCCGGTGCACCGCGCCGGCCTCCGGGTTCCGGGAGCCGGTGAACGGGTGCGGCTTGTACAGCACGCGCACGGGCCGCTCCGCGGTCAGCAGCCGGCGGATGATGTTCTCGCCGGCCAGCAGCAGCGACGTGTTCCCCGGGTCGTCGGTCCAGCCCTCCCAGGTGGGGGCGTACAGCACGGTGGGCACGCGGTCAGGGGCCACGCCGTCGGCCGGCAGGATGGGCGCGAGCTGCGGGCGGCCGACCTCCACGATGTCCTCGTCGCGCACCCCGACGTCGGCCAGCGCGTAACGGTCCCGGCCGGCGCGGCCCGCGGTCCACACCTCGTCGTACGCCTTGGCGTAGGGGTTGATGCTGGCGATCTTGTCGCTGTCACCGTGGCCGATGAAGACATGCTTCATGGTGGGCACGCGCAGCAGGTGGAGATTCTTGCCGACGTTCGCCGGGTAGAGGCCGACGCGCAGCGTGGAGAGGTCCATGTTCATCAGGTCGACCGCGCTGGGCACGCACACCACCGGCACGGTCGTGATGTCGAGCCGGGTCAGGATCGCGCGCTCGCGCAGGATCACCAGGGGCCGGGCGTCCAGCCGGGCCATGGTGTCCAGCCACATGTTGACCTGGTAGGCGGCGTCCTTGGAGCCGGAGAAGTACAGCGCGACGGTCGGGCGGTAGGAGCGCAGCCAGCCGTCGAACCACTCCAGCGTCTGCTCCTTGGCCGGCGGCAGCCGCTTCGCCCGCAGGAACGGCAGCAGCACCACCGTGTAGACCAGCACCAGGGCCACCGTGGTGGCGATCCCGGCGTAGCCGAACGCGGCGGTGCCGGTGGCGACGGCGGTCAGCAGCCCGGCGTACATGGGCAGCTCGGTGTGCAGCACCTTCTCCACCGACCGGTGGGTGAGCCAGCGCGGCGGCCCGTCGGGCACCGGCAGCGTGGACAGGTCGATGTTCCGGGTGGCGATCGGCAGCCGGCGCTTGCGGCGCAGCGTCATGATCAACGCGGTGTGCGGCGCCTGGAGGCCGTAGAAGAGCAGGAAGCCGACGACGGCCGCGTAGAACACCGTCTCGCCGGCCCAGTCGCCGCGCGCCATCAGCAGCACCAGCAGCAACTGGCGGACCAGGAAGCGGATGGTCAGGCCCACCCTGGCCTTGCCCATGCGGACCAGCAGGTAGCTGCCCCGGCGGTGGAGGTAGTGGTCACCGGCGTAGGAGAGCGCCGCGGCGGCGACGAACGCGCCGGTGACCGGCAGCAGCGCGGTGACCAGCATCAGCGGGTAGCTCACCACCATCAGCAGCGCCGCGACGAGCTCGGGACCCGTCGTCACTCCGGCCAGCCTGCGCAGGAGTCCTCCTGTCATGCCACCTCTCCACTGGCCTCGGCGTTCAGGGCGGCGGCCAGGGCCCGTTCGAAGGATCCGGCCTGGCTGGCGTCGGCGGTGGGGTCCTGCTGGCGGACGTCGATGACGTGTCCGGTCATCGGGGCCAGCAGCACATCCAGCGAAGCGCGGGCGACGGCCTCGGAGGCCAGCAGCGTGCCGGCCGGCTCCTCGCCGAACGCCTTGGTGCGCATCGGGGTGGCGGTCCGCTCGGGGTTGACGCAGTTGACGCGGATGCCGTCGGCGGCCCACTCGTCGGCCAGGGCCTGGGTGAGGTTCACCATGGCCGCCTTGGTCGAGGAGTACAGGCTGTACTCGGCGCGGCCCCGGGTGTAGCTGCTGGAGGTGTAGAGCAGGAGCTGGCCGCCGGTCTCGGCGAGGTACTTGTGGGCGGCGCGGGCGATGCGGACCGGGGCCAGGTAGTTGACCGTGAGCGCCTCCTCGATGGTGGCGTCGTCGGTCTCGGCGAGCTTCCCGATGCGCAGCACGCCCGCGGTGTTCACCACGAAGTCGACGCGTCCGGTGTCCGCGTAGGCCCGGGCGAGGGCGTCGGCCACGTCCCGCGGGTTCTCCACGTGGGTGCCGGTGGTGGAGCGGCCCAGCGCGTACACGGTGGCGCCGAAGCGCTCGGCGAGGTCGGCGATGTCCTTGCCTATGCCGTAGGAGCCGCCGAAGACGACGACGGTCTTGCCGGTGAGCTGTTCCCGGTAGGCGTCCTCGTCGGACTGGGCGGGGGCGGCGGTGGAGGCGAGCTGGAAGAGCTTGTCCGCGATGAACACGTCCACCGGCTGCGTGACCTTCATGTTGTACTCGTCACCCGGCACGACGTGGATGGGCACGTCCGGCAGGTACTTGAGCACCACGGAGCAGTCGTCGGTGGCCTGGAAATTGGGGTCCCCGGCGGCGATCTCGTAGGCGCGGCGGATGGTGGAGAGCCGGAACGCCTGCGGGGTCTGGCCCCGGCGGAGCCGCGAGCGGTCCGGCACGTCCGTGATGAACTCGCCGTCCTCGCCGTGCGTGCGGGTCACGATGATGGTGTCCGCGGAGGGGATGGCGACGTCCACCGCGCGGTACCGGTCGAGGGCGGCGACGCAGTCGGCGATCACTCGCTGGGAGAGCAGCGGGCGCACGGCGTCGTGGAAGAGGACCTTGCGGTCCTCCCCCTCGGCCAGCCCCTCGCTGAGCACGGATATCGCACGCTGGGTGGTCTCGTTGCGGGTGGCCCCGCCCTCGACGACGCGGGTGACCTTGGACAGACCGCCCTTGGCGACGATCTTCTCCACGTCCCCGGCATAGCCGGGGGCCATCATCACGAGGACGTCGTCGATGTCCTCGGCCTCCTCGAAGATGGCCAGGGTGTGTTCGATGACGGCCTTACCCGCGACCTTGATGAGCTGCTTCGGTATGGACAGACCCACGCGCTGGCCCGTTCCACCGGCGAGCACGACCGCGGTGGTGTGTGGGGACGAGCCTTGGGGATGGATGGTCAAGGAAGCTCCTGCCGGGTATCAAGAAGTGTCGCCTACGCGAGGAGAAGGTTAACCCCAGTAGAAGCTTGACCCCTAAGCCGGATGAACCGTTGTTGACCGTTATCGCTTTGTGACAGCGCGGAGTTACCCTGCGACGCTTACCCGAGTCGCAGCATGCCCCTTATTTCAGTCAAATGGGTCGAATTCCTCGAATTCCCGCTGTGCGGCGTCCTTCCGGCGGGCGTCGCGTTCCCTGCGGCGCGCCACGGCGGGCCGGATCGCGCTCATCCGGTGATCCTCGCCACGCCGGCCGAGCATCTCCGCGCCGCCGCTGACCGACGGCTCCCAGTCGAAGACAACGGCGTCGTCGTCCGAGCCGATCGCCACCCCGTCGCCCTCCCGGGCACCGGCCCGGACCAACTCGTCCTCGACGCCCAGCCGGTTCAGCCGGTCCGCGAGATAGCCCACGGCCTCGTCGTTGGTGAAATCCGTCTGACGGACCCAACGCTCCGGCTTCTCGCCCCTGACCCGGAAGAAGTTCTCCCCCTCGGCGGTCACCGTGAATCCCGTCTCATCCACCGCCTTCGGCCGGATCACCACGCGCGTGGACTCCTCGACGGGCTTTGCCGCGCGCGCCGCACTGACCTGCGCGGCAAGTACGTAGGAAAGATCATTCAGACCCTTCCGGGATACCGCCGAGACATCGAATACCCGAAGACCGCGTGCTTCGAGATCGGGCCGGACGATATCGGCGAGATCCTGGCCCTCCGGAATATCGGTCTTATTGAGCACAACAAGTCGCGGCCGGCCCTCCAGACCGCCGTACTTCGCGAGCTCGGCCTCGATCACGTCCAGATCGGTCAGCGGGTCCCGGCCCGGCTCCAGCGTGGCGCAGTCCAGCACGTGCACCAGGACCGAGCAGCGCTCGACGTGCCGCAGGAATTCGAGCCCGAGGCCCTTGCCCTCGCTCGCGCCCGGGATGAGCCCGGGCACGTCCGCGATCGTGTAGACGGTGGTACCGGCCGTGACCACGCCGAGGTTGGGCACCAGCGTGGTGAACGGGTAGTCCGCGATCTTCGGCTTGGCGGCCGACAGGACCGAGATCAGCGAGGACTTGCCCGCGGAGGGGTAGCCCACCAGCGCCACATCGGCGACGGTCTTCAGCTCCAGGACGATGTCCCGCTCCTCGCCCGGCTCGCCCAGCAGCGCGAAGCCCGGCGCCTTGCGCCGCGGCGAGGCGAGCGCGGCGTTCCCGAGGCCGCCCCGGCCGCCCTGGCCCGCCACGAACACGGTGCCCTCGCCGACAAGGTCCGCCAGGACCTCGCCGCGCCGGTCCAGCACGACCGTGCCGTCCGGCACGGGCAGCACCAGGTCCTCGCCGTCCGCGCCGGTGCGGTGGCCGCCGGCGCCCGGCTTGCCGTTGGTGGCCTTGCGGTGCGGCCGGTGGTGGTACTCCAGCAGCGTGGTGACGTCCCGGTCCACGACCAGGACCACGTTGCCGCCACGGCCGCCGTCGCCGCCGTCCGGGCCGCCCAGCGGCTTGAACTTCTCGCGGTGCACGGAGGCGCAGCCGTGGCCCCCGTTCCCGGCGACGACATGCAGTTCGACGCGGTCCACGAAGGTGGTCATGACGGGTGCCTCCCGATGCGGTGCTCGTTGCTACTACTGGAACAACCTGGATACTGGATCAACCTGGGTAAACAAGGCGAGGGCGGACCCGCTTCCCGGGATGGGAAGGCGGTCCGCCCTCGGAAAGTCGGAAGCCGACTCGATTACTCGGCGACCGGCACGATGTTCACGACCTTGCGGTCGCGGCGCTTGCCGAACTGCACGGTGCCGGCCTGAAGCGCGAACAGGGTGTCGTCGCCGCCACGGCCCACGCCCTGGCCCGGGTGGAAGTGCGTGCCGCGCTGGCGGACCAGGATCTCACCGGCGTTCACAAGCTGACCGCCGAAGCGCTTGACGCCGAGGTACTGCGGGTTGGAGTCGCGGCCGTTCCGAGTGGACGACGCGCCCTTCTTGTGTGCCATCTGTGCTCAGTCCCTTACTTCGAGGCCGGGGCGGGGATGTTGGTGATCTTGAGCTGGGTGTGCAACTGGCGGTGACCCATCCGCCGCCGGTACCCGGTCTTGTTCTTGAACTTCTGGATCCGGATCTTGTCGCCCTTGTGGTGGTCCAGCACCTCGGCCTGGACCTTGACCCCGGCCAGCACCCACGGGTCGCTGGTGACGGTCTCGCCGTCGACGACGAGGAGGGCGGAGAGCTCGACGGTGTCGCCGACCTCGCTGGACATCCGGTCAACCTCGATGACGTCGCCAACAGACACCTTCTGCTGACGGCCGCCGGTGCGCACGATCGCGTACACGCGGAACTCTCCCTCACTCGATACGGAGCCCCTGATGCCAGCAGCGGGCGAGCCCGGCCTCTCCCGGGCACGGACGGGGAACGTCCACGGCGCGGGAGGGAGATGCTCAGGAGCATGGCGGGCCTGATGACACGCCGACCGCCAACAATACGGACGCGTCAACAAGCCGGTCAAATTGGGCCGGCCCGCCCGCCCCGGGAACACCGGGCCGGGCGGGCCCGCTCGTCACTCGTCGGCCGACGCCGACACCGACGGCGGCTGCGGCTGCTCCGCGGCGGCGGTGGCCTTGGCCGACTTCTTCGCCGCGGCCTTCTTCGCCGTCTTCTTCGCCGCCGCCTTCTTGGCGGTCTTCTTCGCCGTCTTCTTCGCGGCCTTCTTGGCCGGTGCCTTCTTCGCCGGCGGGGTGGTGACGACCGTCACCACCGCCTCCGTGGCGCCCTCGGGCGACCCGGCGGGCGCGGACGCCCGGCGCACGGCCCGGCGGCGCGGCGGCGCCTCGGACACCGCCTCGGCCTCCGGCGCGGCGACGGGCTCGGCGGCCTCGGCCGGCTCGCTCGGCGCGACCACGAGCACCGCGGGCTCCGCCGCGGTCTTCGGCGAACCGGCCGGCACGGTCACCTTGCGGCTCCCGCGCCGCCGGGGCGGCGCCGGCTCCTCGGCCGGCTCCGGCTCGGGCTCGGCCACCGGCGCGGGGGCCGGAGCGGCGACCTCCTCGACCGCGGGGGCGGCCGCGGCGGCCTCCTCCGGGATCTCGGCGGGCTCCCCGGCGGTGATGACCGTCACCGTGCCGCCCTCGTCCGTCTTCGGCGGTCCGGCGGGCGCGCTCACCTTGCGGGTGACCCGGCGCCGGCGGCGCGGCGCGGGCGCCGCCTCGGGGGCCGGTTCCTCGGCCACCGGCTCGGCGACGGGCTCCGGGGCCTCGGCCGGCTCCCGCGTCTCCACGGGCTCCACCGGCTCGATCTCCTCGACCGTCTCCGCGGGCACGATCGGCTCGACCGGCTCCACGGTCTCGGCCGGCTCCGCCACCGGCTGCGGCTCCTCGGCGGCGGCCCGGCCGCGCTTGCGGCCCTTCTTGCCGCCCCCGCCGCCCGGCGCCTGCGCCTGGTCCGCGTGCACGATGACACCGCGGCCGTTGCAGTGGACACACGGCTCGGAGAACGACTCCAGCAGCCCCTGCCCGACCCGCTTGCGCGTCATCTGCACCAGGCCCAGCGAGGTGACCTCGGCCACCTGGTGCTTGGTGCGGTCCCGGCCCAGGCACTCCAGCAGCCGCCGCAGCACCAGATCCCGGTTGGACTCCAGCACCATGTCGATGAAGTCGATCACGATGATGCCGCCGAGGTCGCGCAGCCGAAGCTGGCGCACGATCTCCTCGGCCGCCTCCAGGTTGTTGCGGGTGACCGTCTCCTCCAGGTTCCCGCCCTGGCCGGTGAAGCGCCCGGTGTTCACGTCGATGACGACCATGGCCTCGGTCCGGTCGATGACCAGCGAACCGCCGCTCGGCAGCCACACCTTCCGGTCCAGCGCCTTCATCAACTGCTCGTCGATCCGGTACGTGGCGAAGACGTCCACCTCGGAGGTCCACCGCTGAAGGCGGCTGCTCAGATCCGGCGCCACGTGCGAGACATAGCCGTGGATGGTCTCCCACGCCTCGTCGCCGCTCACGATGACCTGCGAGAAGTCCTCGTTGAAGATGTCGCGGACCACGCGGACGGTCATGTCCGGCTCGCCGTACAGCAGCGAGGGGGCGTTGCCCTTCTTCGCCTTCTTCTGGATCTCCTCCCACTGCGCCTGGAGCCGCTCGACGTCGCGCGTCAGCTCCTCCTCGCTGGCGCCCTCGGCGGCGGTGCGCACGATGACGCCCGCGTCCTCGGGAACGATCTTCTTCAGGACCTGCTTCAGCCGCGCCCGCTCGGTGTCCGGCAGCTTCCGGCTGATGCCGGTCATGGAGCCCTCGGGCACATAGACCAGGTAACGCCCCGGCAGCGAGATCTGGCTGGTGAGCCGGGCGCCCTTGTGGCCGATCGGGTCCTTGGTGACCTGCACCAGCACCGGCTGGCCCGACTTCAGCGCGGACTCGATCCGGCGCGGGCCGCCGGACAGGCCCAGCGCCTCGAAGTTGACCTCACCGGCGTACAGGACCGCGTTGCGGCCCTTGCCGATGTCGACGAACGCCGCCTCCATCGAGGGCAGCACGTTCTGCACCTTGCCGAGGTAGACGTTGCCGACGTACGAGGCCGACTGCTCCTTGTTCACGAAGTGCTCGACGAGGACGTCGTCCTCCAGCACCGCGATCTGGGTGCGCTCGCCGCTCTGCCGGACGATCATGACCCGCTCGACCGACTCCCGGCGCGCCAGGAACTCCGCCTCGGTGATGATCGGCGCGCGGCGCCGGCCCTGCTCGCGGCCCTCGCGGCGGCGCTGCTTCTTGGCCTCCAGCCGCGTCGACCCCTTGATCGACTGCACGCCGTCGGCGCTCTCGGGCGCCTCCTCGCGCTTGCGGCGCGGCTCGCGGACCTTGACGACCGTGCGCTCCGGGTCGCCGACGGTCACCTCGCCGGACTCGCCGCTGCGCCGCCGGCGGCGCCGGCGACGGCGTGAGGCGCCGACGCCCTCCGCCTGCTCCTCGGCCTCGGCCGCGGCCTCCTCGGCGGGCTCCTCCTCGGCCTCTTCCTCCACGGCGGCGGCCTCGGGCTCGGGCTCCTCCTCGGCCTCCGCCTCCGCGGCGGCGGCGGCGGCCTCGGCGGCACGCTCCGCGGTCTCCCCGCGGCGGCGGCGCCGGCCGCCCCTGCGGCGCCGGCGGGCGGGCCGGTCGGCCTGCTCCTCGGCCTCCTCGGCGGCCTCGGGCAGTTCCTCGGCCTCTTCCTCCTCGAGTTCCTCCTCCTCGGCCTCCGCCTCGGCGGCGGCGGCCTCGGCGGCACGCTGCGGGGTCTGGAACATGGGCGCCTGGAACACCGGCGCCTGGAAGACGGCCGTCGCCACGGGCGCGACCGGCTGCGGCGGCACCTCCTCCTCGGAGGTGTCGGCCGGGGTGGCCTCGGGGGCGGACGCGACGCGCGTCGCACGACGCCGCTTGCGCCCGGGCTCGACCTCCTCGGCGGGCGGCTCGGGCGCCGGGCTCTCCTCCACGGCCTCGGGCACGGACGCGACGCGCGTCGCACGGCGCCGCTTCCGCGGGGCCTCGGGCTCCTCGGCCGCCGCCTCGGGGGCCGGGCTCTCCTCCACGGCCTCCGGCACGGACGCCACGCGGCGCCGCTTGCGCGCCGGGGCGGGCGCCTCGGCCTCGGCCTCCGGTTCAACGGCGGCGGCGGTCTCCTCCGGCGCCGGCTCGGGGGCAGCCACGGCACGGGTGGCACGACGCCGCTTCCGCGGCGCGGGCGCCGCCTCAGGAGCCGCCTCCTCCGAAACGGCCACGGCCTCCGCCGCCTCCGACTCACCCGCCGGCTCCACGACGGGCACCTCGGGCGCGGCCGCGGCACGCGTCGCACGACGCCGCTTCCGCGGCGCGGGCGCCGCCTCAGGAGCCGCCTCCTCCGAAACGGCCACGGCCTCCGCCGCCTTCGACTCACCCGCCGGCTCGACAACGGGCACCTCGGGCGCGGACACGGCCCGCGTCGCACGACGCCGCTTCCGCGGCGCGGGCGCCGCCTCAGGAGCCGCCTCCTCCGAAACGGCCACGGCCTCCGCCGCCTCAGGTTCGGCGGCGGCCCGCGTCGCCCGGCGCCGCGTGCGCGGCGCGGCGGCCTCGGCAGGCTCGGTCACGGTCTCCTCGGGGGCCGCCGCGGCGGGCGGGCCGGCCGGACGGCTCGCCGCCCGGCGGCGGCGCGGCGGAAGGGTGTCACTCGGTGTAGTGGTGTGGTCGGACGCTGAACTGCTCTCGGTGCGTTCCGCACCGTCCGTTTCCACGGACTCGTTGGGCTCTTGCATGCGGGCGGTTCTCCCGTCACGCTCCCGGGCGCCTCACGGTGAGGCGGGCGCCGCTCGGGAGCTGTCGTATCGCTCGCCGGTTCCGGACCCGCTGGGCCGGCTACGGCGAAAGTCTCCTGGTCGGTGCGTCGCGCGGAACAGCCGGGCCCGAGTGGCTCCCTGGCACCGGGCCGTTCGGCGGCGCAGCAACGGCATCGCTATCCGGTGATCCCCGGCGCCGCCGCGGCCTGCTGCCCGGCGCCCACGGTCAGGGCGGCCTTGGCAGCGTCGCGGTCGGGCGCGAACGGGTCGGTCACCGTGCCTGTCTCCTCATCGAGTGGCCCCTGCGCCAGCCTGGTCACCGCTACGGGGACCGGCGGCGCCAGGTCGGCCGTAGCGCGGAGACCGGACAGGACGTCGTCGGGTCGCACGGCAGGGGTGAGATGCCGTACTACCAGGCGCAGTATCGCACAGGGGTGGGGGTCGGGCCCATCGGACCCGCCCGCCGCCTCTTTGGGGGGCGCCACCGCGAGGGACACGACGGCCGAGCGGGCGTCGAAGGAACGCATGCCCTTCTTCGTCTGCCGCCGCACCTCGACGGCCTCGGCGGTCAGGAACGCCCCGGCCGCCGCCTCGGCCTCGGCCGGCGTCACACCGTCCAGCCGCAGCTCCCACCGGGACGCGGCCAGCCGCTCGGCGAAGTCCGGCGTGCGGGCCTCCACCGCGTCCACGATGTCCAGCCCGTCCGGCAGCGACGCGTCCAGCCGTGCCATCAGCGCGTCGACGTCCCGGTGCGCGGACAGGGCGATCTCCAGATACTCCGCCTCGCTGGCGGTGCCGGTGGGTGCGGCGTTCGCGTAGGAGACCTTGGGGTGCGGGGTGAATCCCGCGGAGTACGCCATGGGCACCCCGGCCCGGCGCAGCGCGCGCTCGAAGGCGCGCTGGAAATCGCGGTGGCTGGTGAACCGCAGGCGGCCCCGCTTGGTGTACCGCATGCGGATGCGCTGCACCGCGGGTGCGGGTGGCGGGCCTACGGGCTGTCGCTTCCCCAGTGCTCTTCAGTCCCTCGTACGTCACTTCGGGGCCCGGCTACGGGCCGTTGCTTACCCCCAAGGTTACGTCCCGCTCGTGGGGATCCAGTACCGGAGCTTCTCCGCCCGCTGGTCCTCGAAGACCCCGCCGCACGCCTCGATGACCTTGCGGGAGGCCACGTTGTCGTGGTCGCAGGTGACCAGGACCGGGTCGTGGCCGAGGTCGTGGGCCACCGGCAGCGAGGCGCGCAGCATCGCGGTGGCGTGGCCCCGGCGGCGGGCAGAGGGCCGCACGTCGTAGCCGATGATCCCGCCCCAGTCCAGCAGCCGGGGGGTGAGCCGGTGGCGGATGGACAGCCGGCCGAGAAATGTGTCGCCCGTCACATACCAGAGGACGGTGGAGGGGACCATGGCCACCGGCCGGGGCGTCTCGGGGCGGGCGTCGGCGAGGTTCCGCTCGACGTACTCGGCGAACGCCGCCGGGTCCCGCCAGCGCCCGCCGTAGACCACCATGTCGCGCCCCAGCATGGAGCCGTCGTGCACGGTGCCGCGGCCCTCCGCCACCCATTCGTCGACGGCTTCGAGGAACGAGGCGTGGACCGCGGTGGTGGGGGCGACGAGCTCGGGCACCGCATCATCGTGCGCCCGCGACCGCCGCCCGGCAACCCGGCCCGGCCGCTCAGCGCACGACGGTCAGCGGCAGCAGCTTCTTCCCGGTCGGGCCGATCTGGATCTTGGTGTCCATCTGAGGACAGACGCCGCAGTCGAAGCACGGCGTCCAGCGGCAGTCCTCGACCTCGGTCTCGTCGAGCGCGTCCTGCCAGTCCTCCCACAGCCAGTCCTTGTCCAGACCGGAGTCCAGGTGGTCCCACGGCAGGACCTCCTCGTAGCCGCGCTCGCGCGTGGTGTACCAGTCGACGTCCACGCCCTGCGGAACGAGCGCGGCCTCGGCGCAGGACATCCACTGGTCGTACGAGAAGAACTCGCGCCAGCCGTCGAAGCGCCCGCCCGCCTCGTACACCGCGCGGATCACCGCGCCCACGCGGCGGTCGCCGCGCGAGAGCAGGCCCTCGACGATGCCGGGCTTGCCGTCGTGGTAGCGGAAGCCGATGGACCGGCCGTACCGCTTGTCGCCGCGGATGGCGTCGCGCAGCTTGGCCAGCCGGGCGTCGGTCTCCTCGGCGGAGAGCTGCGGCGCCCACTGGAACGGGGTGTGCGGCTTGGGCACGAAGCCGCCGATGGAGACCGTGCAGCGGATGTCGTTGGAGCCGGAGACCTCCCGGCCCTTGGCGATCACCTTGGTCGCCAGCTCGGCGATCTGGAGCACGTCCTCGTCCGTCTCCGTGGGCAGGCCGCACATGAAGTACAGCTTCACCTGCCGCCAGCCGTTGCCGTAGGCGGTGGCCACGGTGCGGATCAGGTCGTCCTCGGAGACCATCTTGTTGATCACCTTGCGGATCCGCTCGCTGCCGCCCTCGGGGGCGAACGTGAGGCCGGAGCGGCGGCCGTTGCGCGTCAGCTCGTTGGCCAGGTCGATGTTGAACGCGTCGACCCGGGTGGACGGCAGCGACAGGCCGATCTTGTCTTCCTCGTACCGGTCGGCCAGGCCCTTGGTGATCTCGGCGATCTCGCTGTGGTCGGCGGAGGACAGCGACAGCAGGCCGACCTCCTCGAAGCCGGTCGCCCGCAGGCCCTTGTCCACCATCTCGCCGATGCCGGTGATCGACCGCTCCCGCACCGGGCGGGTGATCATGCCCGCCTGGCAGAACCGGCAGCCGCGCGTGCAGCCGCGGAAGATCTCCACCGACATCCGCTCGTGCACGGTCTCGGCCAGCGGAACGAGGGGCTGCTTGGGGTAGGGCCACTCGTCGAGGTCCATCACGGTGTGCTTGGCGACCCGCCACGGCACGCCGGAGCGGTTCGGCACGACGCGGGAGATCCGGCCGTCCGGCAGGTACTCCACGTCGTAGAACCCCGGCACATACACGCCGCCGGTGCGGGCCAACCGCAGCAGCAGCTCCTCCCGGCCGCCCGGCCGGCCCTCGCGCTTCCAGGCGCGGACGACGTCGGTGATCTCCAGCACGGCCTGCTCGCCGTCGCCGATGACCGCGCAGTCGATGAACTCCGCGATGGGCTCCGGGTTGAACGCGGCGTGCCCGCCGGCCACCACCACCGGGTGGTCCACGGTGCGCTCCCGCGCCTGAAGCGGGATGCCGGCCAGGTCCAGCGCGGTGAGCAGGTTCGTGTAGCCGAGCTCGGTGGAGAACGAGACGCCGAACAGGTCGAACGCCGCCACCGGCCGGTGCGCGTCCACCGTGAACTGCGGCACGCCGTGCTCGCGCATCAGCGCCTCGAGGTCCGGCCACACGCTGTAGGTGCGCTCGGCGAGCACACCCTCGCGCTCGTTCAGCACCTCGTAGAGGATCATGACGCCCTGGTTGGGCAGCCCCACTTCATAGGCGTCGGGGTACATCAGCGACCAGCGGACGTCGCAGGCGTCCCAGTCCTTGACGGTGGAGTTGAGCTCACCGCCGACGTACTGGATCGGCTTCTGGACGTGCGGGAGGAGGGCCTCCAGGCGCGGGAAGACCGACTCGACAGGCATGGGTTCGCGTCCTTCGGGACGGGGTTGGGGCTGTGACCCATCAGCGTACCCGCAGCGTGGCGAGCGTCCGTTCCCCGGCGGCGGCCAGCTCGGCCTCCCGCCCCCAGAGCACGCCGTAGGCGAACGACGGCTCGCCGGCGGCCTCGGCCTCGGCCGCGAGCCCGGCCAGCGCCTCGCGGGCCACCACGCTGTCGTGGTGGTCGCCCAGCACCTCCTGGACGCGGCGCCACCGTCTGCCGCGGCGGCGGGCCTCGCCGCCCAGCGCGGGCGTCGCCGCCTCGGCCGCGTAACGGGCGCGCTTGGCCGCCTTGCGGGCGACGTGCAGGGCGTCGTCCCGGTCCGGTCCGGCCGGCAGCTCCGTGGCGACCGCCAGCCGTCCCGCCAGCCGGTCGCCCTCCCGGCGCACGACCCCGGCCAGCACCTTCGCGGCCGGGCGGCCGGCGGCGCGGCGCAGCGGCGGCGCGCCCCTCAGCAGCAGGTCGAGGGTGTCCAGCAGGGCGAGGTAGCGGGAACTGTCCAGCGCGGCGGTCACCCGCTCCCGGGCCGCCGCGCGGCCGGTGTCGTCGCGCCGGGCCAGGCGGCGCGCGACCGGGCCGGTGCGCAGCTCGGCCGGCAGCTCGGCCAGCCGGGCGGCGAGCCGGTCGGCCAGCACCTCGCGGTCGCGGGCCGTGCCCAGCTCGCCGGCCAGCCAGCGCAGCTCGTCCTCCACCGGCCGCGTGGCGGCGCGGTCCAGCACCCGGCCATAGGAACGCAGACAGCTCCGCAGGCGGCGCGTGGCCACCCGCATCTGGTGCACGGAGTCGTGGCGGTCGCGGCGGACGGCCGGGTCCAGCCGGATCAGCGCGGCCAACTGACCCCGCGCGTACGCCAGTACCTCGGCACCCGCGGTGCCGGCCGCCGGCTCGGGCTGCTCCGGGGCGGCCGCCGCGGCGGTCTCCGCCAGCGCCCGGGCCAGCTTGGAGGCACTCGCCGAGGGGCGCGCCCCGGCGGCGGCCAGCCGTTCCTCCACGGCGTCCAGGACGGCCGGGTCGGCGCCCGGGGCGAGCTCCACCTCGACCTCGGTCCACTCGGCGGTGGCCTCGCCGCGCCGCGCGGAGACCGTGTCGACGGCCACCTCGGCGAGCACGGTGCCGGACGCGTCCAGCAGTTCGCGCCGCCGGCGGTCGGTGGCCAGGGTGACGACGGGGCCCAGCGGCTCGTGCCGGATCCGCGAACGCGCCAGGGCCAGCAGCGCGGCCGGCGGCTCGTCGGCGAGCGGCGCCCGGATCTCCTCCCGCGCCGAGCCGCCCAGCGGCAGCTTGAGGTGCCAGCCCTCGTCGGAGCCGCCGGTGCGGCGGCGCAGCGTGACCCCGTCGGCGGCGAGCCGCTGGCCGGGGGTGTCGTAGTAGACGGCGTTCAGCCGGTGGGCGCCGGCGTCCCGGGTGGCGCGCACCTCTCCGGCGCCGGCCAGCTCGGGCAGCGGCAGCGCGCCCTCGTACTTCCGCTCGGTCTCGGTCGTGCTGGTGATTGCCGGCTGCGCGCTCATGACCACCTCGCCCGTCGCGTCCGTCCGTGCCCCCGAGTTGGCCCTCACCAGCGTAACGCGAACGGGCCTTTCAGGCCGAGAGCGGACGTTTCATCCGTACCGACTGCAACAGCCCTATCGCGATCCACGACGCGAACATCGCGGTGCCGCCATAGGAGAGGAACGGCAGCGGCACGCCCGCCACCGGCATGATGCCCAGCGCCATCCCAATGTTCTCGAAGCACTGGAACGCGAACCACGCGACGACGCCCGCCGCGATGACCGTGCTGTAGAGGTCGGTGGCCCCCCGCGCGATGCGCAGCGCGCGCCACAGGACGATCCCTATCAGCACGATGATGCCGCCGGCCCCGACGAAGCCGAGCTCCTCCCCCGCCACGGTGAAGATGAAGTCCGTGTGCTGCTCGGGCACGAACTGCCCGGTGGTCTGGGTGCCCTCGAACAGGCCCTTGCCGTACAGCCCGCCCGAACCGATCGCGATCCGGGCCTGGTTGGTGTTGTAGCCGACGCCGGCGGGGTCCCGGGAGGGGTCGGCGAACGCGGCGAACCGGTCGAGCTGGTACTGGTCCAGCACGCCCAGCGTCCACACCAGCACCCCAGCGGCGACCCCGGCCAGCACCAGCCCGATGGACCACGTGAGCGCGGCGCCGGAGGCCAGGAGCATGCCGAGGACGATCATGCTGATCACCATGGCCATGCCCATGTCGTCGATGACGACGATGCCGAGCGGCGCGGCGGCCAGCGCCAGCGCCTGGAGCACCGCCCGGCTGCCGGGGTACTCGCGGTCGCCCGCGTCGACCTGGGCGGCCAATATCATCGCCATCCCCAGCACTATGGCCACCTTGGCGAACTCGCCCGGCTGGAGCGTGTATCCGCCGACGGACAGCCACGCGCGCTGGCCGTTGATCTCGGTGCCCAGCGGGCTGAACACCAGCAGCATCGCGCCCAGGGAGAAGGCGAAGAACAACGGCACGGCGCTGCGCAGCCGTTGATGGCCCAGCCACATCACGCCGATGGCCAGGGCGAGGCCCACGGCCAGGTTGATGCCCTGGCGGATCAGGAAGAACTCCGGGTCGCCGCCGGTGATGCCGGTGCGGTTGCGGGTGGCGGACCACACGAGCACGGTCCCGAGCCCGGACAGCGCCAGCGCGGCCAGCAGCAGGATCCAGTCGACGCGCCGGGCCACGGAATCCCGGGCGGCCAGCCGCCGCCAGGCGCTCTTGCGCGGCGCCGCCCGGTCGAGGGTCAGGGTGTGGACGCTCACCGGGACTTCCGTTCCCGACGGGGTCCGGCCGCGGATATCTCGTTGGCGGGGCCGGTCACTCGTTGCTCACCTGCTCGTCCCGTTCGTCGCGCCGGGCGTCGGTCTCCGGGTCCGGAATCTCGCCGCCCTCCGGTGCACCCGCCTCTTCGGCCGGCTCGCCGGACTCCTCGCCCTCCGCCGCCTCGTCGCCCTCCTCCGGCTCGTCGCGGTCGGGCACGATGGCGCCGGTGTCGTCGATCTCCGGCAGGTCCTGCCGCGGTTCCGGGAGCAGGGCGGCGTCCTCGTTGATGGAGCCGTCGTCGGAAACGCCGTACAGCGCCTCCCAGATGTTGCGCACGGCCGGGCCCGACGCGCCCGAGCCGGTACCGGCCTGGGCGATCGTCATGACCACGGTGTAGTCGTCGGAGTAGGTCGCCAGCCAGGACGTGGTCTGCTGGTCGCCCGACGCCTCCGCCGTACCGGTCTTGGCGTGCAGCGGGATCTCGTTCTGCGGCCAGCCGCCGAACTTCCAGGCGGCGCTGCCGGTGGTGATCACGCTCGCCGTGGCGTCCTGGAGGTTCTCCACGGTCTCCTCGTCGGCCGGGATCCGGCCCGCCACCTGCGGCTCGAACTCCTCCACCACTTGGCCGTCCGCACTCACCACGGCCCGGCCGACCTGCGGCGTGTACAGCGTGCCGCCGTTGCCCAGGGCCGCGTAGACGCTGGCGAGCTGTATCGGGGTGACCAGCACGTCGCCCTGGCCGATGCTGAAGTTCAGCATGTCACCGGCGCGCATCTTCATGCCCTCGGTGCAGTTCTCCCGGGCGATCCTGGCCTCGTAGTCCTCGCGGTCCGACTCGGCGATCTCGCACCAGGACTCCTCGTTGACCTCCCAGTAGTCCTGCTTCCACTGCCGGTCCGGGATCCGGCCCGCCGCCTCGTTCGGCAGGTCGATGCCGGTGCGCTCGCCGAGCCCGTAGTCGTGGGCGGTGCGGAACAGCCAGTCGTCCGGGTCGTCCACCGGGTCGATGCCGCCGTCGTTCTGCCACTCGCGGTGCGCGATGCCGTAGAAGACGGTGTTGCAGGAGACCTCGATGGCCCGGCCCAGGCTGATCGGGCCGTAGGAGGAGGACTCGAAGTTCCGGAAGGTCTGGCCGCCGATGTTGTACGAGGAGGAGCAGTTGTAGCTGCCGTCGAAGTCGTAGCCGGCGTTCACCGCGGCGGTCGTGGTGACCACCTTGAACGTCGATCCCGGCGGGCCCTGGCCCTGAATGGCCCGATTCAGCAGGGGGTTGTTCGCGTCCTCGTGGGTCAGCTCCGCGTACGCGTCGGTGGAGATGCCCCCGACCCAGACGTTGGGGTCGTAGTCGGGCGCGGAGGCCATGGCGACCACGCGGCCGGTGTCGTTCTCCATGACGATCGCGGCGCCCGCGTCGGCCTCGAAGTTCCGCCCGGACACGTCGTCATGGGTCTGCCGGGCGACCTCCATCGCGTTCACCAGCTCGTCCTCGACCACCGCCTGCACGCGGGAGTCGATGCTGGTGATCAGGTTGGACCCGGCGATGGCGGCCTCGTTCTCCGACTCCCCCAGCACTCGGCCGAACTTGTCGACCTCGTACCGCGTCACGCCCGCGTCGCCGCGCAGATAGCTGTCGTAGGCGCGCTCCAGGCCCGACCGGCCGATCTGGTCGGAGCGCAGCAGCGGCGCGTCCGTCTCCTCCGTCTCCGCGACCTCCTCGTCGGTGACCGGCGAGAGATAGCCGAGGACCTGCGCGGTGTTGGCGCCGTCCGGCGAGGGGTAACGGCGCACAGCGGTCGGCTCGGCGCTGATCCCCGGGAAGTCCTCGGCCCGCTCGCGGATCTGGAGCGCCTGCTGCGTCGTCGCCTCGTCGGTGATCGGGATGGGCTGGTAGGGGGAACCGTTCCAGCAGGGCTGGGGCGTCTCGGCGTCGCACAGCCGCACCCGGTTGGTGACCTCCTCCACCGACATGTCCAGCAGCTCGGCGAGATCGGCGAGCACCGCCTCGCCGCCGTCGTCCAACCGGCTCAGCTCGGTGCGGTCGGCGGAGACGACCAGCCGCGTCTCGTTGTCGGCGAGCGGCACCCCGCGCGAGTCCAGGATGGAGCCGCGCACGGCGGGCTGCACGACCTGCTGCACGTGGTTCCCCGCGGCCTCGGCCGCGAACTCGTCCCCCTGCCGGATCTGGAGGTACCACAGGCGCCCGCCCAGCGTGAGCAGGAGGGAGAAGACCAATATCTGGATGACGACCAGGCGGATGGTGATCCGTGAAGTCCGGCCGGTCTCCGGGATGTTCGTCACAGTCGCTTGACCCCCTTGATGCGGCCCGCCCTGTTGCGCGCGGACCTGCTGAGCAGGGTGGACCGCTGGCCGCCGAGCCGGGCCGCCTTGCCGTAACGGGTGCGGCGCGGCGCCCGGGTGCGCAGCCCGGTGCCGCCGCCCAGCCAGCTCACGGACGTGTCCCCGGCGGAGCCGCCCGATCCGCCGTCCCCGGACAGCGGATCGCTCTCCAGGCGGCGCGCCATCCCCATCACCAGCGGCACGGTGAACGGCGCGAGCAGCAAGTCGTACACGGTGGCGGTGACCAGCAGGTTGGTCAGGCCGACGTCGCGGGCCGCGGTGTCGCCGACCAGCGCGCCGACGCCCGCGTACAGCAGCGTGGAGCTGGCCGCGCCGGCCGCGACGACGAGCATCGGCACGGTCGCCGAACGGTGCTGCCCGTTCTCGGGCTTGGTCAGGCCCGCGGCGTAGCCGATGACGCACAGCACCAGCGCGTAACGGCCGACGGCGTGGTCGGCGGGCGGCGCCAGGTCGGCCATCAGGCCCGCGAGGAAGCCGGTGAGACAGCCCCCGACATGCCCGTAGACGAGGGCCAGCGCGAGCACGGTGAGCAGCAGCAGGTCCGGGACGGCGCCCGGGAGTTGGAGCCGGGCCAGCACGCTGACCTGGAGGACCAGCGCCACGACCACGAGAACGGCCGCGAGCAGGGTGCGGGAGACGCGCATCGGTCAGCTCCTGGAGGCTGGGTCGTCGTCTTCGGCCTCGCCGTCCCCGGCGGCACCGGCGTCGGCGTCCTCTTCGACGTCGCGCTCGGCGCTCTCGTTCCGGCCCTCGTCCTCGGGACGGGGCGGCAGAACGGTGTCGCGCGGGTTGTCACGGGGCGGCTCGACGACGACGCCGACGAGATCGAGCTGGGTGAACGCCACATAGGGACGGACCTGGACGGTGCGGGTGAGGTCGCCGGTCGTGCGGTCCACGCTGACGACCTCGCCCACCGGCACGCCCGGCACGAAGGGCCGGTTCTCCGCGGAACCGAAGGTGACCATCCGGTCGCCCTCCTGCACACGGGCCTGCTGGTTCAGCAGTTGGACGTCCAGCGTGTTGTCCCCGCGGCCGGTGGCGAACCCCAACTCCTCGCTGTCCTCCAGCCGCGTGCCCACGGTGAACCCCGGGTCGTTGGCCAGCAGAACGGTGGCGGTGCCCGGGCCGACCGTGGTGACACGGCCGACGAGCCCGTCGCCGTTGAGCACGGTCATGTCGCGTGCGATGCCGTCCTCGCTGCCGGCGTCGATGGTGACGGTCCAGGAGAACCCCTGGGCCGCGCCGATGGCGATGACCTGGGCGCCGACGATGCCGTACTGCCCGGCGCCGGCGGTCCGCAGCATCTCGTCCAACTGCTCTATCCGCGAGTCGCGGTGCGCCTCGCTGCCCAACTGCTGGCGCAGCTCGGCGTTCTCCCGCTCCAGCTCGCTGATCCGGTCGTGCCGGTCGCCCGACTCGCGGACCGCCGCGATGGCGTTGGCCACCGGGTCCACCGCGCCCGCGACGCCCTCCTCCACGGGCCCGAACACCGAGGCGGCGGCCTCCCGGGCGCCGTCCAGCGGAGAGTCCTCACCGCCGCGGATGTCCATCGTGATCAGGGCGAAGGCGATGCAAACCAGCAGAACGAGAAGCAGCCGGCTTTCTCGGGTGTCCCTCACGTGCGGCGGCCGTGCCTTTCTGATCGGTCCTGGGTCGTCGGATCACTGGGCTAACGATCCGCCACGCGGATTGGGGTCCCTCCACGCGGCGGACCACCGGCGCTGGAGCCGGCCCCGCTCAACGCCTGGGCTGGGCGTCCAGGACCTGTTGCAGCGCCTCGAACTCCTCGACGCACTTGCCCGAGCCGAGGGCCACGGAGTCCAGCGGGTCCTCGGCGATGTGGATGGGCATCCCGGTCTCCTTGCGCAGCCGCTCGTCCAGGCCGCGCAGCAGGGCGCCGCCACCGGTGAGGACGATGCCGCGGTCCATGATGTCGCCGGACAGCTCGGGCGGGCACTTGTCCAGCGTCGTCTTGACCGCGTCCACAATGGCGTTGACCGGCTCCTCCATGGCCTTGCGCACCTCGGCGGAGGAGATCACCACGGTCTTCGGCAGCCCGCTCACCAGGTCCCGGCCACGGATCTCCGTGTGCTCGTCCTGGTCCATGTCGTGCGCCGAACCGATGGTGATCTTGATGCTCTCGGCGGTGCGCTCGCCCAGCAGAAGGCTGTACTCCTTCTTGATGTGCTGGATGATCGCGTTGTCCAGCTCGTCGCCGGCGACGCGGATCGACTGCGCGGTGACGATGCCGCCCAGCGAGATGACCGCGACCTCGGTGGTGCCGCCGCCGATGTCGACCACCATGTTGCCCGTGGCCTCGTGGACCGGCAGGCCCGAGCCGATCGCGGCGGCCATCGGCTCCTCGATGATGTGCACCTGGCGGGCACCCGCCTGGGTGGACGCCTCGATCACCGCCCGCCGCTCCACACCGGTGATGCCGGAGGGCACACAGACGACGACCCGCGGCCGGGCGAGATAACGCCGTTTGTGGATTTTCAGAATGAAGTAGCGCAACATCCGCTCGGTGATCTCGAAGTCGGCGATGACGCCGTCCTTCAGCGGACGCACGGCGACGATGTTGCCCGGGGTGCGGCCGATCATCTTCTTTGCCTCGGCGCCGACCGCGAGAATGCCGCCGGTGTTGGTGTTGATGGCGACCACCGACGGTTCGTTGAGGACAATCCCTCGACCTCTGACGTACACCAGCGTGTTGGCCGTCCCGAGGTCGACTGCCATGTCACGGCCGATGAACGACATATTGTTCGCCATAGGGATACATCTGGCCTTCCAGCTGGAGCGATTTGTGCGGGGAGGTCGGCAGGGGTGCGATGAACGGTGCGCCTTGAGGTCCCCCAGCGTTGCGGGGGATCGCTGCGGCGATGCCATCGTATCCACGGCCGGTCGAACACGGAGCGCCGGAGCGCCGCTTTCGCCATTGTCGGCGGAACGTGGCCCACCCTCCATCATGGTGACGGCGTGTTCGTGGGACGGGTTCCCTCGTTCGACTGTACAGAGCGGAATGGAAGACTGCATTCAGGCGAACATCGCGAGTCGTGCACTGTTCCGGCCCTTGACGGCGGATCAGGTGAACGAGGGAAGCGGTGAAACGGAAGGCGCGGCGGTCCGGCGGCCGGGTCAGTCGCGGCCGGGGAAGAAAATCTTCAGCTCGCGTTCGGCCGACTCCTCGGAGTCGGAGGCGTGGATCAGGTTCTCCCGCACGATGGTGCCGAAGTCGCCCCGGATGGAGCCCGGTGCGGCGGCGATGGGGTCGGTCGGCCCGGCCAGCGCCCGCAGCCCCTCGATGACCCGCTCGCCCTCGACGAGCAGCACGACGCTGGGGCCGGAGGACATGAACTCGATCAACGGCTCGTAGAACGGCCGTCCGACGTGCTCCGCGTAATGCGTCTCCAGCGTGGCCCGGTCCAGGGTGCGCATCTCGATCGCGCTGATCGTCCAGCCGGCCTTTCGCTCGATGCGGCCGACGATCTCGCCGATCAGGCCCCGGGCGACCGCGTCCGGCTTCAGAAGGACAAGAGTGCGCTGGCTCATTTCAGGCGGCTCCTGGGAAACGGGATCGATGGGAGATCAGCAAGAGATTACCCGGACGGGCCCGCCACCCGGCGCGCGGGCCCTGTCAGGCCGCGGCGCGCGCGGCCTTGATCGCGTCCACGCGCCGGCCGTAGTGGACCGAGGCCCACCACAAACCGGCGAAGGCCGCGCCCAGCAGGAACATCGCCGGCAGCACGAACCCGCTGGCGATCAGCCCCACCTGGAGCGCCCAGCCGAGCTCCACCCCGCCGCGCCGGCCGATCATGCCGCACAGCAGCAGGCACAGCGCCATGGCCGTGCCGCTGACCGCCCACAGCGTGCCGGTGGGCACGTCGGACAGCCGCATCGCGGCCAGGGCGCCCAGGCCGATGATGATGAACTCCCCGATCAGTGTGCTGGCGCAGAACATGCGCATCAGCCGGACCTCCCCAGCAGCAGCCGCGCTTCCCCGACGGTGATGACCGAGCCGGTCACCAGCACCCCGGCCCCGGCGTACTCGCCCTCCTCCTCGGCCAGCGCGATGGCCGCGTCCAGCGCGTCGTCCAGCCGCGGCTCGACGCTCACCCGCTCCTCGCCGAAGACCTCGACCGCCACGGCGGCCAGCCGGTCGGCGTCCATCGCGCGGTGGCTGGTGTTCCGCGTGACGACGACCTCGGTGAAGATCGGCTCGAACGCCTCCAGCAGGCCCCGGACGTCCTTGCCCTCGCTGGCGCCGACGACCCCGATGAGCCGGCTGAAGCCGAACGCCTCGGAGACGGCCGCCGCGGCGGCCTGCGCGCCGGCCGGATTGTGCGCGGCGTCCAGCAGCACGGTCGGGCTGGTCCGCACCACCTCCAGCCGGCCGGGCGAGGTCACGGAGGCGAACGCGGCGCGGACCACGTCCGCGTCCAGCGTCCCGGCCCGGTCGCCCTCGCCGACGCCGAAGAACGCCTCGACCGCGGCGAGCGCCACGGCCGCGTTGTGCGCCATGTGCTCGCCGTACAGCGGCAGGAACACCTCGGGGTACTCGCCGCCGAGGCCGCGCAGCGTCAGAAGCTGGCCGCCCACGGCCATCTCCCGGGACAGCACGCCGAACTCCAGTCCCTCGCGGGCGACGGTGGCGTCCCGTTCGGCCGCGCGCCGCAGGAGAACGGCGGCGGCCTCGATCTGCTGCTGGGCGAGCACCACGCGGGCGTCCTGCTTGATGACACCGGACTTCTCCCCGGCGATCTTCTCCGGCGTGTCGCCGAGCCGTTCGGTGTGGTCCAGCGAGATCGGCGTAATGACGGCGACCTGGCCGTCGACCACGTTGGTGGCGTCCCAGGTGCCGCCCATGCCGACCTCGACGACGGCCACGTCCACCGGCGCGTCAGCGAAGGCCGCGAACGCCATGCCGGTGAGCACCTCGAAGAACGACAGCCGGTAGTCCTGCTGGTCGTCGACCAGCTCGACATAGGGCTTGATGTCCTCGTAGGCGGCGACGAAGCGCTCCGGCGCGATGGGCGCGCCGTCCAGGCTGATC
Organism: Streptomyces litchfieldiae; assembly: GCF_031845365.1. NCBI lineage: Bacteria > Bacillati > Actinomycetota > Actinomycetes > Kitasatosporales > Streptomycetaceae > Streptomyces > Streptomyces litchfieldiae. The sequence continues at coordinate 59,684 of NZ_JAVREL010000004.1, forward strand.
CGCTCGGTGATGGACTGGACGTGCGGGCTGCTGTACCGGCCGGTGCGCAGCTCGAAGGCGCCGAGCAGCGCCTCGATCATGCGCGCGGTGCTGGTCTTGCCGTTGGTGCCGGTGACGTGGATCGCCGGGTAGGAGCGCTGCGGCTCGCCGAGCACGTCCATCAGCGCCCGGATGCGGACCACCGACGGGTCGAGCTTCGTCTCCGGCCAGCGCTTGGCCAGCTCCGTCTCCACCTCGCGCAGCGCCCGGTCGGTCTCCGGGTCGCTCGGCCGCGTCGGCAGATCCCCGCCCCCGGCGGGCCCGGCCTGGGTCCGCAGGGTGCGGCTGCCGGCCTCGATCACCGCGAGATCCGGGTCCCGGTCCTCCGCCGCGGCCACGATCTCCTCGAAGGGATCACCGGAATCGGGCGCGCCTGGCGCGCGTGCGTCGCTCACGCACGCCAGTCTACGAAAGCCCCCGGACGCGGCTCAGGGCAGCTTCGCCAGCTGGGCGCGGATCCGCTCGATGTCCGCCTGGGCCGTCTCCCGGCGGGCGCGGATCTTGTCCACGACGTGCTCGGGCGCCTTGGCGAGGAAGCCCTCGTTGCCCAGCTTGGCGGTGGTCTGCGCCAACTCCTTCTCCGCGACGCCCAGATCCTTCGTCAGGCGCTTGCGCTCCGCCTCGAAATCGATGGCCCCGGACAGGTCCAGCGCGACCGTCGCGCCGGCGACGGGCAGCGTGGCCGTGGCCGCGAAGCCCTCGCCGGCCGGCTGGAGCCGCAGCAGGGAGCGGATGGCCTCCTCGTGGGGGGCCAGGGCCGTGCCCGCCAGGTCCAGGGCCGCCGGAACGCGCTGGCCGGGCTGGAGGCCCTGGTCCGCGCGGAACCGCCGGACCTCGGTGACCAACTGCCGGACGGCCGCCAGTTCCCGCTCGGCCGCGGCGTCGCGGAAGCCGCTGTCCCGCGGCCAGTCGGTGACGACGACCGACTCGCCGGAGGTGAGCGAGGTCCACAGCTCCTCGGTGACGAACGGCATCACCGGGTGCAGCAGGCGCAGCGTGACGTCCAGGACCTCGCCCAGGACGCGCCGGGAGACCTCGGCGGGACGGCCGCCCGCGGCGAACGTGGTCTTGCTCAGCTCCACGTACCAGTCGAAGACCTCGTCCCAGGCGAAGTGGAACAGCGCGTCGCTCAGCTTGGCGAACTGGTAGTCGTCGTAGTACGCGTCGACCTCGGCGACCGTCGCGTTGAGCCGGGAGAGGATCCACCGGTCGGTGGACGACAGCTCCTCGGCGGCCGGCAGCGGGCCCTCGACGGTGGCGCCGTTCAGCAGGGCGAAGCGGGTGGCGTTCCAGATCTTGTTGGCGAAGTTCCGCGAGGCCTGGACCCAGTCCTCGCCGATGGGGACGTCGATGCCGGGGTTGGCGCCGCGGGCCAGCGTGAAACGGACGGCGTCGGAGCCGTAGGCGTCCATCCAGTCCAGCGGATCGACCGCGTTCCCAAAGGACTTGGACATCTTCTTGCCGAACTGGTCGCGGACCATGCCGTGCAGGGCGACGGTGTGGAACGGCGGCACGCCGTCCATCGCGTACAGGCCGAACATCATCATCCGGGCGACCCAGAAGAAGAGGATGTCGTAGCCGGTGACCAGGACGGCGTTCGGATAGAACTTCGCCAGCGACTCGGTCCGCTCCGGCCAGCCGAGCGTGGAGAACGGCCACAGCCCGGAGGAGAACCAGGTGTCCAGGACGTCGGTCTCCTGGTGCCAGCCCTCGCCCGCCGGCGGCTCCTCGTCCGGCCCGACGCAGACGGTCTCGCCGTTCGGCCCATACCAGACGGGGATGCGGTGGCCCCACCAGAGCTGGCGGGAGATGCACCAGTCGTGCAGGTTGTCCACCCACTCGAAGTAGCGGGAGGCCATCTCCTTGGGGTGGATGGCGACCCGCCCGTCGCGGACCGCGTCGCCCGCGGCCTCGGCCAGCGGCGCGACCTTGACCCACCACTGCATGGACAGCCGCGGCTCGATGGTGGTCTTGCAGCGGGAGCAGTGGCCGACGGAGTGCCGGTAGGGGCGCTTCTCGTCGACGATGCGGCCCTCGGCGCGCAGCGCGGCGACGACGGCGGACCGGGCCTCCAGGCGGTCCAGGCCGAGGAACGGGCCGTGCGCGGTGATGACCGCGTGCTCGTCCATGACGGTGATCTGGGGCAGCCCGTGCCGGCGGCCGATCTCGAAGTCGTTGGGGTCGTGGGCCGGGGTGACCTTGACGGCACCCGTGCCGAACTCCGGGTCGACGTGCCCGTCGGCGACGACGGGGATCGACCGGTCCGTCAGCGGCAGCTTGATGGTCCGGCCGACGAGGTGGGCGTAGCGCTCGTCCTCGGGGTGGACCGCGACCGCGGTGTCCCCGAGCATCGTCTCGGCGCGGGTGGTGGCGACGACGACCGAGTCCTCGCCCTCGCCGTACCGGAGGGAGACGAGCTCGCCGTCGTCCTCCTGGTACTCGACCTCGATGTCGGAGATCGCGGTCAGACAGCGCGGACACCAGTTGATGATGCGCTCGGCGCGGTAGATCAGGCCGTCGTCGAAGAGCCGCTTGAAGATGGTCTGGACGGCCCGGGACAGGCCCTCGTCCATGGTGAAGCGCTCGCGGGACCAGTCGACGCCGTCGCCCAGGCGCCGCATCTGCCCGGAGATCTGGCCCCCGGACTCGGCCTTCCAGCGCCAGACGCGCTCGACGAACGCCTCCCGGCCCAGGTCGTGGCGGGACTTGCCCTCCTTGGCCAGCTCGCGCTCGACCACGTTCTGCGTGGCGATGCCGGCGTGGTCCATGCCCGGCTGCCACAGGGTCTCGTAGCCCTGCATGCGCTTGCGGCGGGTGAGGGCGTCGATCAGCGTGTGCTCAAAGGCGTGTCCCAGATGGAGACTTCCGGTCACATTCGGCGGCGGAATGACGATCGCGTAGGGCTCCTTGTCGCTTTTCGCCTGCGCCGCGAAATAACCACGTTCTACCCAGCGCTCGTACAACTTCCCCTCTACATCGGCCGGCGTGTACTGCGTCGGCAGATCGGCGGGGGCGCTGCGGGGCCCGTTCGAGGGCGGCTGGGTGTTCTCGGTCACGGCCCAAGTCTACGAGGAGCGATGTCCCAACTTCGAATCGGATTGGTGACGGGAGCCTGTGCAAAGCCCGGCGTCGCCCAAAATGATCAGACTCGATTCGAGGAGCGCGCCGCGAACGGCGCGCGCGCAGAGGGGGAACATCGTGAGTTACCAGCAGCCCGGACCCTACGGTCAGCCACCGGGCGGCGGCCAGAACCCGTACGGGCAGCCCGCGCCGCCGCAGCAGCCGCCGGGCGCACCGGGGTACGGCCACCCGCAGCAGCCCGGACAGCCGCCGGGCGCGCCCTACGGCCAGCCGCAGCCACCCGGCCCGTATGGCCAGCAGCCCCCGCCGCCTGGCCAGATCCCCGGCCAGCCGCCCGGCCCCGGTTACCCGGGCCAGCCGCCCGGTGGCGGGAAGAAGAACACCGGCCTGATCGTCGTCCTCGCGGTCGTGGTGGCGGCGGCGGCCGGCGGCGGCCTCTTCTTCCTCCTCGGCGGCGACGGGGGCGTCTCGGACGACGGCAAGGACTACACGCTGACCACGCCCGCGAAGGTGCAGACGCTGTCGCTGGAGATGCCCATGGACGGTGTCTTCACCGACGAGCACGCCGCGGGCCTGGGCGTCACGATCGAGGGCCAGGCCGGCGGCATGTACAACGAGGACGTCGCGAACGAGGAAGTCAACATCGGCAACGCCTTCTACGCCGGCCTCTACGGCACCGTCGAAGATCCGGAGGCGGCGGTGGACCGGTTCTTCTCCTCCGGCGCCGGCGACTTCACCGCCAGCGGGAACGCCACGCTGGTCGGCAGCCCCGAGTCGGTCAGCCCCTCCGGCCTGGACAACGCGGTCATGAAGTGCCAGATGCTGGAAGGCGTCGAGCCGAATCCCGAGGACACCGCCTCGGCGCCGCTGTGCGCCTGGGCGGACTACGACACGTTCGCGTTCGTCCTCGTGGACCGCAACGTCGAGGGTCTGGGCCTGCAGAACCCGGAGCCGCTCGGCATCGACCGCGCGGCCGAGTTCGCCGCCGCGCTGCGGGGCCTGGCCCTGGTCGAGGCGGGCAGTGACGCCGAGGGCGGCGAGAGCGGTGGCGTCCTCGAAGGCGCCTCAGGCGGCGAGGAGTTGCCCACCGACCTCCCCACCGACCTCCCGACCGACATCCCGCTTCCGGAGGACCTGGAGCTGGAGACCACCGGAGGCGGCGGCGAGGTGTACGGCGATCTGGAGATCCCCGGCCCGTCGGGGGAGAACGGGAGCTTCTGAGCGCGGCTTCCCGGAAGGAAAGCGCGGAACCACCGGGCGAATGTACAGCCCGGTGTCCCGTCCGAGAGGATGAGCGGAGGCAACGCGCCAGCACAGGTTCCTAAAGGGGAAACGCCGATGAGTTACAACCAGCCGGGCCCGTACGGCCAGCAGCCGCCACAGGGTCCCCCACCCGGCCAGCCGGGTCCCTATGGAGCGCCGCCGCCGGGGGCACAGCCTCCCGGTGGCGGCGCCTACCCGCCCGCGGGTGCCCCGGGCGGCCCCGGTTACGGGTTCCCGCAGCAGCAGCCCGGGCAGCCGGGCCCGCCGCAGCCCCCCGGCGCCCCCTACGGCCAGCCGCAGCAGCCCGGTCCCTACGGCCAGCAGCCCCCGCCGCCCGGCCAGATCCCCGGGCAGCCCGCGCCCTACGGACCGGTCCCGCCGCCCCCCGGCGGACAGCGGTCCGGCAACCGCACGGCAATGATCGCGATCGCGATCGTGGGCGCGCTCGCGGTGCTCGGCGGCGGCGCGTTCTTCCTGCTGGGCGGCGACGACAGCAGCGGCCCGAGCGACGACGGCACGGTGTATACGCTCAGCCTGCCGGAGGCCAGCGGCGACTTCACCCGCCTCCCCGACGACGGGTTCGGCAGCGGCATGGACCTGCCGGACGAGCAGGAGCAGGAGGCGATGGGCCTGTCCGGCATGGAGGGCGAGACCGGCAACTACGCCAACTTCGACGTCACCGACATGACGGCGGTTCCGCCGGCCGGCAGCCTGGTCACGATGGTGGCCGGGATGTACGGCGAGGTCGCCGACCCGGAGGCGGGCGTCGACGCGCTGTTCGCGCTGGCGGAGGAGGAGTCCCTGGGTGAGGACGCCGAGGCCGATCTGGTCGGCGACCCCAGCGACTTCTCGGACGGCGACGCCATCATCAAGTGCCAGACCGGGCGCGGTCGGGAGGAGGACGCCGACCTCGGCTATGTGATCGAGGCGCCGGTGTGCGCCTGGGCCGACTACAGCACCGTGGGCCTGGTGATCTTCTCGCCGATGCCCGAGTACCCCGAGGGCTTCGACCCTTCCACGGGCGAGATGCCCGAGGGCGGGCTGACCGCGCCGGAGCCGCTGGCGCTGGAGGACGCGGCGGAGATCGCCCGGCAGATGCGCGCGGACTCGGTGGTCGAGGCGGGCGCCGAGGGCGAGGCGCCGGCGGAGTGACACCGCCGACCGGCGGCCCGTGAACGCGATCGGGGCCGGACCGCCTGGCGGTCCGGCCCCGATTCAGCAATGGCTCAGGCGGTCTTCTCGTGCGGCGGCGCGGTGGTGCCCCGCTGCTTGGTCAGCCGGGAACGCGGGACCAGCGTCGGGTTGACGTTGGACCGGACGACGTCCTCGGTGACAAGGACCTGGCCGACGTCCTGCCGGGAGGGCACCTCGTACATCACCGACTGGAGGACCTCCTCCATGATCGCGCGCAGGCCCCGGGCGCCGGTGCCGCGCAGGATCGCCTGGTCGGCGATGGCCTCCAGCGCCGGGAGGTCGAACTCCAGCTCCACCCCGTCCAGCTCGAACAGCCGCTGGTACTGCTTGACCAGCGCGTTCCGCGGCTCGACGAGGATGCGCAGCAGCGCCTCGCGGTCCAGGTTGTGCACGGAGGTGATCACGGGCAGCCGGCCGATGAACTCCGGGATCATCCCGTACTTCACCAGGTCCTCCGGGAGCGCGTCCCGCAGCAACTGGGCGGAGTCGCGATCCCGCTTGGAGCGGATGTCGGCGCCGAAGCCGATGCCGCGGGCGCCCGAGCGGGCCCGGATGATGTCGTCGAGCCCGGCGAAGGCGCCGCCCACGATGAACAGCACGTTCGAGGTGTCGATCTGGAGGAACTCCTGGTGCGGGTGCTTGCGCCCGCCCTGCGGCGGCACCGCGGCGGTGGTGCCCTCCAGGATCTTCAGCAGGGCCTGCTGAACGCCTTCCCCGGAGACGTCCCGCGTGATCGACGGGTTCTCGCTCTTGCGGGCGACCTTGTCGATCTCATCGATGTAGATGATCCCCTGCTCGGCCTTCTTGATGTCGTAGTCGGCCGCCTGGATGAGCTTGAGCAGGATGTTCTCCACGTCCTCGCCCACGTACCCCGCCTCGGTCAGGGCGGTGGCGTCGGTGATGGCGAACGGGACGTTGAGCATGCGGGCCAGCGTCTGGGCCAGCAGCGTCTTCCCGGAGCCGGTCGGGCCGAGCAGCAGGATGTTGGACTTGGAGAGCTCGATCTCCTCGTCCCGCGAGCTGTGCGCGTCGGTCTCGCTCGCCCGCACCCGCTTGTAGTGGTTGTAGACGGCGACGGAGAGCGCCTTCTTGGCGTCCTCCTGGCCGACCACATAGCTCTCCAGGAAGTCGTAGATCTCCCGCGGCTTGGGGAGCTCGCTCAGGTCCGAGTCGGGCGACTCGGCGAGCTCCTCCTCGATGATCTCGTTGCAGAGATCGATGCACTCGTCGCAGATGTAGACCCCCGGACCCGCGATGAGCTTCTTCACCTGTTTCTGGCTCTTGCCGCAGAACGAGCACTTGAGCAGATCGCCGCCGTCACCGATGCGTGCCACGAGGTGCTTCCCCTTCGCCTGCGCACCGCCGGGAGACGGTGCACTCATGCTTGCTGAAGACGACGGTACCGTGTCGCCGCGGCGGAATGGCCCCCCTTGACGGGAATCCCCCTCCGCGGGGCCTTCCCGCCAAAAGGGGGCGGCCGGTCGTCCTCTTGCGTTGTCCTGTCGGGTGGTGCCCGACGGCTCAGACAGCCGTCGTCGTGCGCGTGGTGATGATCTGGTCCACCAGACCGTACTCCACGGATTCCTCAGCGGTGAGGATCTTGTCCCGCTCGATGTCGTCGCGGATCTGCTCGATCGGCCGGGTGGAGTGCTTGGCCAGCATCTCCTCGAGCTGGGTGCGCATCCGCTGCACCTCGCGGGCCGCGATCTCCAGGTCGGACACCTGTCCGCGCCCGGTCTCGCTGTAGGGCTGGTGGATCAGGACCCGGGCGTTGGGCAGAGCCATCCGCTTGCCGCGGGTGCCGGCCGCGAGCAGCACGGCGGCGGCCGAGGCCGCCTGGCCCATGCAGACCGTCTGGATGTCCGGCTTGACGAACTCCATCGTGTCGTAGATCGCGGTCAGCGCGGTGAACGAGCCGCCGGGGCTGTTGATGTAGATCTGGATGTCGCGGTCCGGGTCCATCGACTCCAGGCAGAGGAGCTGCGCCATCACGTCGTTCGCCGAGGCGTCGTCGATCTGCACCCCGAGGAAGATCACCCGCTCCTCGAAGAGCTTGGCGTAGGGGTCGTACTCGCGCACGCCCTGGGAGGTGCGCTCGACGAAGCGCGGAATGACATAGCGCGACTCGGCAGGGAGGCGATCGTAGATGCCGGAGCCGGGGAAGGTGTTCATCGGGGAAATACCGCCTTGGTGTTGGGCTGCGATCGGGAACTGCGGGCCGGGCACCTGGGGCTCAGGCGCCCGTGCCACCGCCGCCCGCGATGTCGGCCGCGCTCGTGATGACCTGGTCGATCAGCCCGTAGTCCCGGGCCTCCTCGGCGCTGAACCAGCGGTCCCGGTCGGCGTCGCGCTCCCACTGCTCGATGCTCACGCCGGAGTGCTCCGCCGACAGCCGCGCCATCTTGCGCTTGGTCCGCAGCAACTGCTCCGCGTGGATCTTGATGTCCGAGGCCGAGCCGGCCAGGCCGGCGGAGGGCTGGTGGATGAGCACCTCGGCGTTCGGCAGGGCGTAGCGCTTGCCCGAGGCCCCCGCGGTCAGCAGGAACTGCCCCATCGAGGCCGCCAGCCCCATCGCGATGGTCACCACGTCGTTCTTGATGTACTGCATGGTGTCGTAGATCGCCATGCCGGCCGTGATCGAGCCGCCGGGGCTGTTGATGTAGAGGAAGATGTCCTTGTCCGGATCGGCCGCCAGAAGCAGCAACTGAGCCGTGATCCGGTTGGCGATGTCATCGTCGACCGGCTGTCCCAGGAAGATGATCCGCTCGTTGAGCAGCCGGTTGTAGACCTGATCGCCGAGGCTGCCGTTCGTCGGCTCCGCCATGGCGGAGGGCATCGAGAGCGTCACGTATCCACCTGCTCATTCTCGGACGGCCACGCTGTCGCCCGGCCGTCGCTTGACATCTGCGTTGTACCTACGGACCCTAACGCGCGGTGCCGACGGACCCATCCCGACCTGGGAACTGTTCGCTGTGAGCGCAGGTCAGTCCTCGTCGGTAGAGTTCTCGGTCCCGGCGACGGCCTCGTCACCGGCGGCCTCGTCCTCGTCCTCGTCCAGGCGGACCGGCTCGCCGTTGCTGTCGGTGACGGTGACCGACTCGACGACCGCGGCCAGCGCCTTGCCCCGGCTGACCTCGCCGACCAGCATCGGGACCTGGCCGCCCTCGACGACCGCCTTGGCGAACTGGTCCGGGCTCATGCCGGAGGACTGCGCGCGGCGCATCAGGTGCTCGGTGAGCTCCTGCTGGCTGACGTTGAGCTTCTCCTGCTTGGCGACCTCGTCCAGCACGAACTGGGTGCGGATCCCCTTCTCGGCCTGCTCCGTGAGCTCGGCGTCGAACTCCTCGCGGGTCTTCTCCTGCATCGACAGGTAGGCGTCGAGGTCCATGCCGAGCTGGGCGAGCTGGTGGTGCTCCAGGTTGTGCTTGCGGGTCTCGACCTCGTCCGCGAGCAGCTTCTGCGGGATCGGGACCTCGACCAGCTCCAGCAGCGCGTCGAGGACCTTCTCCTGGGCCTCGGTGGCCTGCTGGTACTTCTTCTCCTCGGCCAGCCGGCGGCGGCTGTCCTCGCGGAGCTCCTCCAGCGTGTCGAACTCGCTGGCCAACTGGGCGAAGTCGTCGTCCAGCCCGGGCAGCTCGCGGGCGGAGACCGACTCGACCGTGACCGAGATCTCGGCCTCGCGGCCGGCCGCGGAGCCGCCCTTCAGCTCGCTGGTGAACGTCGCGGTGCCGCCGGCCTCCAGGCCGGTGACGGCCTCGTCCAGGCCGTCCAGCATCTGGCCGGAGCCGATGGTGTAGCTCACGCCCTGCGCGACGCCGTCCGCCAGCACCTCGCCGTCGACCCGGGCCTCCAGGTCGATCTTGACGACGTCGCCCTCGGCGGCGGCGCGCTCGACGACGGTCGTGGACGCGAAGCGCTCGCGCAGCTGGTCCACGGTGGTGTCCACGTCCTCGTCGGAGACCTCGACCGCGTCGACGGTGACCTCGATGCCGGAGTAGTCCGGGATCTGGATCTCCGGGCGGATGTCCACCTCGGCGGTGAACGTCAGCAGCTCGTTGTCCTTGAGCTCGGTGATGTCCACCTCGGGCTGGCCGAGCGGGCTGATCTCGCCCTCGGTGACGGCCTCGTTGTAGAACTTGGGCAGCGCGTCGTTGACCGCCTCCTCCAGCACCGCCCCGCGGCCGAACCGCTGGTCGATGATGCGGGCGGGGATCTTGCCCTTGCGGAAGCCGGGCACCGTCACCTGCTGGTTGATCTTCCGGTACGCCGCGTCGAGGCTGGGCTTGAGCTCCTCGAAGGGCACCTCGACAGTGAGCCGAACCCGGGTGGGGTTCAGGGTCTCCACGGCGCTCTTCACGGTCGGTCTCCTTGGGGCAGGCATTGAGGGAGGTCGGGCGCGGCTCTTCTTGAGGGTCCCCCTTACGCGGACACACCTCAGCGCGCGGGCTACTCATAGTACGTGGTCGGGGTGGCCGGATTCGAACCGACGGCCTTCCGCTCCCAAAGCGGACGCGCTGCCAAGCTGCGCCACACCCCGCAGAGGCTCTTGACGCGACACGTAGCGTACAGGGCCGCACGCGGTGCGGTTCGCCGGGGCGGCGGCCCGGGACCCGGGCCCGGGCGGTGCGGGCGGCGCTGGTACGATGCTCACCGTCGCGGGCGTAGCTCAATGGTAGAGCCCTGGTCTTCCAAACCAGCTACGCGGGTTCGATTCCCGTCGCCCGCTCGCTGTGTGCGGCCCGGCTCCCCCCAGGGGAGGCCGGGCCTTCGCGTTCGGTCACTCGGCGCCGGTGTCGTCGCGGTCGTTGATGGAGTCGTCCACGTCGTCCACCGCGTCGGTGACGCCCTGGAGGAAGTCCTCTATCGGGTCGTTGGCTCCGGTGGAAGCGAGGGAGAAGCCGAAGAGGATCGCCACGATGGCCGGCCCCCACTTGATCACCCCGCCACGGATCATGAAGAACATGATCACGCCGAACAGCAGGGCCAGAGAGAACGAGATAACCACAACTGATCACACCTTCGGAAGGTTCGCCTCTGCTCCATCAGGGGCTTGACCACGGCCGCCGCACCCCCGCAGGCACCATCGTGCCATCAACAGAGGTACCCGCGTAGTGCGCTGACGCAGCGTTCGGTCCGTGCGTACGGTTTCGGCCGGTCCTGCGTACCAAGGTGGTCCGTTACCTGCTCGTTAGCCTTCCCGGCCCCACCTCCGGCGAATTCCCGGGCGATGTGCGGGAGTCGAGGAATTTCCGTTCGCTCATTCCCGGCGGCGCCCCGGCGTTGTGCGCCCTTGATCTCGTCGCACCTTCGGAACGGAGTGATACACCCCATTTAAGACGGTCAAGTCGCTCCATTTCGGGCGCTCTGCCGATCCATGGCGTCTCGCCACCACGATTCGCGACGTGGCACTCGATAAAGATCGCGGTGAAGTCGGCGGGCAATTTACGGACGGCGGTCCGGGGCGCTATCGTGCGGACAATGTTGCACGTCCGTAATCAACGAGCCTCCCTGCCCGCCGCCCGGGCGACGGCGGCTGATCCCCCACCGACAGTCACGGACGGCTCGGCAAGGGTGAAGCCGCGCGATCCCTACTTCGACAACGCGAAGTACCTGGCCATCGTCCTGGTCGCGGTGGGCCACGCCTGGACCCCGCTGCGGGACGACTCCCGGACCGCCTCGGCCCTGTATCTGTTCGTCTACACCTTTCACATGCCCGCGTTCATCCTGATCGCGGGCTATTTCTCCCGGAGCTTCACCGGGCGCCCGGACCAGCTCAAGCGGCTGATCACGGGCATCGGAGTGCCCTATCTGCTCTTCGAGACGGGCTACATCCTCTTCAAGCGCTGGGGCGGCGACGACCCCGATTACCCCTTCAGCATCCTGGATCCCTACTACGTCACCTGGTTCCTGGTCGCCCTGTTCGTCTGGCGGCTGACCGCCCCGATCTGGCGCATTGTCCGCTGGCCGATTCCGGTCTCCCTGGCCATCGCCGCGCTGGCCAGCGTCTCCCCCCACCTCGGCGACGACCTGAACATCCAGCGCGTCCTCCAGTTGCTGCCGTTCTTCGTCCTCGGAATGCACCTGCGCCGCGAGCACTTCGAGCGGCTGCGCGACCTCCGGCTGCGGCTCCTCGCGGTGCCCGTGACGCTCGGCGCGCTCGCCGTGGCGTACTGGGCGGTGCCGCGCATGCACCACAGTTGGCTCTACCGGACGCACAGCGCCCAGGAGTTGGGCGCGCCGGGGTGGACGGGCGTGGCAATGACGCTGGCCACGTTCGGCTGCGGGCTGCTGCTCACCCTCTGCTTCCTGGCCTATGTGCCGCGCCACCGCGTGTGGTTCACCGCGCTGGGCGCCGGGACGATCTACGGCTATCTGCTGCACGGCTTCATCGCCAAGGGCTCGCGGTGGTGGGACTGGTACGAGGTCGACTGGGTCAACTCCCCGGGCGGCCGGGTCGTCGTCACGCTGATCGGCGCGGCCGTGATCACGCTGCTGTGCACGTCCCCGGTGCGCCGGGTCTTCCGGTTCCTGGTGGAGCCGTCGATGGACTGGGCGTTCAAGCAGGACGCGCTGCCGGCGCCCTCCCGGGCGGCGGGTCGCTAGGCCTAGCCTCCTGGCCCGCCGCCCCGCCCGCCATGGCCCGGATGGCGGTCACCCGAGCCGCCGTCCGGCGCTTCCTTCCCTAGGCTGGAACCGCTCGGCTTCGGCGGGCGAGGACGAGGCGGAGGCGATGGGACCATGCGACGTCCGAGGAAGGCGTTCCCCCGGCCCCGGGCGGGCCTGGCCGGCGCGGGGCGCGGTGTCCCATGACGCAGGAGCGGCTGCGGGCATTCGGCGGTCCGGTGCCGGTCGCCGTCTACCTGCTGAAGCGGGAGGCCGGTGAGCTGCGGCTGGCCGCGGCGACGGAGGGCACCGAGCCGCCGGACGGGCTGTCGTCGTGGTACTCGCTGTCCGCCCGGTCCCCGGTCGTCGACGCGTTCCAGGCCGGCCGCCCGGTGTGGCCCGACGCCGCGGCGCTGGCCGCCTACGGCGAGACCGGGGCGGCGGCCGCCGCCGCCGGGGTCGCGCTGGGCGCGCTGGCGCTGGGCCCGGCGGGCGGCCGGTGGGGCGCCCTGGTCGCGGTGGACGAGAGCGGGGAGGGCTTCGGCGCCGACCGGCGCGGCTTTTTGGAGCTGTACGCGGACCACATCGCCGAGCGGCTGGCGGCCGAGGGCCGGGCGGAGGTGCGGCCGGAGGTGCTGCGCCACGCCATGGAACGGCACCGGCTCGGCACGTTCGCGCTGACGCTGACCACCGGGCTGGTGGAGGCGGACACGACCGCCCTGAAGCTGCTGGGCATGGTGGAGGGCGAGTTCGACGGGCGGGTGGAGAGCCTGTTCGGCCGGACGGTGCCGGACGACCTGCCGGCGCTGATGTCCATCGTCGAGCCGACGCCGCGCACCGCCGGCAGCCGGGAGCTGGAGTTCCGCATCCGCGGTGCCTCGGGCGAGCCGCGCTGGCTGCGGCTGCGGTGTCTGACGCGGGCCGGCCCCGACGGCCGGCCGCGGCGGGTGCTGGGCGTGCTGGCGGACGCCTCGCGGCTGCGGCCGGGCGCGGACGAGGTGTCCCGGGTGCAGCGGCTGTCCGCCGCGCTGGCCACCGCGGTGACCGTGCGGGACGTCGGCCATGTGACGGCCGCCGCGCTGCGCGAGCTGGGGGCGGAACGGGTGGTGCTGGCCGAGACGGAGTCCGACCGGCTGGTGGTCACCGCGCTCGACCCGCCGGAGCTGGACGCCTGGCCCGAGGCGTGGCGCGCGGCCTGGCCGGAGGTGCCGGTCCGGGACCTGCCCACGCTCCAGGCCGCGTTGCGGGAGCGCCGCACGGAGCTGTGGCCGCTGGGCAGCGGGCTGGAGCCCGGGCTGGGCGCCGTCGGTCCGGGCGGGCTGGCAGTGCTGCCGCTGCCGGCCGACGGGCAGGTGGCCGGGGCGTGCCTGGTCGGGTGGGCGGAGCCGCACGAGTTCGACACGGAGGAGCGGTTCCTGCTGACGGCGGCGGCGGGGCTGGTGGGCCAGGCGCTGGGGCGCGCGCGGGCGTTCGACGCGCAGCACGAGCTGGCGGCGACGCTCCAGCGCAGCCTGCTGCCGCGCGCGCTCCCGGCGCTGCCGGGCGGGGTGGCCGTGGCGCGTTATCTGCCGGCCACGGTGGGGCTGGACGTGGGCGGCGACTGGTACGACGTGATCCCGCTGACCGACCGGCATGTGGCGCTGGTGATCGGGGACGTGCAGGGGCACAGCGCGGCGGCGGCGACGATCATGGGCCAGATTCGCACGGCGATCCGGGCGTACGCCGTGGAGGGGCACTCCCCCGACGTGGTCATCTCGCACGCCAACCGGCTGCTCGTGGGCATGGAGACCGACCTGTTCGCCACCTGCTGCTATGTCGCGATGGACATGGAGGAGGGCGACACCTGGCTCGTCCGGGCGGGGCATCTGCCGCCGCTGGTGCGGGATCCGGACGGCGGCACGCGGGAGGTGACGGTCGAGGGCGGGCCGCCGCTGGGGATCCTGATGGACGCCGAGTTCCCGCTGACCACGCTGGGGCTGTCGCCCGGCACGGTGCTCACGCTGCTCACCGACGGCCTGGTCGAGTCCGCCAGCCTGCCGCTGGAGGACGGCATGCGCCGGGTGCGCGACCTCCTCGCGGCGGGCGACCTGTCCGACGCCGGGCGGCTGGCCGACACGCTGCTCGGCGGCGCGGGCCGGCGCGACGACGACGTGGCGCTGCTGCTCCTGCGCTACGACGGGATGCGGGTCCGCCCGCGCCGGGCGGGCTGGGAGGTGTGGCGGCTGCCCAACGCGGTGGGGCACGCGCGCCGTTTCGTCGGGCGGACGCTGCGTTCCTGGAGTGTGGCGGACGGCGCCGACATGGCGCTGCTGATCGTGTCGGAGCTGGTGACCAACGCGCTGGTGCACACCCAGGGCCCGGTGCGCCTCGATCTCACTCTTACGGGTGACCGGCTGCGCGTCGCGGTGAGCGACTCCTCCCCGCGCGCCCCGCAGAAGTCGGCCGGGGTGGACTGGGAGGCGACCGGCGGGCGCGGGATCCTGCTCGTCGAGGCGGTGTCCTCGGCGTGGGGCTCGGTGCCGCTCAGCGGCGGCAAGCAGGTGTGGGGCGAGATCAACGTCATGGTGGCCGAGCCGGACGAGGCCGGGAACGCAAACGTTGCGTCGATTACCTGATTAGCGTTGTATAAAGAAAAACCAGCGATATGCCCCTCTTGTTCGTCGTCGAAGGGAAGCGCCGATGGCAACGGTGACCCGCCGTGCCGCCGCCGTCGTGACCGCGGCGTCCCTGGCCCTCGGCCTGCTGGCCTGCGGGACGGCCGGCGACGACGTCCGGGACGAGGAGGCGCCGCGCGGCGAGAACCTGGTGATAGGGCTGCTGCTCGCCGACGCCGCGGTCACCCGCTGGGAGAGCTTCGACCGGCCCCTGATCGAGCGGAGGATCCAGGAGCTGTGCGACACCTGCGCCATCGAGGTCTCCAACGCGGGGAACGACGTCGCCGTCCAGCACCAGCAGTTGGGCATCATGATCACGCACGGAGTGGACGTGGTGATCGTCAACGCCGTCGACTCCAAGTCGATCGGCTCGGCCGTCAAGCGGGCCGATGAGAGCGGCATCCCGGTCATCGCCTATGACCGGCTGGCCGAGGGCCCGATCTCGGGCTATGTCTCCTTCGACGGCCACGCGGTCGGCCGGCTCCAGGGCCGGGCGCTGCTGCGCGCGCTCGGCGACGAGGCGGCCAACAGCCGGATCGTGATGATGAACGGCTCCCCCACCGATCCGAACGCCGGGCTGTTCAAGGAGGGCGCGCAGGCCGTGCTCACGGACCGCGTCCGGATCGGCAAGGAGTTCGACATCCTCGGGTGGAGCACCGAGGGCGCCTACGGCGCCATGGCCAGCGCCGTCGCCGACCTCGGCGCGAACGAGATCGACGCCGTGTACGCGGCCAGCGACAGCATCGCCGCCGGCGCCATCGCCGCCCTGCGGGCCGCCAACGTCGAGCCGCTGCCGCCGGTCACCGGCCAGGACGCCGAACTGGCCGCCGTGCAGCGCATCGTCGACGGCTCGCAGTACATGACCGTCTACAAGCCGTACCAGCGTGAGGCGTTCCCCGCCGCCGAGATGGCCGTGGCCCTCGCCCGCGGGGAGACGCTGGAGGGCATCGCCCGGGACCACGTGGCCAATGACACGGTGGACGACATCCCCGCGGTCTACGCCGAGCCCATATCCGTGACCGCGGCCAACGTCGACGAGGACATCGTGCGGCGCGGCCTGTTCACCGTCGAAGAGATATGCACTCCGAGGTTCGCGTCCGCGTGTGACAGAGCGGGCCTCACCGGATAGGCCCCGGTCCCAGCGCCAGAAAGTGGTTCATGTGTCACCCGAGGCGGCAGCCGCGCCGATGCTCAAGCTGCGCGGAGTGTTCAAACGTTACGGCGCCGTGCAGGCGCTCGCCGATGTCGAGCTGGAGATCCGGGCCGGCGAGGTGGTCGCCCTGGTGGGCGACAACGGCGCCGGGAAGTCCACCCTCGTCAGGGTGATCGCGGGCGCCGACCCGGCCGACGAGGGCGTCATCGAGTGGAAGGGCGAGCGGACCCGCATCAACCGCCCGCAGGACGCCCGGGCACTGGGCATCGCGACCGTCTACCAGGACCTCTCCCTCTGCGAGAACCTGGACGTCGTCGGCAACCTCTTCCTCGCCCGGGAGGTCCACCGGGTTGGCGTTCTCGACGAGGTCGAGATGGAACGCCGCGCGCGCGGCCTGCTGGACACCCTGGCCATCCAGATCCCCAGCCTGCGGGTGCCCGTCTCCGCCCTGTCCGCCGGCCAGCGGCAGACCATCGCGCTCTCCCGGGCGCTGCTGGGCGAGCCCGAGGCCGTTCTGCTGGACGAGCCGACCGCCGCGCTCGGCATCGAGCAAGCGACGCACACCATCGACCTCATCGACAGCATGCGGGAACGCGGCCTGGGGGTGCTCATCATCAGCCACAACCTGGCCGATGTGAAGGCGGTGGCGGACCAGGTGGCGGTGCTGCGGCTCGGGCGCAACAACGGCTTCTTCGACGTGAAGACCACCTCCCAGGAGCAGATCATCGCCTCGATCACCGGTGCCACCGACAACGCCGTCCGGCGGGCCGGACGGTCCTGGCCGTGACCGGCACGGGATCCCCCGGGGACACCGAGCCGGGCCGGCGGCGCGCCGACCCGCGGCTGATCACGCCCGGCAAGGGCGTCCGGGGCGCCTGGACGGAGTTCCGCCGGAAGTCGCGCAGCGGCGAGCTGGGCTCGCTGCCGGTCATCGGCGGCCTGGTCGCGATCTGGCTGGTCTTCCAGTCGCTCGACAACACCTTCCTCTCGCCGCGCAACCTGTCCAACCTCAGCGTCGACATCGTCGGCATGGGCCTGATCGCGGTCGGCATCGTCTTCGTGCTGCTCGTCGGCGACATCGACCTGTCCATCGGCTCGGTCAGCGGGCTGACCGCCGCCGCGTTCGCCGTGCTGAACGTGAACCACGGCGTGGAGGAGTGGCTGGGCGTCCTGATCGCGCTGCTCTTCGGCGCGGCGATCGGCGTGGTGCAGGGTTTCTTCGTGGCGCGGGTCGGCGTCCCCGCGTTCGTCGTCACGCTGGCCGGACTGCTGGGCTGGAACGGCCTGATGCTCTACATCATGGGCACCGACGGCAGCTTCGCCCTCGACGACGAGGGCCTGGTCGCCACGCTCACCAGCCACTACTTCACCGGCCCCGGCGTCGCGTTCGGCCTCGCCGCGCTCAGCGTGGCCGTCTGCCTGGCGACGGCCGTCCGGGAGCGGCGGCGGCGCGTCGCCGCCGGGCTGCCGGCCCGCCCGCCGCGCGCGATCGGGCTGGTGACCGCGGCGCTGGCGGTGGTGGCGTTCAGCGCCGCGTTCGCGCTGACCCAGTTCCAGGGGATGCCGCTGGCCCTGCTGATCTTCCTGGCCGTGCTGGTCGGCCTGGACTTCCTGCTGCGGCGCACGACGTACGGGCGGAAGGTGTTCGCGCTGGGCGGCGGTCTGGAGGCGGCCCGGCGCACCGGGATCAACGTGGTGTGGGTGCGGATCTCCGTGTTCACGGTGTCCGGCACGATGGCCGCGGCCGGCGGGCTGTTCCTGGCCTCCCGGATCAACTCGGTCGGCACGACCTCCGGCGGCGGCGAGCTGATGATCGACGTCATCGCCGCGGCCGTCATCGGCGGCACCAGCCTCTTCGGCGGACGCGGCACGCCGTGGTCGGCGCTGCTCGGGGTGCTGGTGATCCAGTCCATCGCGTCGGGCATGGCGCTGCTGGGCGTCGCGGTCGCCATCCAGTCGATGATCACCGGTGGCGTCCTGCTGGCCGCGGTGGTGATCGACTCGCTGTCCCGGCGGCTTCAGACGGCCCACGGCCGGGCCTGACCGCCACGGCCGGGACAACGAGTCGCGACGGCGGTCAGGAGACCCGCACGCCATGCCGTTTCAGATACGCCAGCGGGTCGACGTCCGTGCCGTACTCCCGGCCCCTCCGCACCTCGAAGTGCAGGTGCGGTCCGGTGCTGCGGCCCGTGTTGCCGGTGGCGCCCAGCTCCGTGCCGGCGTCGACTCGTTCGCCCTCCGGCACGGAGATCTCCGACAGGTGCGCGTAGAGCGCGAAGTACCCGTCCGTCATCCGCACGACCACCGCGTTGCCATAGGCGCCGGCCCGGCCGGCGGACACCACCCGGCCGGGGCCGACCGCGGCGACCGGCACGCCCACCGGCGTGGCGAAGTCCACACCCGTGTGATAGCCGGCCGCCCAGCCGCCGGGCGTGCCGTAACGGGCGGAGATCTCATGGCCGTTGACCGGGCTCGTCCACTTCTCCGCCGCGGGCTCGCCGCCCAGCGGCGGGTGGGGGCCCGGGTAGGGCGGGAGGAACGGGGCGCCGTACCGGCCGCCGGGCCGGTCGGAGACCGCGGCGTCGTCGCCGACGGCGGGCACGGTCCAGGGGCCCGTTATCACCAGCGTGCCCAGCAGCGTGCAGCCGACGGCGCGGTGGACCGGGGTCTGCCGCCGGAGCGGGAGACGGCGGAGGAACGCGGGTTTGCGGACAGGGCTCATGCCTTGAGCCAAGGGCAGCCGGGACCGGGCCGCATCCGCCCGCCGGGCCGGGGCACGGCCGATCGGCGCAGCGCGCGCCGGGCGCGGCGCCCGCCGTCGGCCCAGTTCACCGCGGCCTGCCGCCCCGTTCGGCCGCGGGCGCGGGCATTCCGCCCCGCCGGGTGATCACCCCGGCCGGTCACTCCCGGCTGATCAGCAGCAGGGCGCGGTCGTCGTTCACGTCCTTGGCGACGGCCTCGATCAGATGCCAGGCGGCGCCGCGGAAGCCGGTGGCGACATAGCGGTCGGCCTCGCCCGTCAGCCGGTCGATGCCCTCGGACAGGTCTCTGTCGGAACGTTCCACCAGGCCATCGGTGAACAGCATCAGCACATCCCCGCGGCGCAGCGTGCCCTTGGCGGGGAAGAACTCGGCGCCGTCGTACACGCCGAGCAGCGGGCCCTCGGCCGCCATCTGCTGCCACTGCCCGGTGCCCGCGTTCAACTGGACGCCCGGCAGATGACCGGCGGACAGCAGTTCGTAGTCCCCGGTGTCCAGGTCCAGCACGAGATGCACCGAGGTGGCGAAGCCCTCGTCCCAGCTCTGCCGCAGCAGATAGCCGTTGGCGGCCGGGAGGAACGAGTGCGGCGGCAGCGAGCCGAGCAGCCCGCCGAACGCGCCGGACAGCAGCAGCGAACGGGACGCGGCGTCCATGCCCTTGCCCGAGACATCGGTGAGCACGACCTCCAGCGTGCGCCCCTCCGGGCCGGTGCGGGCGGCCACCACGAAGTCGCCGGAGAACGACTGGCCGCCGGCCGGCCGCAGCGACATCTCCCGGTGCCAGCCGGGCGGCAGGGCCGGCAGCGCGCTCTGGGCGCGGATACGTTCCCGCAGGTCGAAGAGCATGGTGCCGCCGCGCCGCCAGGGCACGCCGACGCGGCTGCGGAACTGGGCGATGAGCAGCCCGATCAGCGCAACCGAGGCGACGACCAGGATGCTGCCCGGGGTGACCGGGTCCGGCGCGGAGCGGCGGGATTCGATGAGCGCGGTCTCCAGCACCAGCCCGGTGGCGGCGACCGCGTACAGCCCGAGGAGGCTGGCCGGGCGCAGCAGCAGGCCGCCGGCGACCAGCGGCAGCACCAGGGCCTCCGGCGGGCACCACTCCGGCCAGATCACGGTGGCGCCGCCGAACAGCGGCACGGTCAGCAGCAGCGCGCCGAACGCCAGCCAGTCGGAGCCGCCGCCCCGGAAGTAGTCCACGGCGGCGCGGCGCAGCCCGGTGCGGAGGCGGTGCATCGCCTTCTGCGCCCGGACCCGCCGGGCTCCCGGGGGTGCCGTCCTACTGCCGCGCGCCATGACCTGGGACCTTATCCACCCGTTCGGCGGCGCGTCGAACCCCCGCCCGGGACCGATGTCCGCGTAAGCCGCCCCGGCCGCGGGCAATCCGCTCGCGCCCCGGCCGCCGCATGCCGTTCAACCCCCGCATCCGGCCCACCCCCTGATGTCGTGAAGGCAGAGGATACGGCTCGCGGCTTACGGCCGGGAGCCGTTTGGCGCAGGCAGTCAGCGGGGCTGGCAGGCCGGGCACCAGAACAGGTTGCGCGCGGCGAGGGTCGCGGTGCTGACGGGGCCGGCGCAGACGTGGCAGTCGGCGTGGGCGCGCCGGTAGACGTAGACCTCCCCGCCGTGGTCGTCCCGCCGGGGCGGGCGGCCCATGGCCTCGGGGGTGTGCTCGGGGCGGACGGTGTCGATGCGCCCGGTCGCCACGCCCTCGGCCATCAGTGCCACGAGGTCGGCCCAGATGGCATCCCAGGCGGCGCGTTCCAGCTCGCGCCCGGGCCGGTAGGGGTCGATGCCCTGCCGGAAGAGGACCTCGGCGCGGTAGATGTTGCCGACGCCGGCGATGACGCGCTGGTCCATCAGCAGCTCGCCGATGGTGGTGCGGCTGGCGGAGATCCGGCGCCAGGCGCGGTCCGGGTCGGCGTCGGCGCGCAGCGGGTCGGGGCCGAGCCGGTCCCGCACGGCCTGCTTCTCGGCGTCGGTGATCAGGGCGCAGGTGGTGGGGCCGCGCAGGTCGGCGTGGCCGCCCGGCCCGGCCAGCCGGAGCCGGATCTGGCCGACGGGCGGCGGCGGAGGGCCGTCGCCGAAGGCGACCTTGCCGTAGAGGCCGAGGTGGATACGGACCCAGCCGAGGTCGCCGAAGCCGAGGAAGAGGTGCTTGCCGTGCGCCTCGGCCGCGGTCAGCGGCCGGCCGTCGAGCAGCGCGGCGCCGTCGGCGAACTTCCCCTGCGGGCTGCGGGCGGTGACCGGCCGGCCGCCGCCGAACCGGCGGGCGTACTCGGCGGCGAGCCGGTGGATGGTGTGGCCCTCGGGCATCGGGCGGGTCAGTCCTGGCCGGGCAGCGGCGGCAGGGTGTCGTCCGTTTCATAGGCGTCGAGCATGCGGATGCGGCGGCTGTGCCGCTCCTCGCCGGAGTAGGGCGTGGCGAGGAAGACGGCGACGAACGAGGTGGCCTCGTCCAGCGTGTGCATGCGGGCGCCGACGCTCAGGACGTTGGCGTCGTTGTGCTGCCGGCCCAGCCGGGCCGTCTCCTCGCTCCAGGCGAGGGCGCAGCGCACGCCGGTGACCTTGTTGGCCGCGATGGCCTCGCCGTTGCCCGAGCCGCCGATCACGATGCCCAGGGCCTCGGGGTCGGCGGCGGTGCGCTCGGCGGCGCGCAGGCAGAACGGCGGGTAGTCGTCCTGGGCGTCGTACGTGTGCGGGCCGCAGTCGACCGGCTCATGGCCGTGGTCCTTCAGCCAGTCGACGAGGTGGGCCTTGAGTTCGTAGCCGGCGTGGTCGGAGCCGAGATAGACGCGCATGACACGAGTCTGGCACGGCCCGCCCGGCGGACTTTCGTCAGTCCGCATCCCGGCGGCCGGCCAGCCACCAGGCGGCGGGCAGCGCGCCCATCGCGAGCGCGGCCTTGAGCGCGTCGCCCAGCAGGAACGGCACCAGCCCGGCGTCCACGGCCTCGGCCGCCGACATGCCGGTGTCCAGCGCCAGGTAGGGAACGCCGACGGCGTAGATGATCGCGGTGCCGACGGCCATGGTCCCGATGGTCCGCGGCACGGTGCGGTCGCCGCCCCGGCGGGCGAGGGCGCCGACCACGGTGGCGGCGACGGTCATGCCGATGATGTAGCCGAACGACGGCATGCTCCAGCCGGAGGCGCCCTCCGAGAACCACGGCATCCCGGCCATCCCGGCCAGCGCGTACAGGAGAAGCGAGGTCAGCGCGCGGCCGGTGCCCAGCGACGCGCCGATGAGCAGGGCGGCGAACGTCTGGCCGGTGACCGGTACCGGCGAACCGGGCACCGGCACGGAGAGCTGGGCGGCGGCGCCGGTCAGCGCGGCACCACCGACGATCAGCGCCACGTCCCGCACCCGCGCCCGGGGTGCGGTGGCTGCCGGCAGCAGATCGGCGAGGACGGCTGTGCTCATGGGACGACTCCCTGAGGGTGAAGCGAAACGGGGACCCCATGAAGCTAACCGAACCTACTGGCGATCTCGGCGTGAGCTTCACGACACTGACGCCATGCATATCGAACTCCTCGCCGACCGCCCGGACTTGATACCGGGTCTGGCCGCCCTGCGCTGGGACGAGTGGGGCCCGGAGCCGGCCCGTCCCCGGCTGGACGACTGGGTGGCCGTGACCGCCGCGGAGGCGGGCCGCGCGGCGCTGCCCGTGACCTGGGTGGCGTCGGACGACGCGGGCACCGTGCTCGGGGGCATGGGCCTGGCGCCGTTCGACCCACCGGAGCGGCGCGATGTCTCGCCGTGGATCGTCGGCGCCGTCGTGCGCCGCGGGCGCCGGGGCGAGGGCATCGGGCGGGCGCTGTTCGCCGAGCTGGAGCGGTGGGCCCGGGCGGCCGGGCACCGGCGGCTGTGGGTGGCGACCGGCGGACCGGCCGTGGCGTTCTACCAACGCTGCGGGATGGAGACCGAGTCGGCGCGGGGGGCGACGGTCCTCACCAAGGTGCTGGTGGCCGAGCGCTGATAGCGTGCTGTTGCGAGTAGTTCGCAACAAGAAACCCCCGGCCGTCTGATCGTCTTCTCACCTTCGGACAGGCGGGCGGCGGGGAAACGGCCCCCGCGCGGAGGCGTCGCGCGGGGGCCGGCCGACCTCAGTCGAACTGCGGCTCGGCGTCCCGGGTCCGCTTGATCTCGTAGAAGCCGGGCGTGGAGGCCACCAGCAGCGTGCCGTCCCACAGCCGCGCCGCCGCCTCGCCCTTGGGGGCCGGGGTGACCACGGGCCCGAAGAACGCGATCTGTCCGCCGTCGGCGCCCGGCACGGCGATCACCGGGGTACCGACGTCCTGCCCGACCAGGTCGATCCCGGCCTTGTGGGAGGCGCGCAGCTCGGTGTCCCAGCGGTCGGAGTCCGCCGCGTCGGCCAGCCCGGCCGAGAGCCCGGCCTCCTCCAGCGCCTCGACGATCGTGGCCCGGTCGCGGTCCCGGCCCTGGTTGTGGAAACGGGTGCCCAGCGCCGTGTAGAGCGGGCCCAGCACCTCGCTGCCGTGCTCCTGCTCGGCCGCGACGCACACCCGCACCGGGCCCCAGCCCTCGCGCATCAGCCGCTCGTATCGCTCCGGCAGCTCGCCCATCCGCGGCTCGTTCAGCACGGACAGGCTCATCACGTGCCAGCGCACCTCCACCGGCCGGACCTTCTCGACCTCCAGCATCCAGCGCGAGGTCATCCACGCCCACGGACACAGCGGGTCGAACCAGAAATCGGCCGGGGTCTTCTCGGTCATGGGGGCTCTCCTCTTCGGTGCCTGCGCGTGTCGCTTCCCGGCGACAACGCCCGAACATCCCCGTCGCATTCCGGCCCCGGCGTCGCCCCGGCTCGTGCGCCCGCTTCCGGCCGCGTGACATGCTGACACGCGTCCAGCGATCGGCGAACGGACAAGGAGACAGCCGCCGTGCCCGGAGAGAACCTGACCCGCGACGAGGCCCGTGAGCGGGCCCGGCTGCTGACCGTGCACGGCTACGAAGTGGCCCTCGACCTGCGGTCCGCGACCGAACCCGCCCCGGCCACCGGGCCGCGGACGTTCCGTTCCACCACCACGATCCGCTTCGCCTGCGCGGAGGAGGGCGCGGCGACGTTCGCCGACCTGCTCGCGCCGCACGTCCACTCCGTCACGCTGAACGGGGTGTCCCTGGCGGTGGACCAGGTCTTCGACGGCTCCCGCGTCGCGCTCACCGGGCTGGCCCGGGAGAACGAGCTGGTCGTGGACGCCGCCTGCGCGTACAGCCGCACCGGCGAGGGTCTGCACCACTTCGCGGACCCGGAGGACGGCGAGATCTACCTCTACACCCAGTACGAACCGGCCGACGCCCGCCGGGTGTTCGCCAACTTCGAGCAGCCCGACCTCAAGGCGCCCTTCGACTTCCGCGTCACCGCGCCCGCGCACTGGGTCGTCCTCAGCAACGGCGCCGAGACCGCCCGCGAGGAGCTGACCGGCCCCGGCGAGCCGGCCGCGACCTGGACGTTCGCCACCACCCGGCCCATCTCCACCTACATCACGGCCGTCGCCGCCGGGCCCTACCACTACGTGGCCGACCACTACACGCGCGAGCTGCCCGACGGCTCGACGCTCGACATCCCGCTGGGCGCGCTGTGCCGCCGGGGCCTGGCCCGGCACTTCGACCCCGAGGACATCTTCGAGGTCACCAAGCAGGGGCTGGACTTCTTCCACGAGCACTTCGGCTACCCGTACCCGTTCGGCAAGTACGACCAGGCGTTCGTGCCGGAGTACAACATCGGCGCGATGGAGAACCCGGGCCTGGTCACGTTCCGCGAGGAGTACGTCTTCCGCGGCCGGACCACCCGCGCCGCGTACCAGGGCCGGGCGAACACCCTGCTGCACGAGATGTCCCACATGTGGTTCGGCGACCTGGTCACCATGGAGTGGTGGGACGACCTGTGGCTGAAGGAGTCCTTCGCGGACTTCATGGGCGCCTTCTCGCTGGTGGAGGCGACGCGTTTCGAGGAGGGCTGGATCGCGTTCGCCAACCGCCGCAAGGCATGGGCCTACCGCGCCGACCAGTTGCCGTCCACGCACCCCATCACCGCGGACATCCGCGACCTGGAGGACGCCAAGCTCAACTTCGACGGCATCACCTACGCCAAGGGCGCCTCCGTTCTCAAGCAGCTCGTCGCCTATGTGGGGCGCGAGGCGTTCCTGGAGGGCGCGCGCCGCTACTTCCAGCGCCATGCCTATGGCAACACCCGGCTGGACGACCTGCTGGCCGTGCTCGGTGAGACCTCGGGCCGCGACATGGCCGAGTGGGCCAAGGCGTGGCTGGGCACCGCCGGGGTCAACGCGCTCACGCCGCATGTCACTTACGACGCCACCGGGCGCATCACCGAGCTGAGCGTGCTCCAGGAGGCGCCCGACAGCCACCCCACGCTGCGCCCGCACCGGGTGGCGGTCGGCCTGTACCGGCTGGCGGAGCCGGGCGGCGCGGTGGTGCGCTACGCCCGCGCCGAGGTGGACGTCACCGGGACGCGCACGGCCGTGCCGGAGCTGGCCGGCGAGGAGGCGCCGCTGCTGGTCCTGGTCAACGACGACGACCTGACGTACTGCAAGACCCGTTTCGACGAGGTGTCGCTGTCCAATCTGCGCGGCTGCCTGGGCGACATCACCGACCCGCTGGCCCGCGCCCTGTGCTGGTCCGCCCTGTGGAACATGACCCGCGACGGCCTGCTGCCCGCCCGCGACTTCCTCGGCCTGGTCCAGGACTTCGGCGGGCGGGAGACCGAAATCGGGGTGCTCCAGATGGTGCACGCCTGGGCGTTCACCGCCCTGCACCACTACAGCGCCCCGCCCCGGCGCGAGGCCGCGGCCCATGAGCTGTCCGCCGCGGCGCTGGGCGAGCTGCGGCGGGCCCTGCCGGGCAGCGACCACCAGCTCGCCTGGGCCCGTTTCTTCGCCGGCTGCGCCGTCTCCGACGCGGACTTCCAGTTGCTCGCCGGGCTGCTGGCGGGCACCGCCCGGATCGACGGCCTGGAGGTGGACCAGGAGCTGCGCTGGCAGTTCACCGAGCCGCTGGCCGCGAACGGCATCGCCGGGGAGGCCGACCTGGCCGCCGAGCTGGCCCGCGACGACACCGCCTCCGGCCGCCGCCACCATGTGCGCTGCCTGGCCGCGCGCCCCTCGGCCGAGGTCAAGGAGCGGGCGTGGCAGGACGTGGTCGAGTCGGACCGGCTGTCCAACGCGCTGGTCGAGGCGACCATCGCGGGCTTCGGCCAGAGCGGGCAGCGTGAGCTGCTGGCGCCGTATCTGCCGCGCTACTTCGAGGCGATCGAACGGGTCTGGCGGGAGCGGACGATCGAGATCGGGATGGCCGTGGTGCGCGGCCTGTTCCCCATGCTCCAGGGCAACCGGCGCGCGCTGGACGCCACCGACGCCTGGCTGGGTGACCACGCCGACGCGCCGCCCGCGCTGCGCCGCCTCGTCCTGGAGGCCCGCGACGACCTGGCCCGCGCCCTGCGCGCCCAGGCCGCCGACGCGCGGTAGGCACACACCCGTCCGCTGCCCGAACATCCGCGCATTGGGGCGGAGTTGTCCCTGTTTGCCGACGGGTCTGTAACAGAGGTGGGGAAACGGGCCGGTCGAGGGAATCGCCCGGGCATGAACGACAACACGCCCATCACACCCCGGCCGCTGCACCAGCTCGCCGCCGCGCCGTGCCAGGTGATGACGGCCCAGGAGCTGCGCGAGCACGGTGTCTCGGCCGCCGTCGCCCATGAGCGCTGCCGGCCCGGCGGCCCCTGGCAGATGCCGCTGCCCGGCGTCTTCCTGCTGCACTCCGGGCCGCCCTCCGCGGCGGAGACGCTGCACGTCGTGCTGCGCTACACCGGCGGCCGGGACGGCGAGGCCGTCGTCAGCGGGCTGGCCGCGCTGTGCCTGCACGGGCTGACCGGCGTGCCGCCGCTGACCGCGCTGGACCGGGTGGACGTGCTGGTGCCGCGGGTGCGGCGGCTGCGGTCCGTCGGCCGGGCACGCATCGTGCGCACCCACCGGCTGCCGCGGCCGGTGGAGGTGGCCGGGTTCCCGGTGGCGCCGGTGCCCCGGGCCCTGGCCGACGCCATCGGCCGGCTGCCGGACGCGCTGGCCGTGCGCCGGCTGCTGACCGAGGCGGTCCGCACCGGGTTCTGCGAACCGGGCGCGGTGGTGAGGGAGTTGTCCCGGGGCCGGGTGCTGGGCATGCCGCAGGTGGCCGCCGCGATCGACACGCTGCGGCTGGAGAGCCGGACGCTGGCCGAGGCGGGCCTCCTGGCGGCCGTCCGGGCCGGGGGCCTGCCCGACCCCTGCTGGAACGTCGGGCTGTGGCTGCCGGACGGCCCGTTCCTGTGCGACGTCGACGCGTACTGGCCGGAGCCGGCCGTCGCCGCCGTGATCGACGCCCGGGTGCCGCCCCAGCGGGGCGCCGGGGCTGTACCCGCCCCGGCCGAGGACGACGCGACGGAGGCGGACGAGATCCGGCGGCACCAGACGCTGTCCGGACTGGGCATCAGAGTGGCCCGGCTGACGCCGCGCGCGCTGCGCGAGTCGCCCGAGCGCCAGGCCGCCGTGCTGCGCACCGCGCTGGCCGAGGCGGCGCGCGGACCCCGGGCCAGTTACGTGGTGGTGCTGCCGCGTTAGCGCAGGTGGCGAGTTGACGCGTTCACACAAACGTTACTGGCAGGAATGTGACAACTTCCCCTCACCCCGCCACATTTGGTGATCGCGTCCGTAGGATGATCCGTCATCCTGATCCGGATTCCGAACAAGGATGCCCATGCCACTGAGACCCAGTTCACGCCCCTCTGCCCCGGGCCGCGGCCGCCTGCACCGCGTGGCGCTCGCCGCCGGCCTGGTCGCCTCGCTCTCCCTCGCCGGGGCCGTACCCGCCCTGGCCGAGGAGACACCGGAGCCGGTGCCGGACAAGCCGCTCGGCGAGAAGTTCGGCACCCAGGACGCCGCGCTGCTGTCCGAGGCCAAGGCCGCGGACGCGCCGTTCGTCACGATGATGATCGCCGCCGAGCCGGGTGAGACGGCCGAGGTCGCCGACCGCCTGGACGCCATATCGGGAGCCTCCGTCGGCTTCACCGAGGACGAGATCGGCTACGTCCGCGTCACCGTGCCCACCGGCCGGGCCGACGCCGCCATCGAGGAGGCCACCGGCCTGGCGGCGGTCCACGCCATCGACCTCAACGACGAGATAGAGGTGCCGGATCCGCTGCCGGAGGCCGGCTCGGGCGACGACCGGGCATCCGCCGACCGGACCTACCCCGGCCCCGACGAGGACACCCCCGCGGAGAACCCGTACCAGCCCGCCCACGAGACCGGCGCCGTCGACTTCGTCGAGGACCACCCCCGTTACGACGGCCGCGGCATCACCATCGGCGTGCTCGACCTCGGCGTCGACCTCGCGCACCCCGCCCTCCAGGAGACCACCACCGGCGACCGCAAGATCGTGGACTCGGTGACAGCGACCGACCCGGTCATCGACGGCGACGGGTCCTGGCGGCCGATGCTCACGGCCGTCTCCGGCCCCTCGTTCGTCAACAACGGCCGCGAGTACACCGCGCCCGAGGGCGACTACCTGTTCAACGTGTTCCGGGAGGCCGTCGCCATCGGCGAGATCGGCGGCGACGTGAACCGGGACGGCGACAACACCGACGCCTGGGGCATCCTGTACGACGCCGAGGCGGGCACCGTCCGAGTGGACGTCGACAACGACGGCGACTTCACCGACGACGCCGAGATGGCGCCCTACCGCGAGAACTACGACATCGGCCACTTCGGCACCGACGATCCGGCCACCGAGGTCGCCGAGAGCCTGCCGTTCGTCGTGGAGATCCGCGAGGACGTCCCGATGGACCCCTACGGCGGCGACTGGGTCGGCCAGACCCGCGACTTCGTCAACATCGGCATCGTCTCCGGCCGGCACGGCACCCACGTGGCCGGGATCACCGCGGCCAACGGCCTGTTCGGCGGCGAGATGAACGGCGCCGCCCCCGGCGCGCAGATCGTCTCCTCGCGCGCCTGCGTCTTCGGCGGCGGCTGCACCTACACCGCGCTCTTCGAGGGCATGATCGACCTCGTCGTCAACCGCGACGTCGACCTGGTCAACGTCTCGATCGGCGGCCTGCCCGCCCTCAACGACGGCAACAACGCCCGGGCGCACCTCTACACCGAGCTGATCGACACGTACGGCGTCCAGCTCTTCGTCTCGGCGGGCAACGACGGCCCCGGCACCAACACCATCGGCGACCCGTCCGTCGCCGAGAAGGTCGTCAGCGTCGGCGCCGCCATCTCCCGGGCCACCTGGGCGGCCAACTACGGCTCGGGCGTGCGGACTCGGTACGCGATGCTGCCGTTCTCCTCGGCCGGCCCGCGCGACGACGGCGGCTTCAAGCCGACCATCACCGGCCCCGGCGCGTCGGTCAACGCCATCCCGACCTGGCAGCAGGGCAGCCCGGTCGCCGAGGCCGGCTACTCCCTGCCGCCCGGGTACGGCATGCTCCAGGGCACCTCGATGTCCTCGCCGCAGGTGGCCGGCGCCGCGGCGCTGCTGCTGTCCGCCGCCGAACAGCGCCGCATCGACCTCGATCCCGCCGATCTGCGGACGGCGCTGACCAGTTCGGCCGACCCGATCCGCGGTGTCCAGGCGCACGAGCAGGGCTCCGGCCTGATGGACACCGAGGGCGCCTGGCACCTGATCACGCGCGGCGCCACCGCGCACGAGTACGCCGTCCAGGCCCCGGTCGACCACACCATGTCCGACTTCCTGGCGACCCCCGGCAGCGGCGCCGGTGTCTACGACCGCGAATCCGCCCCCGCCGTCGGCGAGTCGGAGCGTTACGAGATCACCATCACCCGCACCACCGGCCCCGACCGGCCCGTGCGCCACTCGCTGGAGCTGGTGAACAACCACGACCGCACGTTCCGGCTCACCGGCCGCTCCAGCGTGTCGCTGCCGCTGAACGAGCCGGTCACCGTCACCGTCGAGGCCCGGCCGCGGTCGCTGGGCGCGCACAGCGCGATCCTGGAGGTGAACGACGCCGGCACCCGCGGCACCGACCACCAGATCCTGGCCACGGTCATCGTGCCGCAGGACCTGGCCGGCCCCTCGTTCTCGCTGAGCGAGTCCGACACGGTCCAGCGCAACGACTCCACCTCGTACTTCGTCCGGGTCCCGGAGGGCGCCCGGACGCTGGAGGTCGCGATGGACGGCCTGGCCGAGGGCAGCCAGACCCGCTGGATCGC
The DNA here is from genome assembly GCF_031845365.1 of Streptomyces litchfieldiae. Classification (NCBI taxonomy): domain Bacteria; kingdom Bacillati; phylum Actinomycetota; class Actinomycetes; order Kitasatosporales; family Streptomycetaceae; genus Streptomyces; species Streptomyces litchfieldiae. The sequence goes on from NZ_JAVREL010000004.1 coordinate 89,670, forward strand.
CATCACCCCGTGGGGCACGCCGGCGGACGACTCCAGCACCATCTACTGCTACCCCAACTATGAGAACCCGGCCAACACCTGCCGCCCGGACCGGCGTTCCTACGATGACCCGATCCCGGGCGTGTGGGAGATCGAGGTCGAGTCGCGGCGCACCTCGCCGCTGCTGGACAACCCGTACACGGTCACCCCGACCGCGCTGGGCGTCCGGTTCGACCCGGAGACGCTGAGCATCGGGCACGCCGACGCGGGCGTGCCGGTGAGCGTCGGCTGGGGCGTGACCAACGAATTCGCGCCCATCGCGGGCTCGCTTCAGGCCGGTGAGCTCGGCTCCGCGCACAACGCGACGCCGACCATCGAGCACGGCGCGTACGTGACCAGCGAGGTGCACATCGGCGAGGACGTCTCCTCGTTCACCGCGGAGATCGGCGCGGCGGCCGACCCGGGCGCCGACCTCGACCTGTACGTCTACCGCGACGGCGAACTGGTGGACAGCTCCACCAGCCCCGCCGCGGAGGAGCAGGTCCGCATCGAGGCCCCGGAGGCCGGCATGTACACCATCGAGGTGCACGGCTACTCCGTGCCGCAGGGCAGCACCACCTTCGCCTACCGGGACGCCTATCTGAGCCCGGGCCTGGGCACGGTGGCGGTCGACGAGAACCGGGTCATCGAGCTGGACACGGGCGCGACGGCGTCGGTCCGGGCGGAGATCACGGTCACCGCGGCGGCGGCCGAGGCGGGCCACGGCCGTGAGGTGTTCGGCGAGGTCCGGCTGCTGAACGCGGCGGGCACGCTCGTCGGCACGGGCAATCTGGTGATCGACCACGTGACGCCGTAGGTCCTGTCACGTCGGAGGGGCGGGCGTCAACAGCACTGGGCTGTTTAACGCCCGCCCCTTCGCGTGCCGTCGTGGAAGGATGGCGAACGACGCCGCACGACGAAGGAGACCACCAGGTGCCTGGCACGAATCTGACCCGGCAAGAGGCGCAGGAGCGGGCGCGGCTGCTCGGCGTGGACAGTTACGAGATCGTCCTCGATCTCTCGGGCGCCCAGGAGGGGGGCACCTTCCGCTCGGAGACCACCGTGCGTTTCACCGGGCGGGAGGCGGGGGCGAGCTTCATCGACCTCGTCGCGCCCGAGGTGCGCGAGGTGGTGCTCAACGGCACCCCGCTGGACCCCGGTGAGGTCTTCGCCGACTCGCGCATCGCCCTGCCGTCGATCGTCGAGGGCCACAACGAGCTGCGCGTGGTCGCCGACTGCGCGTACACCAACACCGGCGAGGGCCTGCACCGTTCGCTCGATCCGGTGGACCAGCAGGCATACCTCTACACGCAGTTCGAGGTGCCGGACGCCCGCCGGGTGTACGCGTGCTTCGAACAGCCGGACCTCAAGGCGACGTTCCAGTTCACCGTCACCGCGCCCGAGGGCTGGACCGTCATCTCCAACTCCCCGACGCCCGAGCCCCGGGACAACGTCTGGCGCTTCGAGCCGACCCCGCGCATCTCCACCTACATCACGGCGCTGATCGCGGGCCCGTACCACTCGGTGCACAGCACCTGGCAGGGCGACGGCCGCACGGTGCCGCTGGGCATCTACTGCCGCCCCTCCCTGGCCGAACACCTCGACGCCGAGGCGCTGTTCGACGTCACCCGGCAGGGCTTCGACTGGTTCCAGGAGAAGTTCGACCACCCGTACCCGTTCGCCAAGTACGACCAGCTCTTCGTTCCCGAGTTCAACGCGGGCGCCATGGAGAACGCGGGCGCGGTCACCATCCGCGACCAGTACGTCTTCCGCTCCAAGGTGACGGACGCCGCCTACGAGATGCGGGCCGAGACGATCCTGCACGAGCTGGCCCACATGTGGTTCGGCGACCTGGTCACCATGGAGTGGTGGAACGACCTCTGGCTGAACGAGTCGTTCGCCACCTACACCTCCATCGCCTGCCAGGCCCACGCCCCCGGCAGCCGGTGGCCGCAGGCCTGGACCAGCTTCGCCAACCAGATGAAGACCTGGGCCTACCGCCAGGACCAGCTCCCGTCCACCCACCCGATCATGGCCGAGATCCGCGACCTGGACGACGTCCTGGTCAACTTCGACGGCATCACCTACGCCAAGGGCGCCAGCGTGCTCAAGCAGCTCGTCGCCTATGTGGGCATGGACGAGTTCTTCCGGGGCGTGCAGACGTACTTCAAGCGCCACGCCTGGGGCAACACCCGGCTGACCGACCTGCTGACCGCCCTGGAGGAGACCAGCGGCCGGGATCTGAAGGCGTGGTCCCGGGCCTGGCTGGAGACCGCCGGGATCAACGTGCTGCGCCCGGAGATCACGGTCGACGCCGCCGGAACGATCGGCGAGTTCGCCATCCGCCAGGAGGCGCCCGCGCTGCCGACGGGCGCCAAGGGCGAGGCCGTGCTGCGCCCGCACCGCATCGCGGTCGGCCTGTACGAGCTGCGCGACAGCGCGCTGGTGCGCACCGACCGGCTGGAGCTGGACGTGGACGGCGAGCTGACCAAGGTCCCCGAGCTGACCGGCCGCCGCCGCCCCGACGTGCTGCTGCTCAACGACGACGACCTCAGCTACGCCAAGGTGCGGCTGGACCCGGAGTCCATGGCCGTGATCACCCGCCACCTGGGCGACTTCACCGAGTCGCTGCCGCGCGCCCTGTGCTGGGCCTCCGCCTGGGACATGACGCGGGACGGCGAGATGGCCACCCGCGACTACCTGGCGCTGGTGCTGTCCGGCATCGACAAGGAGTCGGACATCGGCGTCGTGCAGTCGCTGCACCGGCAGGTCAAGCTGGCCCTGGACCTGTACGCCGCGCCCGAGTGGCGCGAGGAGGGCCTGGCCACCTGGTCCGAGGCCGCGCTCGCGAAGCTGCGGGCGGCCGAGCCCGGCGGCGACCACCAGTTGGCCTGGGCCCGGGCGTTCGCGGCCACGGCCCGGACCGGTGAGCAGCTCGACGTGCTGGCGGGCCTGCTCTCCGGGGCGGTGACCATCGACGGCCTGGCGGTGGACACCGAGCTGCGCTGGGCGCTGGTGCAGCGGCTGGCCGCCACCGGCCGGGCGGACGAGGACGCCATCGCGGCGGAGCTGACCCGCGACGCCACCTCGGCGGGCGAACGCCACGCCGCCACGGCCCGGGCCGCGCGCCCGACGCCGGAGGCCAAGGAAGAGGCATGGGCCTCGGTGGTCGAGGACGACAAGCTGCCCAACGCCCTCCAGGAGGCGGTCATCGCGGGCTTCGTCCAGACCGACCAGCGCGAACTCCTCGCCCCCTACACCGAGAAGTTCTTCGCGGCGGTCAAGGACGTGTGGGAGGGCCGCAGCCACGAGATGGCCCAGCAGATCGCGGTCGGCCTCTACCCGACGCTCCAGGTCTCCCGCGCCACGCTGGAGACCACGGACGCCTGGCTGGCGACCTCCGACCCCTCCCCGGCCCTGCGCCGCCTGGTCACGGAATCCCGCGCGGGCGTCGAGCGCGCGCTCAACGCGCAGGCGGCGGACGCCGCCTCCGCCTGAACGACAGCCGCCCCGGCGCTCCCGATCAGCGCCGGGGCCGGTTCCAGCGCGACAGCCGCGGATCGATGCGGCGGGCGGCCCACAGGATGGTGGTGGGCCGCATGGTGAAGCTCTCCCCCGTCGCGAACTCCAGCCGTTTGGCGCCACGCGCGATCGTGGTCATGTCCTGAACGGTGAACGCCTGTCCTCCGATCATGAGTTGGTCTCCCCGCTGGACGGTGCCCGCGTCAACTTCCAGGGAGACGAGCACGCCGGGCCTGCGTATGCGCGCGGCGGTCACCGCGCCAACTCCCCGAACCCGCAGGAGAAGTCGGGCTGCCCGACGAGCACCCGCACGGGACCGCCGCGCAGCGCGTCCAGCGCGACATCGACGCACCACTGGACGGCGGGCGCCACCAACTGCCGCAGCTCCTCGGGCGCGGCCCCGACCAGCACCGGCGGCTGACCGTTGTCCGGGACGACCCCTCCGTCGAACACCACGGTGTAGTTCTCCGCCACCGGCGTGTGGTGGATCACCAGCACCCGGCTGGGCACGATGACCAGCCCGGTCTCCTCCCGCACCACCCGCTGACAGGCGACGTTCACCGACTCCCCGGCCCGCGCCGCGCCACCCGCCAGCCCGAACCGCGCCCGGCCGTTCCGCCGCGCCTTCTCGACCAGCAGCACATCCCCGTTCGCCTGGCGCAGCAACGCCACCCCGACCGCCACCCGGCGCGGCGGCGGGTCGGTAACGTCCTCTTCGCGGTGCATGCTTGCTCCTTTTCTGTCCGCTCCACCAGGCCCTATTGCGCTGCGTGAGCGACTGACTTCAGAATGGCAGCGAGAACGCCATGTCCGGAATGGGCTTCAACCGCATTCCGGAATCAAAGTTCTGCGCGACTTTTCGCCGCAAGCCGGGAGCACTCCCTCGGGGGCGACAACTCCCGCTATGGCGCAGAACGTTCCTTGCGGGAGCAGAACGCTCGCCGCCAGACTGGAAGCAGAGAGGACCGCGGATGATCACAGACATCGAGTCGGCCACACCCGCCCTGTGCCGACTCCAACTCGGCAGTGATCTGCGCCGGTTGCGCCTGGCTGCCGGGCTGAAGGCCAGTCAGGTCGCGAAGCGGCTCCTGTGGAGCCCGTCCAAGCTGACCCGGCTGGAGACCGGCGAGAACGCGTCGGTCGAACCGGCGGACGTCATGGCGCTGTGCGGGATCTACGGGGCCGACGAGGAGACCCGTGCCCTGCTGATGGACTACGCGGCGGTCACCAAAACCCGGCGGGACTGGTGGCAGTCGGCGGAGTACCGCCCGCTGATCAAGCCCGGCTTCAAGGCGTTCCTCGGCCTGGAGGCGACCGCGTCCTCGCTGCACAACTACGAGGCAGAGTTCGTTCCTGGACTACTGCAAACGGAAGCCTATGTCCGGGTGATCCACCAACGCGCGCACCCGGGCATCAGTCCAAAGGAGTTGGACCGGGTGGTCACGGTGCGCATCACACGACAGGAGGTACTGCGCCGCACCGTGGATCCGCTCAAGCTCACGGCGATCGTCAACGAGGCCGTGCTGCGCCGGCGGGTGGGGGACGGCGCCCTCATGCGGGGCCAGCTCACCCATATCGTGGAGCTGGCCGAGACGCTGCCCAACGTCCGGGTCCAGGTCGTCCCGTTCCACGCGGGATCCCACGCCGGGATGAACGGCAAATTCGTCGTGCTGCACTTCCCGGAGGGCGCCACTCCCCGGTCGATCGTCCATCTTGAGAACATGGCCGACGCGTGGGTCAGTCGCGCGGAGGGCGTTGTCGCCCGGTACGAAGAGGCGTTCACCGACCTCCAAGCACTGGCCCCCGGGCCGCTAGAGTCCCTGACCATGATCAAGAAGGCCATCAAGGAGCACTGACATACATGATCGTTACAGGGTCCAACGCCCTCGGTCCCGCCGCCTGGTTCACCTCCAGCTACAGCAATGACCAGGGCGCCGACTGCGTCGAGGGAGCCCGGCTCACCGGCCGCGCCATGGCCGTTCGCGACTCCAAGGACCGCCAGGGCCCGGCCTTCGTCTTCCCGGAAGGCGCGTGGACCGGCTTCCTGACGGCGGTCAAGGCCGGCGCCTTCGACGGTGCGGCCGACGCCCGCTGAGGCGCCAAGGTCCCACACCCCCTCCCGGGCGCGCGGGCCAGCCCGTGCGCCGGTAGCGCGCCTGTCCGCTCCGCACCGGAGCGGACGGGCGGCTGCGCGCTACGCGAGCCGACTGGCCACGCGCTCGCGTATGCGCGCCGCCCGGGGGTCGTCGTAGCCGGCCAGCAGCCGCAGCGCCTCCGCCCAGTGCCGCCGGGGCGCCGCCGGGGCGCTCCTCGTCACCGTCGCGCTGCTTAATCGCCGGCTCCCATGCTCAGTTGCGGGGGTGGCAGGTGGGCCACGCTGCGCTCGACGTAGGAGCGCACGTCCTCGCCGTCCGCGTAGAGCCGGGCGATGAACGCTTCCCACCCCTGGACCACGTCGGGGTCCTCGTAACGGGTCGCGCCGTCCGGGACGCCCTCGTCGGTGTAGGCGATGTCGTACAGAGTGGCCCCGCCGAGAACGACCACCTCGGGCAGCGGCCCACCGCTTTCCAGCGGGCTCACCCGCTCGGCTCTCACGACGCGGATGCGCCGACCGCACTCGGCCTGGATGCGCAACGCGTGCAACTCCCACTGCACATAGGGCGTCAGCGGCTCCTCGACGATGCGGACCCGGTGGAAGACGGATCCGCGCCCCGCGTCCGCCCGCACGGCCTGCCGGATGTCGTCGCGTTCCTCTTCGAGGAGCCGCAGGGCCTCGTTCCAGTCGCCCCGGGTCAGGGCGTCCCTGCTGGGGTCGTTCTGCTCCTCGAAGTGCTGCCGTCGCTCGAACTTCCAGGAGTCCCGGTTCTGGATCTCCGCGTTACGGCTGCGGAAATCGGGCCGGTAGACGGAACGGAGGAGCCGGACGCCACGGGTGGGATCGAGGGCCGGTGGTTGGAGATCAAGCATCGGGGATGTCCGCTTTCGCCGCGCTGAGCATGTTTCCGGGGATGACGACGAGCCGCTCGTCCGGCGCGAGAGTGACGCCCGCCGGCAGGCGGGGGCCGTAGGCGGCCGTCAGGTCCCGGCCTATGACCGCGATGTCACCGTTGTCGAGCTGCCAGATGTCCGGGCACTCGTCACCGTCCTTGGAATTCCCCAGCTCCTCGGCCGACTTCCCCAGCCGCCGCACGAATAACGCGGCCGGATCGGCCTCCCAGGCACGTGCCATGGCTGCCCCCTGCGTCTTCTGTGATCGCGCCGCCATCGGCGCGTTACCGAGTGTAAGCCTCGTGGTTACTCGCCTCAATGGCCCGCGCGGGTGTCCGGACCGGCGTTCAAGCGATGAACCGACAAGCACGTAAGGGGAGTTGTGAAACGCGCCTCCTGCGCCGAGGGCAGGTACCGGGCAACTCCGGCGAGCCGACCCGCGCCCGCGCCGTCCACCCCGGGCGACGAGCGGGAGCACTGGACGGACCGGCGCCCGGCCGCGCCGGTTCGCGAACCACACGTGACGACGCCATCACGCCATCTTCCGAAAAAGCAGGGGCCGGCGACCGTCCCTCGATGGCAATGTATGAGAATTGTAAGGAGAGTTCATGTTCATCGCTCACGGGTGGGGGGACTCGCGTCCGGCCACGTGAGCTGACAAAAGAGGACATACATGCGACGCAACGTTGCGGCCATCGCAACCATCTGTGGCCTGCTTGCCGTCTCGACGCTGGGGGCGTCGACCACGGCCACCGCCACCCCGCGGGCCACCGGCGCGCAGTCCGCGCCCGCGGCGCCGGAGGGCATGGTGCCACTCGGCCAGGCGGAGTTCGAGGCGCTGCTGGCGGACTCGTCCGGGACCGAGTTCTCCACCATGGCGGTCGAGGAAGGGCCGGTGGCCATCCAGTCGCTGCTCAACGGGCAGTTCGCCACCGCCGAGATGGGCTACAGCGCGCCGAACACGGGCCTGCTGCGCGCCCGGTCGGACTGGTTCAACGGGTCCTGGGAGAAGTTCACCCTCGTCTGGGAGGACCCGGAGGACGTGGAGGAGGGGGAGCCGCAGACCTTCGGCATCCGCTCCGAGGCCAACGACCTGTATGTCGCGGTCGAGAAGAACATGCCGGGTGACCGGCAGAACATGCTCCGCGCCCGGTCGGCCGGCATCGGCGGCTGGGAGACGTTCACCATGTGGTACTACGAGGAGGCCCCGGAGGAGATCTACCTGCGGTCCGAGCTGAACGGCCTGTTCGTCAGCGTGGAGAAGAACTACGGCGGCTCGCTCCAGTACCTGCTGCGCGCCCGCACGCCCGACGCGGCGACGGGCACCTGGGAGACGTTCGTCTACGGAGACACCGAGTAACGCCCACCCGCACCGGCGTCCGGCCGTGTCCCGCGCCTCGCGCGCGGGGCACGGCCGGTGTCGTGACGGCGAAAGAAGCCGGTCAGCGTCGGCGGTCGCTCAGGACGACCAGGCCCGCGATCACCGCGAAGAGCAGAATCGGGGTCAGCACGAAGAGCCCCAGCGTCTCGGCGACGCTCAGGCCCGGGCCCGGGTCGTCGCCGTCGTCGCGGTCCAGGGCCTGGGCCGCGGGAGAGGACATCAGCGTCAGCAGCGTGACGCCGGCCGCCACGGCGGCGGTGCGCTTCTTGTTCAGGTTGGCCACGGACCCACAGTAACGAATGCCTTCCCGCCGCCCCCTCACACCCCCGCCATTTCCTCCCGGACGGCCGTGACCAGCGCCGCCACGCGGGGCGAGGCGACCAGCTCCTCCAGGGAGACGGGGCGACCCGAGCCGTCGGCGACGGGCAGCCGCCAGTTGGGGTATTCACGCCAGGTGCCGGGCAGGTTCTGCGGGCGGCGGTCGCCGACCGCGTCGGGCAGCCAGATGCCGATCATCCGGGCCGGGGTACGGGCCAGGAAGCGGTAGGCGGCGGCGATCCGTTCCTCCTCGTCCGCCGAGGGCGGCAGCAGCCCCAGGCGCGCGAACTCGTCCAGCCACTCGGCGCTCTCCGCCAGCGCCGCGCGCAGCGCGTCCTCGGGGGCGGCCAGCAGCCCGAGCCGTTCGCGCAGGCGGACGTGCGAGCCGTCCAGCCGGGCCGCGGTGGGCGGCAGGTCGTGGGTGGTGACCGTCGCCAGGCAGCCGGCGCGCCAGTCGCCCGGGGGCAGCGGCGGGTGGCCGCGGCGGGTCCAGTCCCGTTCGAACCACAGCACGGAGGTGCCGACGATGCCGCGGTCGGCCAGGTCCTCGCGGACGCCGGGCTCGACGGTGCCCAGGTCCTCGCCGACGACGACCGCGCCGGCCCGGTGCGCCTGGACCGCCAGCACGGCGAGCATGGCCCGCGCGTCGTAGGAGACATAGGTGCCGTCGGCGGGCGCGGCGCCCTCGGGGATCCACCACAGCCGGAACTGCCCCATCACGTGGTCGACGCGCAGCGCCCCCGCGTGCCGCAGCAGGCCGCCGACCAGCTCGCGGTAGGGCACGTAGCCGCGCTCGGCGAGGGCGTCGGGGCGCCAGGGCGGCAGGCCCCAGTCCTGGCCGCGTTCGTTGAACGCGTCGGGCGGGGCGCCGGTGGACATGCCGGTCGCCAGCACGTCCTGCTGGGCCCAGGCGTCGGAGCCATGGGGGTGTACGCCGAGGGCCAGGTCGTGGACGAGACCGATCGGCATGCCGGCGGCCCGGGCGACGCGCTGGGCGCGGGCCAGTTGGGTGTCGGTGAGCCAGGCCAGCCAACTGTGGAAGTCGATGCGGGCCAGGTGGTCGCCGCGGGCGCGGGCCGTTTCCGGGGAGCGGGGGTCGTGCAGGCCGGCGGGCCAGGCCCGCCAGTCGGGTCCGTACAGCTCGGCGAGCGCGCACCAGGTGGCGTGGTCCTCCAGGGCCCGGCCCTGCTGGGCGAGGAAGGCGCAGTAGGCGGCGTGACGGCCGGGGCCGAGCGGGACGGCGCGGACGATCTCCAGCGCCCGGAGCTTGAGCGCCCACACGGCGTCCCGGTCGATGGGCGCGCGCTTGTCCAGCACGGCGGCGCGCAGCGCGGCGGCCCGGGTGAGGAGCTGGTCGACGCGCCGCCGGGCGTCGGCGTCCAGGTAGGCGTACTCGGGGATGTCCTCGACGCGCAGGTGGACGGGGTCGGCGAAGCGGCGGGTGCCGGGCCGGTACGGGGAGGGGTCGGTGGGCTCGCCGGCGGCGCCGGGGACGGCGGCGTGCAGCGGGTTGAGCTGGAGGAAGCCGGCGCCCAGCGTGTGGCCGGCCCAGCTCGCGAGGTCGGCCAGGTCGACGAGATCGCCCATGCCCCAGGAGCGGGCGGAGAGCACCGAGTAGAGCTGGACGAGGAAGCCGAAGGTGCGGCCGGGCGGGCCGGGCAGCCGGTCGGGCGGCACGATCAGCGTGGCGTGCGCGGCGCGGCCGTCGGGCGTTGCGGCGCGCAGGGTGTGGAAGCCGAGCGGGAGGGGCGCCTCGCCGTACTCGAAGGTGACGCCGTCCTCGGTGGTGACGCGCAGGGCGGTGCCGGCGGGGACTTCGGGCGGCGGCTCGCCGGGGCGGCGGACCACGGTGGGCGGGAGCAGGGGCCGGGGGCGGGGCTCGGGGGCGTCGGGGTCCACGCCGAGCGCGGCGAGAACGGCGACGACGGTGTCCGGGGGCACCTGGACGCGGGTGCCGGGCGCGGGTGCGTAGGAGGTGGCGACGCCGTGCGCCGCGGCGAGGCGCGTCAGCCGCTCCATCAGACTGCGACGGGCTCCGCGCCGCCGTTGCCGCTGGGCTCGGAGGTGAGGGGTGGCTCGACGGCCAGCGGCTGCTCGGAGGTCAGCGGGGTGAGGTCGGCCAGCGGCGGCTCGCTGGTCAGCGGCACCTCGCGGGTGTCGGACTGCGGGGGCAACGGGATCAGGGCCGGTTTCTCCAACCGCTCCAGCCGTTCCAGATGGTCCAGGGGGTCGATCCCGGCGGCTTTGGCCACGGGTCACTCCGTTCACTGACGGCGGCGGACTCGGTACTGCTCTACCCAGTCAACGCCACCGCACCCGTCCCCGCGACGGGAAAGCGACACAGCTCACGCGGCCTGCGGCGGAAATTCTTCCGCCGGGCCAGGGCCTGTCCTGTCGATATTGCTGAATCAGGCCGATCTGCCCTCGATGCGGGCAAGGGCGTCGTCGGCTCCATAGGGGCGCAGATACGGCAGCCACCGCGGATCGCGGTGACCGGTGCCGATGATGCGCCAGGCCAGCCCGGAGGGCGGGCCGGGCGTATGTCGGAGCCGCCAGCCCAGCTCGGCGACGTGCCGGTCGGCCTTGATGTGGTTGCAGCTACGGCAGGCGGCGACCACGTTGTCCCAGGCGTGCTGGCCGCCCCTGCTGCGCGGGATGACGTGATCGACGCTGGTGGCCACGCCGCCGCAGTAGGCGCAGCGCCCGCCGTCGCGGGCGAACAGGGCGCGGCGGGTGAGCGGGACGGCGGTGCGGTAGGGGACGCGGACGAAGCGCTTGAGGCGCACGACGCTCGGGGCGGGTATGGCCTGGGTCGAACTGCGCATGAGCGCTTCCGAGTCCTCCAGGCTCACCGCCTTGTCGTTGAGAAGAAGGATCAGTGCGCGGCGCACCGGTACGACACCCAGCGGCTCGTACGACGCGTTGAGGACCAAGACGTGTGGCACGAACGCCCTCCGTTTCCGTCGGCGGCACGTGGCTCGCGCCGGGACGATCTCCCTCAGTGTGTCCCGGGCATGGCCGCCAGCGCCACCACGATCAGGAAATGCACTGATTGTGTCGTTCGCCACATGACCCCCTTCTCTCCCGCTATTCCCTTGCCGCCCCTGGCCGTTGACATCCACACCGACCATTGGCCAACTGGCGTTGACAAACGGAGAGGGCGAGCCCTACTTTGCCTACAGGCGTTGACAACTACGTGTAGGCATTCAGGTATCCGAGAGAGGCGTGACCATGACTCACTCCGACCCCCCGGCGCGGGAGAACAGCCGGCGCTGGCTCGCGCTCGTGTTCATCTGCCTGGCCCAGTTGATGGTCGTCCTCGATGTGACGATCGTGAACATCGCGCTGCCCTCGGCCCAGGCCGATCTCGGCTTCTCGGACGGCGACCGGCAGTGGGTCGTCACCGCGTACACCCTGGCGTTCGGCAGCCTGCTGCTGCTCGGCGGGCGCATCGCGGACTACACCGGCCGCAAGCGCGCCTTCGTCATCGGCGCGGTCGGCTTCGCGCTGGCCTCGGCGCTCGGCGGCGCGGCCGGGTCGTTCGGCCTGCTGCTGGCCTCCCGCGCCCTCCAGGGCGTCTTCGGCGCGCTGCTCGCCCCGGCAGCGCTGTCGCTGCTGAGCGTCGCGTTCACCGAGACCCGGGAACGCGCCAAGGCGTTCGGGATCTTCGGCGGCATCGCGGCGGGCGGCGGCGCGATCGGCCTGCTGCTCGGCGGCTGGCTGACCGACGCGTTCGACTGGCGCTGGTGCATGTACGTCAACTGCGTGATCGCCGTCCTGGCCCTGTGCGGCACCGGGCTGATGCGCGACTCCCGGCCGGCCGTCCGCGCCCGGCTCGACATCCCGGGCGTGCTGCTGGTCACCGCGGGCCTGGTCGCGCTGGTCTACGGCCTGAGCGAGGCCGAGTCCGAGGGCTGGTCCTCCGGCATGGTCATCGGCATGCTGGCCACCGGCGGCGTGCTGCTGATCGCGTTCGTCCTGGTGGAACGCCGCACCGCCGAGCCGCTGCTGCCGCTGCGCGTGGTGCTGGACCGCACCCGGGGCGGCGCCTATCTGGCCGTCGGCTTCGCGATCATCGGCATGCTGGGCACGCTGTTCTTCCTCACCTTCCATGCCCAGGTCGTCATGGGGTACTCACCGGTCAAGGCGGGTCTGGCGTTCCTGCCCATGACCCTCGCGGTCGCGGTCGCCGCGGGTGGCATCGCCACCCGGCTGCTGCCCAAGGTCCCGCCGCGCGCGCTGATGGTGCCGGGACTGCTCATCGCGGCCGGCGGCCTGGCCTGGCTGACCACCCTGGAGCCGGACACCTCGTACGTCTCGGGCCCGCTGACCGGCCAGCTCATCATCGGCTTCGGCATGGGCCTGGTGATGGCCCCGGCCATCAACTACGCCACCCACGGCGTCCGGCCGCAGGACGCGGGCGTGGCCTCCGGCACCGTCAACACCGCCCAGCAGATCGGTGGTTCGATCGCCACCGCGCTGCTCAACACCCTGGCCACCAACGCCACCGACGACTACCTGGCCGACCGCGCCTCGGAGATCGGTGACCCCGCCGTGCTGCACGCGGGCCTCGTCGAGGGCTACACCACCGCGTTCGCCTGGGCCTCCGGCATCCTGGTGGCCGCGGCCCTGCTGGTCGGGATCCTGATGAACACCCCCCGCCCGCGGCCCGGCGAGACCACCGAGCAGAGCGGCGACGCCGTCCCGGCCGCGCACCTGGGCTGAGTCAACGGGCCAACGCCACCCCGTCCACGGCGGACGAGGTGGCGTTGTACGTGTCGGACTTCAACGCCCCTGGGCCGCGGCGTCCTTGAGCGGCGCGGTCAGGTGGTGCTGCATGGTGGCGCCGACCGCGTCGAGGAGCTGCTCGAAGTCCATCGACGCCACGGGCTCGATCTTCAGCACATAGCGGCACAGCACGGTGCCCAGGCCCTGGGTGAGGATCAGGCCCGCGCGGGTGTCGATGTCGGGGTCGTCGGGGAACGCGTTCCGCAGGGCCGGCAGGATCTGCTCCTCGAACGTGACCTGCATGCTGCGGGCGGCCTCCGGGTGGGTGGGCGCGGCGCGCAGCACCGCCTCCTCCGGCTTGTTCTCCCCCCGCTCCCAGCGGCCGAGCATCGCGCCGGCGAACCGCCGGCCGACCTCGTCGCGGGGCACCGTGGACAGGTCCTCCAGGTCGCTGGCCACCCGGACGGTGGCGGTGAAGAGCTCCGCCTTGCTGCCGTAGTACCGCATGACCATCGCGGGGTCGACGCCCGCGTCGGCGGCGATGGCGCGGATCGTGGCCCGCTCGTAGCCGTCCTCCGCGAACCGGGCCCGCGCCGCCTCCAGAATCGCCCGCCGCGCGGGCGCGGACCGGGGGCCGAAGCGCCGCCGCGGGGCCCAGGCCACCTCGTCGACCTCGACGTTCTCGCTGCTCATGCCACCTCCGCCGGCCGTCCCTGTCCGGGCCAGAGTATCAACGGCCGTTGACCAGGGGATGTCCACACTCATTTGCCAACACTGTTGACAGTAAGGGGGCGCGACCGGCCTGTCCACTCCCCCTTGTTTACCGTGGAGGGGTTCGACAGGAGAGGGCTGAAGACCTGGATGGGACAGAACTGGGAAGCGTGGCTGGCCTCCGGCCTGCGCATCGTGCTGATCGTCGTCATTGCGCTGATCGTGCGCTTCGTCGTCCGCCGCGCCATCACGCGGCTGATCGCGCGCCTCAACCGCGAGGACCGGGAACGCCGACACGGCGCCGCGCTGGGCAGCCTGCTGGCCACGCCGGAGCGGCGCCGCCAGCGCTCGGAGACGATCGGCTCGGTGCTGCGCAGCACCGCCTCCGTGCTGGTGCTGGGCACGGCGCTCCTCATGGTGCTGTCCGAGCTCGGCGTCCAGCTCGGCCCGCTGATGGCCAGCGCGGGCATCGCGGGCGTGGCCATCGGCTTCGGCGCGCGCAGCCTGGTCGCCGACGTGCTGAGCGGCATGTTCATGCTGCTGGAGGACCAGTACGGCGTCGGGGACACCGTCGACGTGGGCGAGGCCACCGGCACCGTGCTGGAGATCGGGCTGCGCGTGACCACGCTGCGCGGCGACAACGGCGAGACGTGGTACGTCCGCAACGGCGAGATCAAGCGCGTGGGCAACCTCAGCCAGGGCTGGTCCACGGCGGCAGTCGAGGTGGCGATCGCCGCCGACGCCGACTACGAACGAGCCCGCAAGGTCATCACGACGGCCGGCGAGGAGCTGGCCGCCCAGTCGCCCTGGGACGAGCTGCTGTGGGCGGAGGGCGTCGCGGTGCTGGGCGTGGACTCCGTCTCCGCCGAGGCCATCGTGCTGAAGGTCACGGCCAAGACCCAGCCCGGCAAGGCTCTTCCGGTGGAACGCGAGCTGCGCTGGCGCATCAAGCGGGCCCTGGACGCGGCGGGCATCTCGCACGGCGACGCTCCGGCTCCGGCGCCGCCCGGCGCCTGACGCCCGGCCGGCGTTCCGTCTCGGGAACCGGGCACGGAAATCCGGCACACAATGGGGGCGCCGTTGTCCGTATCTTCGGTGACAATGGCGCCCATGACCACCATCACCCCCATCAACATCAGGGGTTACGAGCCGCGCGACCTCGACGCGCTCCGCGACATCTGCGTCAGGACGGCCTACATAGGCGGCGACGCCACCGACCGCTACGAGGATCCCGCGGTGCTGCCCGCGCTGTTCGCCGAGCCGTACGCCGTGCTCGACCCGAGCCTGGTGTTCGTCGCGGACGACGGCGAGCGGGCCATCGGATACATCGTGGCCACGGCGGACAGCACCGCGTACTACGCGGCGTTCCGCGAGCGCTGGCTGCCCACCGTCGCCGACCGTTTCCCCGCACCCGCCGGGCCGCCGCAGGGTCCCGACGAGGAGATGCGGTACCTGCTGCACCACGCCGAGCTGATGCTCGTTCCCGAGATAGCCGCCGAGTACCCGGCGCATCTGCACATCGACCTGCTGCCGCAGGGGCAACGCCAGGGCCTGGGACGGCAGTTGATGGAGACGCTGTTCGCCGCGCTGCGCGAGCGCGGGGTGCCCGGCGTCCACCTCGGCATGACTCCGTTGAACACGAACGCCCGTGCGTTCTACGACCGCATCGGGTTCACCGAGCTGACCGCGGCCGACGCCGGCCCCACGCAGTACCTCGGCCACCGGCTCTGACCCCACCGGGCGCCCGGGGGCGCGAGCCGTCGTGAAACGGCGGGGAACTCGGCGCGATCCCGGGGAACCAAGGAACCGGCCCCGGCGTGATTGCCAGGAAGGGCCCCGGGGGACCCGGAAGATCGCGATCACGACAAGATCCCGGCAAGGGCTGTGTAGGTGCCGGACAGAACGGCATACTGCTGGCCGTGGCCCGTGCCGGAAACGTGAGGGGGAGGGTGCCGACCGTGACTCACCCGCCGACCGCGCCACCCGCGCCCCCGCCGGCGCACCCCCCGGCGCCGGTGCCCCCACCCGTGCCCCCCGGGGCGGCCGACGAGCCGCCGCGCCGCACCGCGCTGGCCGAGGCGCTGGCCCAACTGCGCGCCGGAGCACGGACGGAGCCCGGCAGGCTGCGCATCATCGGCGCGGTGATCGCCGGGCTGCTCCTGCTTTTCGGCGCACTCACGTTCTACCAGATCTCCGGCCGGGCCCACGCCGCGGACACCGTGCGCGGCAGCAGCCAGCCGCTCAGCGCCGACGCCGCCGAGATCTACCGGTCGCTCGCCGACGCCAACACCACGGCGGCGGTGGGCTTCCTGGCCGGCGCCGACGAGGATCCGAACGTGCGCCGGCGCTACGAGGAGGACATCGACAACGCCGCCCGGCTGGTCGCCTCGGCCGCCGCGCACAGCGGCGAATCCGGCGCGGCCGCCCGGTACATCGAGATCCTCAGCGAGCAACTCCCCTTCTACACCGGCCTGGTGGAGACCGCCCGCACCAACAACCGGCAGGGCCTGCCGCTGGGCGGCGCCTATCTGCGGTACGCCGACCAGCAGATGCAGACCACGCTGCTGACCGCCGCCGAGGACCTGTACGAGCTGGAGACCGAGCGCTTCCAGCGCGACCTGGCCGAGGCCCGCGAGTGGCCCTGGCTCGCGCTGGCCGCCGGCGCGGCCGCGCTGGCCGTGCTCGGCTGGGCCCAGCGGCGCCATTTCCTGCGCACCAACCGGGTGTTCAACCGGGGCCTGCTCGCGGCCACCACCGCCGCCGCGGCGCTGCTGGTGTGGCTCGCCGGCGCGCACGTCCTGGCGCGGGACGCCCTGCACGACGCGGACCGCGGCGCCGCCCAGTCGCTGAGCGTGCTCAACGACGCCTGGATCGAGGCACTCCGGGCCCGCGGCGACGAGAGCATGACCCTGGTGCTGCGCGGCACGGGCAACGAATTCCAGGACAGCTACGAGCAGCACATGGCCGCGCTCACCGGCGAGGAGAACACCGCGCTGGACAACGCCCGGGACCTCTCCGACGACACCGAGGGCCGCACGCCCGTGGAGGAGGCCGCCGAGGCGTCCGCCGAGTGGTGGGACCGGCACGCCGAGGCCCGCGAGCTGGAGCTGGCCGGCGAGTACAACGCGGCCGTCCGCCGGGTCATCGGCCAGGACGGCTCGACCGGCGAGAGCTTCGACCGGGTGGACGCCTCGCTGCGGGCGGCGGTCAAGCACGAGCAGGGCCAGTTCACGCGGGCGGCCGACGACGGCCACGGGGTACTGGGCGGACTGCCCGCCGGCGCCGTACTGCTCGGCCTGCTGGGCGGGTTGGGCGCGGTGCTCGGCATCGGCCGCCGGCTGTCGGAATACCGGTGAGGGCACGGAAGGAGCGCACGTTGAGTGAGCAGCCTGAACAGCCTGAGCGGACAGCGCGACGCGACCGGATTCGACCCACCCGGCGGGGGACCCGGGCCGACCGGCGGGCGCTCCTGCTCGCCGCGGCCGGGCTGGCGCTGGCCGGCACCATGCTGGTCGGCTCGCTCCCCCGGAACGCGGGAGGCGAGGCGGCCCGCACCGGCCCCGGATACGCCGTGGCCGAGCCGGCGGACGACCACATCGCCCCGCTCGCCGAGCGGGAGCGCTGCGACGACGGCACGGACGCGGCGGCCAGCTTCCGGCCGGAGCGCGATGAGACGGGCCGCGCCATCCGGGAGATCCAGGAGCGCGGCCATCTCGTCGTCGGCATCGACCAGAACAGCTATCTGTGGGGCTACCGCACCCCCGACACCGGCGACATCGTCGGCTTCGACATCGAGCTGGTGCGGGCCATCGCCGACGACCTGCTGGGCGATCCGGACGCCGTGACCTTTCTGGCGATACCCACCAGCGAGCGGGCCAACGCGATCCGCGGCAACGACGTGGACATGGTGGTGCGCACCATGTCCATCACGTGCGAGCGCTGGGAGAAGGTCGCGTTCTCCACCGCCTACTTCGAGACCGGCCAGCAGCTTCTGGTGCCGCGCGACTCCCCGATCGAGGGATACGACGACTCCCTGCGGGGGATGCGGGTGTGCAGCGCGGAGGGCTCCACGGCCGAGGGCCTGCTCCAGGACAACAGCTTCGGCGCGGAGCTGGTCCTGGCGCCCAATCACCTGGACTGCCTGGTCCAGGTCCAGCTCGGGGTGGCCGACGCCCTGATGACCGACAGCGCCCTGGCCGCCGGTCACATCGCGCAGGACCCGTCGACGCGGCTCGTGGGCGAGCCGCTCACCCAGGAGTCGTACGGCGTCGCGATGAACCTGGACAACACCGACCTGGTGAGATGGGTCAACGCCGTGCTGGAGGATTACCGCGGCGGCGGCGCGCAAAGCGGGTGGCGGGAGGCGGCCGAGGACTGGCTGGCGGGGTACCTGTACCCGGAGGGCGACCCGCCGCCCGAACCACCGCGACCGCTGTACCGAGATTGACCCGTGATCCGGCCCCGCCCGGGGCAGGGATCAGGCCAGACAACGGCAGGACCGGTCACCAGGACCGACAGGACCCACAGAGGGGAGAGCGATGGCCCCGGATTCCGGCGGGAAAGTGCTCAGCCGGGAGGAGGTGGACCGCGCGCTGGCGCGGCTCGGCGCCGAGCACGAGGCGATCGAGTCCTCCCTGCTGGCCCTTCAGGACCACGCGGGCCGCAGGCTGCTGGAGGGCGCCGAGCTGGCCGGGGTCACCCGCGAGAGATGGGCGCGGGCCGAGCGCACCGTCAGCCTGCTCTGGGCGTACTTCGACACCTGCACCGAGTCGTTGACCACCGCCCGGGAGCTGCGGGCCCGCCGCCGTTTCCCGAACCGGGACGACCTGCTCCAGCTCAGCATGCTGGTGGACGGCGCGACGCTGACCGTCTCCGGCGGCGACCGGCTGGCCGAGCACCTGAGCTGGGCCGAGCTGGTCGAGCGGATGAACACCGGCTACGCCGAGGTCCTGGACCTGGTGGCCGCGGCCGACGCCGTCTGGTCCGCGCTGCCGGCCCGGATAGATCTCCTCGCCGCCGAGCTGCACCGGCTGCGCGACCTGGCGCACTCCGTCGGCGTGCGCCCCGGCGCGCACCCCGCCGGTGACGAGCTGCACCGCGTCACGGCCGAACTCACCGAGCTGCGCGCCGAGGTGATCGCCGATCCGCTGGCGTTCTGGACCTCCGACGGCGGCAGCAGCGCGCCCGGCGGCGGGCGGCCCGACACCACACGCTACGACCGGGCCGCGCGCGCCCTGGACGACATCCGGCGCGAGGTCGAGGCGGTCATCGGGGTGCGCAAGGACGCCGAGGAGCGGCTCATCCGGCTGCGCGACGTCCTCTCCCGCGCCGACCGCACCCTCGCCGAGGCGCGCACCGCCCGCGGCGAGGTGCTGGCGAAGATCGCCGCCTCGGAGGTGCCGGCGGTCAGCGGCCCGGCCAGCGCCCTCCAGGAACAGCTCGTCGCCGCCGCCGACTTCCGCAGGCGCGCCCAGTGGCACCGGCTCTCTCCGCTGCTGGAGTCGCTGGAGCAGCGGGCCGAGGAGGAGCTGGAACGGGCCCGCGAGTCGCTGGCGGCCGTGACCGCGCCGCTGGCGGTGCGGGCGGAGCTGCGCGGCCGGCTCGACGCCTACAAGGCGAAGGCGGCGCGGCTTGGGAAGGCGGAGGAGCCGATGCTGGTGGAACGGTACGACGTGGCGCGGCGGCTGCTGTGGACCGCGCCCTGCGACCTGCGGGCGGCGGAGCACGCGGTGCTGCGCTACCAGCGGGCCGCCGCCGAGATCCTGGTCCCCGACCCGGAGCCGTGTGACCGGAGGGGTGACCGGTGAGCGTCGAAGCGGCGGCCGTGACCTGTCAACGGCCCGGCTGCGACGGCGAGTACGAGGACGTGGGCGGCGGCGAACTGTACTGCGACACCTGCGGGCTGGCGCCCGTGGTCTCGCCGCAGGGCATGATCGGGGTGGCCGCGACGGGCATCACCGGCTCCGCCCGGGCCGCCGCGGGCCCGGACAGCGCGGGCTCCGGCCGCGGCTCGGCCAGCGTTTCCACGAGCGCCGGCGGCAGCGCCTCCTCGCGTTCCCAGTACTCCCGCCGCTCGGTCTCGGGGCGGCTGTCCCGGTCCGGGGCCGGCGGGCTGGCGGGCCGTTCGGTCTCGGTGCGCAGCTCCCGGTCCAGTACCAGCACCCCGGGCCGGGCCCGGCTGGGCGCCGGCCTGGTGACGATGCCCCAGGTGCCGCGCCCGGACCCGCTGTCCGCGGTGCTGGAGATGCCGGAGGTCCCCGAGCGCAAACGGTTCTGCGGCAACAGCGACTGCGGCGCGCCGGTGGGACGCGCCCGGCACGGGCGGCCGGGCCGCACCGAGGGCTTCTGCACCAAGTGCGGCCACCCGTACTCGTTCATCCCCAAGCTCCAGCCCGGCGACGTGGTCAAGGACCAGTACGAGATCGCCGGCTGCCTGGCGCACGGCGGGCTGGGCTGGATCTATCTGGCCATCGACCTGGCGGTGTCCAACCGCTGGGTGGTGCTCAAGGGCCTGCTGGACACCGGCGACGAGGACGCGATGGCGGCGGCCATCTCCGAGCGGCGGTTCCTGGCGGAGATCGAGCACTCCAGCATCGTCCGCATCTACAACTTCGTGGAGCACCTCGACCGGCGCACCGGCTCGCTGGACGGCTACATCGTCATGGAGTACGTCGGCGGCAAGTCGCTGAAGGAGATCGCCAACTCCCGGCGCACCCCTGGGGGCCGCCGCGACCCGCTGCCGGTGGAACAGGCGTGTGCCTACGGGATCGAGGCGCTGGACGCGCTCGGCTACCTGCACAGCCGCAACCTGCTGTACTGCGACTTCAAGGTGGACAACGCGATCCAGCAGGACGACCAGCTCAAGCTCATCGACATGGGTGCGGTGCGGCGGATGGACGACCACGAGTCGGCCATCTACGGCACCATCGGCTACCAGGCGCCCGAGGTGGCCGAGATCGGCCCGTCCGTCGCCTCCGACCTCTACACGGTGGCCCGCACGCTGGCGGTGCTGACGTTCGACTTCCAGGGCTATACGACCGTCTTCGCGGACAGCCTGCCGGAGCCGGAGAACATCGAGGTCTTCCAGCGCTACGAGTCGTTCTACCGCCTCCTGGTGCGGGCCACCGACCCCGACCCGCGCCGCCGGTTCGCCTCGGCACAGGAGATGGCCGAGCAGCTCACCGGCGTGCTGCGGGAGGTCGTGGCGCTGCGGACCGGCCAGCCGCAGCCCGCGCTGTCGCAGCTTTTCGGGCCCGAACTTCGGGTCGTGGACACCGAGTTGGTGCCGCGGCCGCAGGGCCCGGTGTCGCTGCTCGGCGTCCGCGGGCCGCGCCGCACGAAGGCCCGGGCGGGCGGGCTCCCGACCGTGCCGCCGCAACCCACCGGCCCGCCGCGGCCCACGGCGCCGGTCACCGTCGCGCCGGACATCCGGGAGATCGTGCTCGCGCTGCCCGTGCCGCGCGTGGACCCGGGCGACCCGAACGCCGGTTTCCTGGCCGGCCTGATGGCCTCCGCGCCGGCCGACCTGGTGGTGGCGCTGCGCTCGGCCCCGACCGACTCGGTGGAGCGCCGGGTCGCGGAGCTGCGGGCGTATCTGGAGATGCCGGGCGAGGAGGCGAACGCGGCCCTGCGCGCCGCGCTCGGCTCGCTGGCCGAGCGGCACGCCAGCGACTGGCGCACGGTCTGGTACCGGGGGATGGCCGGGCTGGTCGGCGGCGACTGGGAGACGGCGGCCCTCGCCTTCGACGCGGTGTACGACGCGTTCCCCGGCGAGGTGGCGCCCAAGCTGGCGCTGGCGGTGTGCGCGGAGGTGCTGGGCCAGTTGGACAACGCGGCCGACTACTACGAGCTGGTGTGGACGACCGATCCCAGCCATGTCAGCGCCGGGTTCGGCCTGGCCCGGGTGCGGCTGGCGGCCGGCGACCGGCAGCGGGCCGTGGCCGCGCTGGAGTCGGTGCCGGCGACCTCGGCCCACTACACCGCCGCGCGCGTCGCCGCGGTGCGCGCGCGGCTCCGGCAGCGGGCGCCCACCCCGGATCTGCTGCCCGATCTGCTGGCCGCCGGCGGCCAGGTTGCCGATTTGCGTGGCGCCGGGCTGGAACCGTGGCTGGGCGAACAACTGTCCTGCGAAGTGCTGGGTTCCGCGCTGGACTGGGTATTGTCCCAACCTCCCGGGCAGTTCCGTCAGCAAACCGACCCCCAACGGCGACTCCTGGGAGCCTCGCTGGACGAGACCGGCATCCGCCTCGGCCTCGAACGCTCCTACCGGCGGCTCGCCCGGCTGGCGCAGACCAGCAGTGAACGAACGGAACTGGTGGAGGCGGCGAACCGCTTCCGCCCGAGGACATGGGTGTGACGATGCCGCAGCTCGACCAACTCTCCGCCTGCCCCGGCTGCGGTGAGCCGCTGGAGGAAGACGACCGTTTCTGCGGAGTCTGTGGCACGGATCTTCAGTCGGCCGCGCGGGTGACCGCTCCCCTGCCCCCGCCGCTCGCCGAACCCGACGCCCCGGCCGCCGAACCCCCGGCCACCGAGCCCGACTTCACGCTGCCCCCGCCGCTGCCCGGGGTCCAGCCGCCGCCCCCGGCCGCCCAGGAGGCGCCACCGGAGGCGGCGTCTCCCCCGCATGGGGGTCCCCCCGGACGGAGTCCGGGGGAGGGAGGTACCCCCACCCCACCGCCCGCCGAAACCCGGGCGCCGGACCCGCGCACGGCCGACCCACGGGCGCTCGACCGGCCGCCCACGCCCCCGGCCGCACCGCCCGTGCCCCCCGCACCGGCATCGCCGCCCGCTCCCGCGCCGGCCGGCGCGCCCCGCCCGCCGCAGGGCGCGGACCCGCGCACCGGCGACCCCCTGCCGCCGCCCCGCGAGGTCGTCCCGGTCACGTGCGCGGTGTGCGGCAACGGCCAGGTGGACCCGGAGGGTTACTGCACCGAGTGCGGGCGCGCCCAGCCCGGCGAACGCGACCACGTGGAGCGCGCGCTCGGCGGCGTCGCGGCGGTCAGCGACCTCGGCCTGCGCCACCACCGCAACGAGGACGCGTTCACCGTCTCGGCCACCGCGCTGCCGGACGGCTCACCGGCCGTCATCGCCGTCGTCTGCGACGGCGTGTCCTCCTCCTCCCGTCCCGACGAGGCGTCCGCCACCGCCGCCGAGGCCGCCCTGGAGTCGCTGCTGTCCACGCTGCCCCGGGGCGTCGACGGCCAGCAGGCCATGCACGACGCGCTCGTCTCCGCCGCCGGCGCGGTCAGCGCGCTGGCCGAGGGCGTCGAGCAGGAGCCCGGCCGGAACGCCCCGGCCTGCACCATCGTCAGCGCGTTCACCGCCGGCGGCACGCTCACCGTGGGCTGGATCGGCGACAGCCGCGCCTACTGGGTGCCCGAGGAGGAGGGGGCCGCGCCGGCCCGGCTCACCCAGGACGACTCCTGGGCCGCCCAGATGGTCGCCGCGGGCCTGCTGAGCGAGGCGGAGGCGATGGCCGACCACCGCGCGCACGCCATCACGGCCTGGCTCGGCGCCGACGCGCAGGAAATCGAGCCGCACATCTGCTCGTTCACCCCCGGCCGGCCCGGCGTGGTGATCGTCTGCACGGACGGCCTGTGGAACTACGCCGAGACCGCCGAGCAGATGGCGCACGTGGTGCCGGAGAAGGCGCGCTCCGCCCCGCTGCCCAGCGCCCAGCACCTGGTCCGGCACGCCCTGGAGTCCGGCGGGCACGACAACGTGACCGTGGCCGTCATCCCGTTCCCGACCGAGACCGACCGGGCGGACACGGCCTGACCGCGGTCGTTCCCCGGCCCGGGCACGACAGCAGGAGGGCACTCCCTCGATGGCCAACTTCGCCAAGTCGCACGTGCCGCACTTCACGATCGACGTCTACCAGAACGAGTACCTGCCCAGGGATGCCCAGGAGGTCAACGCGATCGTCACGGTGACGGCCACCGGCAGCGGCGGGCTGCCGGTGCCCGCCGTCCCGGCCGACGGGCCCCGGGCGGCCGTGGTCGTCATGGTGGACTGCTCCGGGTCGATGGAGTATCCGCCGGCCAAGATGCACAACGCGCGGCGGGCCACCGAGGCGGCCGTGGACACGCTGACCGACGGCGTGGCGTTCGCCGTCGTCGCCGGCACCCACCGGGCGGCCGAGATCTACCCGGGCGACGGCCGGCTCGCCATCGCGGACGGCACCACGCGGGCGGCGGCCAAGGAGGCGCTGCGCGGCCTGCACGCCTCCGGCGGCACCGCGATCGGCACCTGGCTGCGGCTGGCCGAACGGCTCTTCCGCACCACCCCGGCGCCCATCCGGCACGGGATCCTGCTCACCGACGGCCGCAACGAGCACGAGGAGCCGGAGAAGCTGCGCGAGGCGCTGGACGCCTGCGCGGGCCGTTTCACCTGTGACGCGCGCGGCGTGGGCACCGACTGGGAGGTCGAGGAGGTCACCGCGATCGCCTCGGCGCTGCTGGGCACCGCCGACATCGTGGCCGAACCGGACGGCCTGGCCCGGGACTTCACCGCCATGATGGAGGCGGCGCTGGGCAAGGAGATCGCCGACGTCAGCCTGCGGCTGTGGACCCCACAGGGCTCGTCCGTCCAGTTCGTCAAGCAGGTCGCGCCCGCCGTGGAGGACCTGACCGGGCGCCGCACCGAGTCCCCGCCGCGTTCGGGCGACTACCCCACCGGCTCCTGGGGCGACGAGTCGCGCGACTACCACGTCTGTGTGCGGGTCCCGGCGGCCGGCGTCGGTCACGAGATGCTCGCGGCCCGCGTCGCGCTCGTCGTCCGGGAGCCCGCCGACCCCGCCGGGCCGCCCGCCACGACGCTGGGCCAGGGCCTGATCCGGGCCGTGTGGACGGACGATCTCCAGGCCGCCACGGCCATCAATCCGCAGGTCGCGCACTATACGGGCCAGGCCGAACTGGCCGCAGCGATCAAGGACGGGCTGGAGCGCCGCAGAGACGGTGACGAGCCCGGTGCGACGGCCAGGCTGGGCCGCGCGGTACAGCTCGCACACGGCTCCGGAAATGACGCGACGGCGAAACTGCTTGCGAAGGTGGTAGACGTGGAGGATGCGGCGGCGGGTACTGTTCGACTGAAAGCTAGAGTCGCCGAGGCCGACGAGATGACCCTGGAGACGCGGTCGACAAAGACGGTCAGGGTGAAGAGACAGCCGAGCGAAGACGAGTGACGCACGTGACGTGAGGGGGAGGCAGTAACATGCCGACTTGCCCGAACGGCCATCAGACGATGGCCGAGGACTGGTGCGAGGTGTGCGGTCACCGCATACTCGCACCCGCCGCAGCGGCGCCCCCGCCACCCCCCGGCTTCCCCGGCGGCCCGGCCGGTCTGGGCGCGCCGCCCCAGCCGCCGCCCTATCCGGGGCAGGGCGGCCCGCCCGGTTTTCCGAACCCCCCGACGGCGCCGCTGCCGCAGGCCGAACTGTGCCCGCAGTGCCGGACGCCGCGCGAAGCGCAGGCGCCGTTCTGCGAGGAGTGCCGGTACAACTTCCTGACCAACTCGCCCACCACCTATCTGCCGCCCACGCCCCCGGCACCCCAGCCGGTGCCCGGCGCGCAGCCCATGCCCGGCGGCCAGCCGATGCCGGGGCAGCCCATGCCCGGCGCCCAGCCCATGCCGGGCCAGCGCCCGCCGATGTACGGCCAGCAGCAGCCCGCCCCGCCCGCGCCCCCGCAGCAGCAGCAGAGCGGTGACTGGGTCCTGCCCCCGCCCGGCGGCGCGCCGGTGCCCCCGCAGTCCGGCCCGCCCGGCTACCCGGGCATGCCGCAGCCGCCGCAGCAGCAGACCGCGGGCTGGCTGGTCAGCGTCGGCCCCGACCCGGACTACTTCGCGGCGATGATGCGGCGTTCCGGTCCGGAGGCCGCGCAGCTCACGCTGCCCGCGTACGCGCCCGAGCAGCGGCTGCCGCTGTCCGGCCAGCAGGTCACCATCGGCCGCCGCCGCCAGTCCACGGGCGAGTCCCCGGACATCGACCTCTCGCACCCGCCGGAGGACCCGGGCGTCTCGCACCAGCACGCCATCCTGGTGCAGCAGCCGGACGGCACCTGGGCGGTGGTGGACCAGGACTCGACCAACGGAACCACGGTCAACGGGGCGGAGGACCCGATCCAGCCGTTCGTCCCGGTTCCGCTCCAGGAGGGCGACCGTATCCATATCGGTGCCTGGACGACGCTCACGCTCTATCGCGGCTGACACCACCCCCGGCACTACTATCACTCGAGTGACAGACGACACCCCCGCCATAGCCGTCGCAGGGCTGCGCAAGCGGTACGGGGACGTGCGGGCCGTGGACGGGGTGACCTTCGAGGTCCCCCGCGGTGAGTTCTTCGGCATCCTCGGTCCCAACGGCGCCGGCAAGACGACCACACTGGAGATCGTCGAGGGGTTGCGCGAGCCCGACGAGGGCAGCGCGCATCTTCTCGGCGAGCCGTCCTGGCCCCGCAACAGACGGCTGCTGCGGCACATCGGGGTGCAGCTCCAGGCCTCCGCGTTCTTCGACAAGCTGACGGCGCGGGAGCAGATCCACACCTTCGCCGCGCTCTACGGCGTCCCGCCCGAGCGCGCCGACGCGATGCTGGAGACGGTCGGGCTCACGGAGAAGCGGGACGTCCGCGACGACAAGCTCTCCGGCGGCCAGGCCCAGCGGCTGTCCATCGCCTGCGCCCTGGTCCACGACCCCGAGCTGGTCTTCCTCGACGAGCCGACGACCGGCCTGGACCCGCAGGCCCGGCGCAACCTGTGGGACCTGCTGCGGGAGATCAACTCCGCGGGCCGCACGGTCGTCCTCACCACGCACTACATGGACGAGGCCGAGCTGCTGTGCGACCGCGTCGCCATCATGGACGCCGGGCGCGTCCTGCGGATCGGCCCGCCCCGCGACCTGGTGCGCGAACTGGGCGTGGCCACCCTGGAGGACGTCTTCCTCCAGTTGACCGGACGGGAGTACCGCGAGTGAGCGCGTTCCGGAGCCTGTCGCGGGCCATGATCCTCGGGCTGCTGCGGGACCGCACGGCGGTCTTCTTCATGCTGCTCTTCCCGCTGATGTTCCTGGCGCTGTTCGGCGCGCTGTTCCAGAACGACTCCGGCTCGCGCTCGACGGTCGTCCAGGTCGGCGACGTGGCGCTGCTGGACGACATGCCCACCGAGCAGTTCGCCGCGCTGTCCGAGGCGTTGACCCTCCAGAAGACCGCCGACCGCGCGCAGGCGCTCACGGACGTGCGGGAGGGCGACGTCGACGCGGCGGTGTGGGAGGAGAACGGGCGGATCGAGCTGCGGTACTCGGCCGCCGACCCGGCCCGGGCCGGCACCGTGCAGGGTCTGATGCAGTCCGTGGTCCAGAGCGCGAACGTGGCCGCCACCGGGCAGCCGCCCGCCTTCGAACTGGCCACCGAGCAGGTCGAGGACCGGTCGGTCAAGCCGATCCAGTACCTCACCCCCGGGCTGCTGGGCTGGGCGATCGCCATGGGCGCCTCGTTCATGTCCGCGTTCACCCTGGTCAACTGGCGCCGCAAGCGCATCCTGCGGCGGCTGTGGCTGGCCCCCATCAGCCCCGGCACCGTGATCGGCGCCCGGGTCGGGGTGAGCCTGGCGCTGTCCTTCGTCCAGACCGCCGTCTTCCTGGGCGTGGCCACGATCCCGTTCTACGGGCTGCAGCTCACCGGGTCCTGGTGGCTGGCCCTGCCCCTGATCGCCTGCGGCACGCTGGCGTTCATGTCGATCGGCCTGGTCATCGGCGCCCGGGCCAACTCCGACGAGGCCGCCAACGGCGCGCTCCAGGTCGTCATCATGCCGATGGCGTTCCTGTCAGGCTCGTTCTTCCCGACGGACGAGATGCCCGGCTGGCTGAAGACGGTGTCCGACGTCCTGCCGCTGAAGCACCTCAACGAGGCCATGCAGGACGTCCTCTCGCGCGGCGAGAGCTGGGGCGCGGCGCTGCCGGTGATGGGCGGGCTGCTGCTGTTCACCGCGGTGCTGACGGCGATCGCGGCCCGCCTGTTCCGCTGGGACAACGCCTGACCGCTCAGCCCGGGGTGTTCACCATCGACGCCGCCGCGTACACCAGGTAGTTCCAGAGCTGGCGCTCGTGCTCGGGCGCCAGCCCCAGGCTGTCCACGGCGTCCCGCATGTGCCGCAGCCACGCGTCGTGGGCGGCCCGGTCCACCTGGAACGGCGCGTGCCGCATCCGCAGCCGCGGGTGCCCGCGGCTGTCGCTGTAGGTGCGCGGGCCGCCCCAGTACTGCATGAGGAACAGCCGCAGCCGGTCCTCGGCCGGGCCGAGATCCTCCTCCGGATACATCGGCCGCAGCACCGCATCCCCGGCGACACCCTCGTA
The DNA here is from genome assembly GCF_031845365.1 of Streptomyces litchfieldiae. Taxonomy (NCBI): domain Bacteria; kingdom Bacillati; phylum Actinomycetota; class Actinomycetes; order Kitasatosporales; family Streptomycetaceae; genus Streptomyces; species Streptomyces litchfieldiae. The sequence goes on from NZ_JAVREL010000004.1 coordinate 117,683, forward strand.
GAAGCGGCGGACGAGCTTGCGGAAAGTCTCCTCGCCCCCGACCTGGTCATAGAACGACTGCTCCTCGGTCACCCGTCCATGGTCGCAGACCCGCCGCGTACCCCGCGCCGAATCGTTATGCAACCCAGCGCATCCGAGAGGGCACTCTGGGGGTCTAACGAGCCGTGGGACTACTGACCTGGCGACGCCGAACCGACCGGCGGGGCGCGACAGCCGCCAAGAGCCGCGATCCGCACTGGGACAACGTGCGGGCCATCTCCGGCACCCTGGTTGTCTTCGGCCACCTCACCGACACCATCACCGACCGCGACGGCCTGCGCTGGCTCCAGATCGCCACCTGGGCGCTGCGGGTCCCGGTCTTCGTGATGGTCGCCGGGTACTTCAGCCGGGCCGACGCCCTGACCCCGCGCGAGGCGCGGCGGCTCACCGAGTCGATCCTCGTGCCGTATCTGGCCATCGGCCTGCTGCACTCCGCCGAGCAGTACCACTTCTACGACAACTGGTCGTTCAGCATCGCCCAGCCCCACTGGGCCATGTGGTTCCTGCTGTCGCTGCTGTTCTGGCGGGCCGGGCTGCCGTATCTCGCCCAGCTCCGGTACCCGTTGGCGACCTCGGTCGCCGTGGCGCTGGCCGCCGGGTACATCTCGGAGTTCGGCGGCTATCTGTCGCTGTCCCGCACGCTGTGCTTCCTGCCGTTCTTCCTACTCGGCTGGCGGCTGCGGCAGGGCCTGTTGGCCGACGCGCTGACGGCCCGCTGGAGCCGGCACGCCGCGATCGCGGTCCTCGCCGTGACGTTCGTCACCGCCTGGTTCATCCGCCACGAGGTGCCGTTCAGTTGGCTGCGGATGAGCTCCGCCTACGACGGCACCTATGAGCTGCCCCGGCTGTGGGACTGGACGATCCGACTGGGCGTGCTGGTCCTCGGCACGGTGATCGCGCTCGCCTTCATCCGGCTGACGCCGCGCGGCCGGGTGCCGCTGCTCACCTATCTGGGCACTGGCGGTCTCTACATCTATCTGCTGCACCCGCTGGTGCTGCGCCCGCTGCTGCGGTGGTTCGGCGTCGACTGGGTGGGGCCCTGGCCGGAGCAGTTGTCGCTGGTGCTGTTCACGGTGGCGCTCACGATCGTGCTGGGCTCGCCGCCGGTGCGCCGGCTGGCGCGGCCGTTCGTCCAGCCCCGGCTGCCCTGGCTGTTCCGGGCCGAGCCGGACGCGCCGGCCCCCGCCCGGACCGTTCCGGCGCCGGCCGCCGCCCCGGACGACCAGCTCGTGCGGGTCCCCGGCCCGCGCTGACCCCGGCCGCCCGCCGGGCGCGTCACCCGCCCGCAACCCGGCCGTTCACCGCCGTCCCCTCGGCGGTATCCCCGCTGTCGTACTGTCCGGCCCATGCCTGCCCGGGATACGCCCACCGCCCGAAGACGGTCCGCGCCGTCATGGACGGCCGCCCTCGTCACCGTGGTGTGGGCCGTGATGGTGACCGCGCCGACGGCCGGGGCGGGCGCCCCCCGGCAGCCGCCGAGCGCGCCGGAGCCGGCGATCTCCCGGCCGTTCATCTCCCACCGGGACGGCTACGACTGCTACCGCATCCCGGCGATCGTCACCACGCCCTCCGGAACGCTGCTGGCGTTCGCCGAGGGCCGCCTCACCGACTGCGACGACGTCGGCAACATCGACCTGGTGCTGAAACGGTCCACCGACGGCGGGCACACCTGGAGCGACATCATGGTGCTGCGCGGCGCCGGCAGCCCGGGCACCTTCGGCAACCCGGTGCCCGTCGTGGACGAACTCACCGGCCGCGTCTCCCTGCTGTACGCGCACAACTCCTGGACGGACGAGGGCGACCGGCGGGTGCGGCGCAACCGCTCCCTGCACAGCGTCTACAGCACCGACGACGGACTGACCTGGTCCCCCGGCGGCGTGCTCGGCCCGCTCAAGCCGTCCGACTGGACCTGGGTGTCCGTCGGGCCCGGCCACGGCGTGCAGTTGCGCCGGGGCCCGCACGCCGGGCGCCTGATCGTCACCGGCGACCACAACACCGCCGACGGCAGGTCCGGGGCGCAGCTCTACTACAGCGACGACGGCGGCGCGACCTGGCGGCTCGGCGCCGTGTACGAGACGGACCGGCACGAGACGCACCCCGGGGAACTGACCGTCGTGGAGCGGGTGGACGGCTCCCTCTACATCAACGCCCGCAGCTCCGACCCCGGCCCGGGCCACTACCGGCTGGCCGCCACCAGCGAGGACGGCGGGATGTCGTTCACGCCGGGCGGGTTCACGCCGGCCCCGGGCCTGGCCGCCCCGCCGGTGTCCGCCTCGCTGCTGCGGCTGCGCGCCACCGACGACGGCGACCCGCGCAACCGGCTGCTGCTGTCCGCCCCGGCCCGGCCGGGACCGCAACTGGCCACGCGTCGCCGCACGATGACGATCCGGTCCTCCTACGACGAGGGGCTGACGTGGCAGGCCACCGCCCCCGTGATCAACCCGGGCCGGGCCGGCTACTCGGATCTGACCGAGCTGGCCTCCGGCGAGATCGGGCTGCTCTACGAGACGGGCGTCAACAGCTCGCACGGCACCATCAAGTTCACCGCGTTCACGGCGGAGTCGCTGGACGGCGGCGCGCCCCGGCTGCCCGTCTGCGCCACCCCGGCGGCGGGCGGCGCGACCTGGGTGCCGAGCGACCGGCGCCCGGCCCGGGTGCGCGCCGCCGCCACCGTGAACCGGCGCACGCCCTCGGCGATGCCCCGCTCCCCCACGGCACGGCGCCCGCCGCCGCGCACCTGAGAGCCGCGTTGCCCCAGGCCCGGGCGCTTCAGGCCCCCGCGTCCGCGAAACGCCCCGGGTCGAAGAGGCCGATGGGGTGCGCGGTGGTGCCGGTGAGCGCCAGGTCGGCCAGGATCTCGCCGACGACCGGCACGAACTTGAAACCATGGCCGGAGAACCCGCAGGCCACGGTCACCGAGGCGTGCTCCGGATGGCGCGCGATCACGAAGTTCTCGTCCGGCGTGGTGGTGTACATGCACGTCGCGGCCCGCAGGAACCGCCCCGGCAGGGTCGGCAGCCGGGCCCCGACGCGGGCCGCCATCTCCTCGATCTCCGCCGGGTGCACGGTCCGGTCGATCGTCTCCGGCGTGCACACGGTGCCCTGCCGGAACAGCGCGACCTTGGCGCCGCCGCCCGGGCCGTCGAGCGCGGGGAAGCCGTAGATCTGGGAGCCGTCCGGGTCCTCCCAGATGTAGATGGGCTGCCGCTCCGGCGCCCAGGGCTCGGTGCCCCCGGTCGGCTCGAACCAGTACATGATCTGCCGCTCCACGGTCAACGGCACGCCCAGCCCGGCCAGTTGCCGCGGCGCCCAGGCACCGGGCGAGACCACCAGATGGCCCGCCGTGTAGCTGCCGCGCGCGGTCGTGACGCGCACGCCCCGGCCGCCCGGCAGCGCCTCCCACCGGGTCACCGGCTCGTTGAAGCGCAGCTCGGCCCCGGCCGCGGCGGCCAGCTCCAGTTGCGCCGACACGGTCTCCTCCGGCCGCACCAGCCCCGCCCGCGCCTCGAACAGCGCGACCTCGCCGTCCCGGGGCGCCAGGGTGGGGTAGCGGCGGCGGATCTCCTCCGCGTCCAGCATCTCGTGCGGCAGGTCCCACTCCTCGGCCGCCTGCCGGCTGCCCGCCACCGCCTGGCTGTCCGGGGCGCCCAGCATCAGCCCGCCGCAGCGGACCGCGAGTTCCCGCCCGCTGTCCCGCTCCAGCCGCTCGTACAGCTCGTGGGCGCGCAGCAGCAGCGGAACGTAGGCCGCGCCCTCGAAGTACGCCTGCCGGAAGATCCGGGAGCCGCCGTGGCTGGACCCCTCGTGGTGCGCCGGGCCGAACTTCTCCAGCCCCAGCACACGGGCGCCGCGCGCCGCCAGGTGGTGGGCGGCGGCACTGCCCATGCCGCCGACGCCGAGGACGATCACGTCGGCGGACTCGGTTGCCATCGTTGCTCCTTCGCTCCGCTCCGGCCCGAAGGCGGATCTCTACAGCGGTGTGACGCCCAGGCCGGGCAGCCCGCCGCGGCGCACCGCGATGGAGCCCAGCGGGGTGCGCAGCCGCAGCCAGGGGCCGCGGGACAGCAGCGTCGCCGGCGCCGCGGCGCGCAGGAAGCCCAGCGCGTGGGCGGCGTGCACGGCCCGCAGCGGCAGCGGCGTGCCGTGCAGCGTCCGGGACCAGATCTCCTCGGCGAGGGTGTCCAGCGCGGCGCGCGTGCGCCCCTCGGGCGGCAGCGCCTCGGTCCGCTCCCGGAACTCGGCCACCACCCCGGCGGCGGCCTCCCGCAGCGTTTCGTGCGGCACCTCGGACACCGGCCGCCAGCCGCCGCGCGGCGGCAGCACCCCGGCCCAGGACGGGCCGGTCACGGCGCCGGGCACGGTCAGCGCGCCGTGCTCGTCGTCGATGGCCTCCAGCAACTCCCCGGCGGAGACGGTGACATCGAGCCGGGCGGGCTCCCCCAGCCGGCAGGGCCGCACGGCCAGCACGTCGAACCGCGCCGGCCGGGTGAACACGGCGACGACCTCGCCGTCCGCCTGGAGCCGGGCGGCGGCCGTCTTGTCCCAGCGCAACTGGCGCCCCAGGAAGGCGGCGAGATCCCCGGCCTCCCCGGGCGCGGCCAGGGCCAGCCGCAGTGACGTGCTCATGGGAGAGGCGCGCTCCCCGCCTCGTCGTCGCGGTACTTCTCCAGGAACGTCCGCTCCTCGGCGGTGAGCCGCCGCGGCCGTTCCCGCTCCAGGTCATAGGGAACGACGATGGTCTGGGCCCGGGCGAACAGCGTCTCGTCGTCCTTGATCTCGTAGGCGACCGTGACCGAGGCGCCGCCGATCCCGACTATCCACGTCTCTATGGTGAGCGGCTCGTGCCGGTGCACCAGCGGCCGCAGGTAGTCGATCTCGTGCCGGGCGACCACCGAACCGCCGGTGAACGCGCCGGAGGCCGCCTCCCGCGCCAGCCGGAACATGAAGTCTATCCGCGCCTCCTCCAAGTACCGCAGGAAGACGACGTTGTTGACGTGCCCGAAGGCGTCCATGTCCGACCAGCGCAGGGAGCACTGGAACACGTGCCGCACGGTCAGCCCCGGGTGAGCTTCTTGTAGGTGGTGCGGTGCGGGCGCGCCGCCTCCGGGCCCAGGCGCTCGATCTTGTTCTTCTCGTAGGACTCGAAGTTCCCCTCGAACCAGAACCACTTGGACTCGCCCTCGTACGCCAGGATGTGCGTGGCGACGCGGTCGAGGAACCAGCGGTCGTGGGAGACGACGACGGCGCAGCCGGGGAACTCCAGCAGCGCGTTCTCCAGGGAGGACAGCGTCTCCACGTCGAGGTCGTTGGTCGGCTCGTCCAGCAGCAGCAGGTTCCCGCCCTGCTTGAGGGTGAGGGCCAGGTTCAGCCGGTTGCGCTCGCCGCCGGACAGGACGCCGGCCGGCTTCTGCTGGTCCGGGCCCTTGAAGCCGAAGGCGCTGACGTAGGCGCGGGACGGCATCTCGACCTGGCCGACGTTGATGTGGTCGAGCCCGTCGGAGACGACCTCCCACAGCGTCTTCTTGGGGTCGATGTTCGCGCGGGACTGGTCGACGTAGCTGATTTGCACCGTCTCGCCGACGCGCACGCCGCCGTCGTCCACCGGCTCCAGGCCGAGGATCATCTTGAACAGGGTCGTCTTGCCGGCGCCGTTGGGGCCGATCACGCCGACGATGCCGTTCCGCGGGAGGGTGAACGACAGGCCGTCCACCAGGACCTTCTCGCCGAACGCCTTCCGCAGGTCGTCGACCTCGACCACGACGTTCCCCAGGCGCGGGCCCGGCGGGATCTGGATCTCCTCGAAGTCCAGCTTCCTGGTCTTCTCCGCCTCGGCGGCCATCTCCTCGTAACGGGCGAGGCGCGCGCGGGACTTGGCCTGGCGGCCCTTGGCGTTGGAGCGGACCCACTCCAGCTCTTCTTTGAGCCGCTTGGCGCGCTTGGCGTCCTTCTGACCCTCGACCTTGAGCCGGGTCTGCTTGGTCTCCAGGTACTTGGAGTAGTTCCCCTCGTAGGCGTAGGCGCGCCCGCGGTCCAGCTCCAGGATCCACTCGGCCACGTTGTCCAGGAAGTACCGGTCGTGGGTGATCGCGACGACGGTGCCCGGGTACTTGGCGAGGTGCTGCTCCAGCCACTGCACGGACTCGGCGTCCAGGTGGTTGGTCGGCTCGTCCAGCAGCAGCAGGTCGGGCTGCTCCAGCAGCAGCTTGCACAGCGCGACGCGGCGCTTCTCACCGCCGGAGAGGTTGGTGACGGGCCAGTCGCCGGGCGGGCAGCCCAGCGCGTCCATGGCCTGCTCGAGCTGGGCGTCCAGGTCCCAGGCGCCCGCGTGGTCGAGCTCCTCCTGGAGCTGCCCCATCTCCTCCCCGAGCGCGTCGGTGTACTCGGTCGCCATCTGCTCGGCGATCTCGTTGAACCGGTCGAGCTTGCCCTTGATCTCGGCCACGCCGTCCTGGACGTTCTGCAGGACGGTCTTGGTCTCGTCCAGCGGGGGCTCCTGGAGCAGGATGCCGACCCGGTAGCCGGGGGTGAGGAACGCGTCGCCGTTCGACGGCTGCTCCAGCCCGGCCATGATCTTCAGCACGGTGGACTTGCCGGCGCCGTTGGGACCCACGACACCGATCTTTGCCCCGGGCAGGAAGCTCAAGGTGACGTCGTCAAGGATCACCTTGTCGCCGTGCGCCTTACGCGTCTTGCGCATGGTGTAGATGTACTCAGCCAAGAGAAACCGTCCGGCAGGTCAGTCAGTGGGCAGGTCAGTCGGTGGGGTGAGGCAGATGTCTCCATCCTGCCGCATGCCGGGGCCCGGGCGGAAACCGGTGTACCCAGCGCGAAGGGGCGGGCCCGCGCGGGCCCGCCCCTCGTCGGCGTCAGATCCGGCTCACGCCGGGTGCGCCTGGTGTCACTCGTCCGCGCCGGCACCCGCCGTCGCGGCCCTGCGGCGGACGAAGAACACCGCGCCGCCGCCGGCCACCAGCAGCGCCACCGCGATGCCGGCGATCATGCCCGGGTTGGTGCTGCTGCCCGTCTCGGCCAGGTCCGTGCCGTCGTCGGCCGGCTCGCCGCCCGAGCCACCGGTGGACGCCGGGGCCGGCTCGTTGTCGTCGACGTCGGCCGCGCAGTCCAGGGTGCCCGTGAAGCGCCAGGGCTCCTGGGTCTCGTCCGGGTGCGCGATCTCGATCTCGTACTCCTGGCCGTCCTGGACCGGGACGACCACGGACTCCGCGGTCTCCGGCGCGACCTCGATGGTCTCGCCGGCCAGTTCCAGCTCGAACGGAACGTCGCCGGTGTTGTTCACCGTCACCTGGACGCCGCCCTCGGCACAGATCTCCTCCGCGGTGACCGCGACGGAGGGCTGGCCCTCGGACGCCCAGTTGACGGAGGCGCTCGCGCTGACCGAGGACTCGGAGGAACCGGCCAGGATCAGGGTCTGCGTCACGGTGTCCACGCCGGTGAAGGCGCGGCCCACGGGGATCTGCGAGGTCGCCGTGGCGGTCAGCGAGGCGGTGCCGTCCTCGGCGTCGGCGGGCACCGAGAAGTACAGCTCGGTGCCGTCGGCGACCGGCTGGTCGTCGGTGACCCACTCGCCGTTGACGTCGACGATGGTCACGCCCTGCTCGGCGGCGGCCTCGTCCGGGGTGACGAACACGGACTCGGCGGTCGTGTCCACGGTCACCGGGCCGATGATCTGGCCGGGCTGGCCGGACACCTGGGCCGGGGAGAGCTGGAGGGAGGCGCCGGGCTCCGGCACGTCCTCGGCGCTGGAGAGCAGCCACTCGGTGAGGTGCGCGGCGTTCTCGTTCTCCGGCACGGCGTCCACGCCGTCGGAGAGTTCCCAGATCGCGGCCTGGGTGCCGGCCGCGGCCTGCTCCTTGGAGAGCGAGCCGTCGATGCCGGCGTTGGAGGCCAGGGTCATCTCGTCGACGGCCGGGTAGGAGTTCTGGAGGATCCAGTGGATCTTGCCCGCGTCGGGGTTGTTGTGCAGCGTGGAGGAGCCCCAGCCGGTCTCCCGGTACTGCGTGCCGTTCCGTGCGGGTGTGTTGAAGTCGATGCAGTAGGTCTGCAGGGCGCCGCCGTCGGCGGCGGCGAGGTTGAACAGGCCGCCCTCGATCGAGTGCTCCGTGCCGTCCGGCATCGTGACGTCGACCGTGCCGTGCGTCACCAGCCCTTCGAGGGTGGCGGTGGCGCCGCCGCTGCCCGGGCTGTCGTCGGCCGCTGCCGGGCCGGCGGCCGCGATCGAACCGGCGGCGAAGAGGCCGGCGGCGAAGGCGGTGGCCGCAAGGCGGGGGGCGACCCGCCTGCGCGCAGAAATCATGTGTGTGTCCCCTCCACGAGATCACAGGGCGCAGCAGCCGTATCGTCGGCCGCACGCTCATCAATATCCCCGTGCGTACGGTGGATCGTAGAGAGGCGAAGGGTCAATGTCCCCACCCAGCCCCCGACTTACACATTCCGAGGGCGAATCGTTACCTTGCGGCGCGGCCGCGTGCCCGGGAATTCCCGGACATTACTGGATGGTTGAGGAAACCCTCGGGGTACCGGACGGGGACGCCGCGATGACGTAACGCTCCCGCACCTCGCGGTAGCGCATGAGCTCGGCGGCCACCGGTTCGAGCACCTGGCTGTGCCCGCGGTCGGCCGCCAGCCGCCGCAGCCGCCACTCCTCCCGCTGTCCCCAGGCGGCGGCCGGGCCCCGGGCCGCGATGCGGCAGCCCCAGGCGAGCAGCGGGCCGCCGACCGAGCCGCCCAGCAGCAGCGCCAGCGGCAGCCAGCGCCCCACCACCGGCTGCCCGACGAACGCGGTCACCAGCCAGCACAGGCCGAGGAACTGGGCCGCCAGCAGCACCGCCTGCCCGGTCGCCGCCGCCGCCCACCAACGGGGGCGCGGCCGGGCGCCGGCCGGGTGCCGTTCCAGGTCGCTCTCCAGGGCGCGCGGCAGCCCCTCGGCGCCCTGCCGCGCGGCCTCCCGGACGGCCTTGGCCCAGGGCTCGGGCAGCCCGGCCGAGGCGTCCGCGGCGAGTTGCCGCACGGCCTGCTCCACGGCGGCCCGGGCGACGATGGGCGGGCTGGTGGCGCGCAGCCGCTTGGCGGCCAGCGCGGGCGGCTCTCCGCGGCGCTCCGCCTGGTGGGCGGCGAGCCGGCGCAGGAGCTGCGCCCAGGGCGTGCCGCAGGCCCGGTCGGCGCGGCGCAGCCAGCCGCGTTCGGCGGCCTGCCCGGCGGCCTGGGCGCCGACCGCGTCGGCCAGCCCGTCCTCGAACGCCTCCCGCACGGCCCCGGTCAGCCCGGCCGGGGCCTCGGCGCCGTCGGCGATGTAGACCGGCCCCAGCCGCCGGGCCACGCCGTCCACGTCGGCGGCCAGCCGCCGCGCGGCGGCGGTCCGGGCGGCCACCAATTCGCCGACCTGCTGGCGCAGTTCGGCCACGCCGTCGCCGGTGAGCGCGGACACGGCCAGCACGCCGGCGCCCGGCTCGCCGTGCTCGCCCAGCGCGACGCCGCGTTCGTCCAGCAGCCGGCGCAGATCGTCCAGCACGGCGTCCACGGCGTCGCCGGGCAGCCGGTCGATCTGGTTGAGCACGATGAGCGAGACGTCGGCGTGGCCGGCGAACGCGCGCAGGTAGCGCTCGTGCAGCACCGCGTCCGCGTACTTCTCGGGGTCCACCACCCAGATGACGGCGTCCACCAGGTTGAGCAGCCGGTCCACCTGGTCGCGGTGGGCGGTGTCCACCGAGTCGTGGTCGGGCAGGTCCAGCAGGATCAGCCCGCGCAGCCCGGTGTCCACGGCGTGCGCCCGGCGGCGGGCCCGGGCCGGGATGCCGAGCCGTTCCAGCAGGCCGTCCGGCGGCTGCTGGTCGCGCCCGGCGTCCCAGGTGCACGCCACGGCGGTGGCGGTCGTCGGGCGGCGCACGCCCGCCTCGGAGAGCTGGGCGCCGGCCAGCGCGTTGAACAGCGTGGACTTGCCGCTGCCGGTGGCCCCGGCGATGGCCACGGTGGTGTAGGTGCGCGGCAGCCGCTCGCGGGCGGCGGCCTCGTCCAGGACCCGGCCGGCCTCGGCGAGGACCTGGTCGTCCAGCCGGGTGCGGGAGAGCCCGACCAGCTCCCGCAGCGCCCCGAGCCGGACCCGCAGGGCGCCGTCGTCCCCGGTCAGCGTCTCCGTCATGGTGTTCTCCTCAAGCCTGCTGGGCGTGCACGGTGGACAGCGCGGCGATGAGCTCGACCTGGGGCTCGGCGGTGATGGCGAGGCGGTGCAACGGGGCGCCGCGGCGTTCCCGTTCGGCGGCGAGCGCCCGGTCCACGCAGCGGCGCAGCTCCTGCTCGCCCTGGTCGCGCACGCGCGAGGCGTACCGGGGGCCGAGGACGCCGGCCAGGGACTGCTGGGCGACGGTGCCGGTCTTGCCGCCGAACAGCGCGGCCATCAGCAGCGCCGCCGTCTCGCCGTCGTCGCACTGCTCGCCGCGCAGGCCCGCGGCGGCCCGGGCCTCCTCCGCCAGCTCCTCCAGACAGCGCCGCAGCCGCCGCACCAGCACCCCGGCGCGTTCGCGCACGGCCTCGGCGGTGTCCGTGCCGCCCTCGGGCGCGCCGGGCTCGCGCCGCCAGGCCGCGTCGGCCTGTTCGTCGGCGGCCGAGACGGCCTCGACGAGCAGGTCGGTGAGCGCCTGGGTCAGCGACTCCTGCACCTCCTCGGCGCTGGCGTCCTCGGGGAACGCCAGCCAGTGCGCCCGGGCCTGACCCGTCAGCAGCCCGCCGCCGGTCAGGCAGGCGCGGACGCGGCGGTCGGCCTCGGCGTAGGCGTCGGCGAGCCGCTGGTCGAGGCGGACTGCGGTGGCGTACTGGGCGGCGCACGCGCCGGCGAGGTCGGCGACCCGGGCGCGCAGCGAGGCGACGGTCCCGGCGGCGGTGCGGGCGGCGGCCATGGTCCGCGCCTGCGGGTCCTGGGCGCGGCGGCCGAGCCACTCCCGCAGCCCGGCGACGGCGCTGGCGGGCAGGAGCCCGGATCCGCCGACGGATTCCGGGAGTTCGGGCACGGTGAACCGGGGGATCCCGCCGAGCCCGGCCCGTTCCAGCAGGGCGTCGTAGTGCCGCGACACCTCGGCGGCGATCTGGTGCGGCACCCGGTCCAGCACGGTGGCGAGGGTGACGTCGTACTCCTGCGCGCTGCGCAGCAGGTGCCAGGGAACGGCGTCGGCGTACCGGGCCGCGGTGGTGACGAGCACCCAGATGTCGGCGGCGCAGATGAGATCGGCGGCCAGGTCGCGGTTGCCGGCGACCAGGGAGTCGATGTCCGGGGCGTCGACCAGGGCGAGTCCGGCGGGCACCGCCCGGGTGGTGACGACGGCGAGCGCCGGCTGCCCGTCGCTCTCCTGCCGGGGCCCGACGACCCGTCCGAGCTGCGGCAGCACCCGTCGCCCGCTGAACCACCGCTGGTCGTCGGGATGGCACACGAGAACGGGCATCCTGGTGGTCGGCCGCAGCACCCCGGCCTCGGTGACGCGGCGTCCGACGAGCGAGTTCACGAGCGTGGACTTCCCCGCCCCGGTGGACCCCCCGACGACGGCGAGCAGCGGCGCCTCCGGCTGCCGCAGCCGGGGCAGCAGGTACCCGTCCACCTGGGCCAGCAACTCGGCGCACGAACGCCGGGCCCGTTCGGCCCCGGGCACATCGAGCGGGAAGCGCGCGGCAGCGAGACACTCCCGCAGGAGGGTCAGTGCGTCCAGCAGCTCGGGCCGTGCGTCCAAGATCGCCACATGCGCAGAATGCCTAATTTCGAGCGGTTTCAAAAGCATATTCCGCCGAACGCGCCCCAAACCAGACAGCCATCTCCGCGGCCCCGGCATAACGAGTGCGCAACACCCCTCGCGGGAGCCACCAAAACCGCTGCGCACATCGCACTCGCCTGCGATTATCGGGGCTGCTTCACTGGATCTCCACACAAGGGTGTTGCCGTGAAGCAACCGGGACGAACCCCTCGAAGCTCTATCCTGTGCGCGGCGAGGTCACCGAGGGGGCACCGTCCCACGCCACGACCATGACCGGCCCCCGTAGCTCAGCGGATAGAGCAGGTGCCTTCTAAGCACTTGGCCGCAGGTTCGAGTCCTGCCGGGGGCACAAGATCACCGATGGCTCGGCGTCCCCCTTTTCCGCAGGTCAGCGGCCGTGTCGAGGGCGTCGGACTCGACGGGTGGCATGCCCAGCGTTTCCCGGCGCGGGACCGGCTAGGGCCGGTTGGTACCGGGTTTTTGCGGGTGGCTGCGGTGAATACACGGAGAAGTTTTCCTGCGCCGCCCCCTCGGCTGGCTCGAGCGAGGTGAGGTCCTGGGCGGCCTCGATGCGCTTCTGAAGGTCCTTGAGCTGTCCGGAGAGGCAGCGGGTGTAGGCGGCCAGCAGGACCGGGACGCTGTTGCCGGCCCACTCGGCGACCTGGGCGGGCGGGACGCCGTTGTTCAGCCAGGTAGTAAGGCAGGTGTGACGCAGGTCATAGACCCGGCGCCCCAGCGGGGAGTCGAACTCGGCTTCGGTGAGTTCACTCTTCCGGGCTGCGGTCCAGGCCCGGCGGATCACCGAGCCGGCCAGGGCGCCCCCGTTCTCGCCCTGGAACAGGAGGTCGCCAGGCTTGAGACGCTTCCGTTCGACGTGCTCGCGCAGAATCTTCACCAGCGCCGGGTGGCAGGGCACCGGCCGGGTCTCCCCCGCGGCCCTGCCCTTCAGGTGCCGCTTGTCATGGGTGTGGCCGGAGTCGGTCCACTGTTTGCCCACTTCGGGAGTGGCCGTGTGGAGTGGCAGTTCACCCCACTGGTCCTCGGCCTCCTCGTCGGGCAGCCGGATGTCGCTCACCCTTATGGCCACGACTTCTTCCGGCCGGGCCCCGGCGTAGTACAAGGTCGCGAAGAAGGCGTGAAGCCGCTCGCCACCCCGCGGCCGGCGGCGGATCCGGCCCAGCAGCCGCGCCGCCTGGTGGGGGTTGATCAGGCACCGCTTGTCCACGGCTGTGGAGGTCTTGGGACTGGTGCCCCGCCCCTTGGGCAGCGGGTTGCTCAGCAGGACGCGCCGGCGGACGGCGTGCTCCAGCGCGACGTTGAGGATGCGGCGGACGCGCTTGACCGTCGATGCGGCGACGGGTGTGCCGTCGAGCTTCAGGGCGATCGCGGCCAGCACGTCGCCCCGGCTTTGTCAGGGCCGCTTGCCACCCTCCCCGGCACCTCCCTGGTCAGGCTGCCCCCAGCTTCACCGCCCTGCTGCGACAGGACGGCGGCGAAGGTCTCTCGCCTCCACACGATCAATCAGCGCCTCACGGCGCACCTGCCACAGGTGGAAGCGGTCAGCGACCTGGAGGGCCTGCGGGGCGGCGGTGCGGGCCGCGTCCGCGTAGGCGCCCGCCCGGTCCGGCAGATGACCTCGATCCCGGAGTGCCGGGCCAACCAGGGCTTCAGGGTCTCGGTGTCGCGTTCGGGCAGTAGGTCCAGGACCTGGTGGGTCAGGGCGTCGATCACGACGGTGCCGTAGTTGTGCCCGCGTCGCAGTGCGAAGTCGTCCACGCCGACCGCCCGCGGTTGTGTCGGCGGCGGGTCGGCCAACTCCATCACCCGACGCAGGAGCGTGCTGCGGCTGACCGCGATGCCCATGCGCTTCGCGAGCCGGGCTCCGGCCAGGCCGGCCAGGGCCAGGCCGATCGCGCTCATCGCCGAGCGAAGCCGTTCGGTGGCCTCCCGTGGCGGCGGGTCAACCCTGGGACCGGCTCGGCGAACGTCCGGCGCGGGCACGACGGGGAGGCGCACCAGAACCGACGGACGCGCAAGGTCAGGACCGCCCCGCCGTCCCCCGCTCGGCAGGTCCGCTGGAAAGCGCAGGTACGCGCTGTGGACTCGTTCCGGCCCGTCGCCGCAGTCTGGACATGGCGCGCCAGCCACCGTGCACTGGGCTTCGACGCGTATCGCCTCGCCGTCAGCCTCGACGGACACGACCGCGCCCCCGGGGATCGACGGCAACAACTCTTGCAACTGGCGGAACATCTGGCTCACGGCGACCGAAGGTCAGCCACACCAACCGATCGAGGGACGAAATCAAGGCGACTTCCGCAATGCCCCAATCGAGGAGATCAGCTACAACGCGTAGCTGCCGCACGGAACTTGAGCCAGAGCCCCAGCGAACCTGTCGCAAACAGCCGTGACGGCCCGCGCCGCTTTTCCGTCACCCGCCGGGAGGCCCTGGCGGCGCTGCGCCGGTTCACCGAGCACCGGCTCGCCGGGGTCGGACCGTACGAGGACGCGATGCTCGCCGCCGACCCGGTGATGAGCCACAGCCTGCTGCCGTCCTCCCTCAACCTCGGCCTGCTCCACCCCGCCGAGTGCGTCGCCGCCGCCGGGGATGCCTGGTGTGCGGGCCTGGCGCCCGTCAACAGCGTCGAGGGATTCGTTCGGCAGATCGCGGGCTGGCGCGAATACGTGTGGCAGTTCTGTTGGTACTTCGGCGACGACTACCGCAACCGCAACGCCCTGCGCCATCACGCGCCGCTGCCCGAATGGTTCCGCGAGCTCGACGCGGACACCGTCACCTCCCGCTGCCTGGCCACCGTCCTCGCCCAGGTGCGTGACACCGGCTGGACGCACCACATCCCGCGGCTGATGGTGCTCGGCAGCTTCGCCCTGCAAAGGGGCTGGGACCCGCGCGAGGTGACCGACTGGTTCCACCGCTCCTTCGTCGACGGATACGACTGGGTGATGCTGCCCAACGTCACCGGCGTGTCTCAGTACGCGGACGGCGGCCGGACGACCACCAAGCCGTACACCTCGGGCGGGGCCCACATCCACCGCATAAGCGACCTGTGCGCCGCCCGCGACTACCGCCCCTCGGACCGCACCGGGCGGCCCGCCTGTCCATACACCACCGGCTACTGGTCCTGCACCCACCGCCACCGATCCTTGCTCGCCGGCGACCCGCGCACCGCACGCACGGTGGCGGGCCTGGACCGGCTCGGCGACCTGCGTGAGGTGCTGCGCACCGACCGTCGGTGGGACACGGGGCCGCCCTCCCCGTCGCCGCCGCGCCGCGCCGCGGCGGGGCCGCCGCCCGGCCCCGGGCGAGGCGCGTTGGGACGCGGCCGCCGTTGGCCGCGCCTGGGTGCGAGCTGCTCTCGCACCGCCCGTCACGTTCCTCGGCCTCGGCCTGGCACTGCGGGTCATACGAAAGCAGACCCCGGGCCGCACGGCCGGGTGCGCCCGTCGGCCCGGCAGGGCCCCGGGGCGGCTCGCCTCACCGGCCGCCCCCGGCGCGCGTCGCCCACCGCAGGAACGCCCCGCGCCCCCGGCCGGGCACCGTCCACAGGGCGTGTCCCCGCAGCCCCCACCGACGCAGCAGGGTGTTGGCAGCGAGGAAGCCGCTGGTGGCCGCTCGTTCCATCAACGCCACCGGCAGGCCGGTGCGGACCGCATCTCCCGCGACGACCAGGCCGGGCGTGGGAGTGCCCACCGTTGGCCGGTCCCGGTACCCACCAACCGGGAACAGGGGGCAGTCGGCCCGCCATTCGTGGCGTTCGTCGACGACGCGCGCACGGGACGTCTCCGGGTACAGGCGGTGCAGTTCGCCCAGCAGCCCCCGCCGCGTCGCCGCCCGGTCGGCGTCCCGGGGCAGGGCGTAGGCGTGCAGTTCCACGACCGAGCCGCCGGTGCGGGCGGCCCAGCGGGCTGCCTCGCCCTCCCAGCGACTGAGCACGCTGACGTTGTCCAGGGCTCCGTATCCGCTGGTGCCGAGGAAGCCGGGCCGGTTCGCGCGCACGGGTTTGTCCAGCCACAGGCGGGAGACCAGGAAGGGCGGGGCGGTGCGCAGCCGTGCCACGCGCTCACGCCACTCGGTGTCGCCAAGCCCGCCGGAACGGGCGACCAGCGAGCGCAGCGCCGCCGGGTCGAGGGCGAGCACCACGGCATCGTACGGCTCCTCTCCTCGTGTGGCGGCCACGGTGAAGCCGCCCGCGGACAGGACCGACACCACCTCCACCGCGCTCCGGGTGCGCACCCGCGCGCCGAGCCGGCACAAACGTCCGGCAAGCGGATCCCACAGCGCCTGGGGAAACGGCTCCCGGGGCACGTCGAACAGCAGGCCCTCGGCCGAGCCCAGGAAGTAGATGTGGAACATCAGTGCCATCTCCGCGGCCGACAGCCGCCGGGGATCCGCGAAGAAGCTGCGGGAAAACACCTCGAAGGCCAGGTGCCGCGCCGCCGCGGGGAAGCGGATCGCCTCCAGGAAGTCGTACGCGCTGACGTGGTCGAGCCGGTCGTACACCTCCGGCACCCGCACATCCAGCAGCGGCAGCGCCGCATGAGGATCAATCCGGGTCAGGGCGCGCAGGGAGAACGACTCGCTCAGCGCCACGAACCCGAGCGCACTCAGCGGCGGTGTGCGCGGCACGTGCCGGAAGCTGTCCTGCCGGCCACTGCCGTGGCGCAAGGGGTAGTCGGGCAGGCCCCTCAGGCGGGCCAGAACCGGGTCGGTGCGGCGCAGCAGAGCCCGCAGGTTGTAGTACTGCCGGAAGAAGGCGTGGAAGCCACGGCTCATCGTCACCGGCGTACCGTCGGCCAGCAGCGTGGGCCATCCGGCCAGCCGTCCGCCGAGTTGCGCTTCGCGCTCGTACAGCGTGACCCGGACGCCGCGTTCAGCCAGCGCTGTGGCCGCGGTCAGTCCGGCGATACCACCTCCGACGACCGCCACGCGCGGCGCACCGGAATCCTCGGCGCGTTCGGCGCCGGGCGGTGCGGGCAGCAACCGGGCCAGCCGGTCCCGGCCGGGGCGGGGTGTGCGGGCCGCGAGACCCGGGAAACGGCGCAGGCCGGTCATTCCCCCGCCTCCCCTCCGCCGGCCGATGGGCGCCGGGCGACGACGGTGTGCGTGATGCCCGTCTGCCAGCCCGGCAGCGGCAGCACCCGCACCTGCTCGAACCCGGCGCGCCGCGCACGCTCCCCGAGCTGCGCGGCCGTGTCGAAGGTGACGACACTGCGCCACAGGTGCCGGTAGAGCGGTCCGTCGCCGAGCAGCGTCGCGACCGGCAGGACGAGTCCCCCGCACACGGCGCGCCACACCGCCCGGTGCGCCGCTCGCCCGCTCAGCGCGTACTCGTGCACCGCCAGCCGGCCGTGCGGCGCGAGCAGCCGCAACACGGAAGCGAGCACGGCGTCCGGGTCGGCGGTGTTGCGCAGCAGGTACGCGGCGAAGACCGCGTCGAACGGGCCGCGTACGTCGGCTTCGGCCAGGCGTTCCACCGGAGCGTGCACGAACCGCACGGGCCGGGGCCACGGTCGGCGGGCCGCGCGGCGCAGTATGCCGACCGAGGCGTCCACGGCGGTGATGTCCGCGCCGGGCAGCACGGTGGCCAGGGCCGCCGTCGAGGCGCCCGTGCCGCACCCGAGATCGAGCACGCTCAGGCCCGCACCGCCGCGGAGCAGGCCAAGGCGCCGGGCGGAGCGGCGCAGGTGGGCGTGGTAGCCGGGATTGGCCGCCACCAGTGTGTCGTAGCTGCGGGCGGCGTGGTCGAACGCGGTGGCCAGGTCGGCGTCGCGCAGCAGGGGCATGCCGTCTCCGTAAGGGGTCGTGGTGTGGGTCAGGTGGGGGGAGCGCTCCGCCGCGGCACGAACGGCAGGGTGAGAGCGGAGCCGAGCATCGCGGTGACGGGCACGTGCAGGCCGACGGACAGGTCCTCCGGCAGGCTGGTGCCGCCGTCCAGGAAGCGCAGCAGGCGAGGCGCGGGGACGCGGGCGAACAGGCGGGTGAAGAAGGCCGGACCGTCCACCCGGCCTCGGTCGAGGGCGTGCAGCAGCACGGCGTCCATGAGCCGGGAGCGGGCGGAATGGGCGCGCGGGGGAAGGGGTCGGTGGCCTGCGTGCAGCGCGGCGGCCACGGCGCGGGTCTGGCGCTGAACGGCGCTGAAGGTGTAGCCCGTCGCGGGCCGCGTGGCCCCGGCCGCGGCCCCGATCCGGAACACGGACGCGGCAGTTTGCCGAGGGAAGTCCGCGTCCGTCATGGGGATCACGCCCTGCTCGCAAGCGGTGACCTCGTGCTCGTGGACACCCAGGATTCGGGTGGTGTAGTGCCGCAGTGCCCGGTCGTACCCGTCCCGGCCGAGCACGCGACGGGAGAACTCCGTGTACTCGACCAGTGCGTCGTGCGGACTGGTCGGCAGGACGTAGCCGAACGACAGGCCGTGCGCGGGCTGGGGGGTGCGGAAGTCCATCAGCTCCACGGTGGCGGGATCGAACACCGGCCGGCGGGTGCGGACGAACCAGCCGCGGAAGTGCTGGAGCAGCGTCGTGCGGGCCGGTGGCAGACGCGCGGGCGGCCGGGAGTCGAACACCCATCTGGCGCGGACGGTCACCCGGCCGCCGTCGGCCAGGCGGGCGTGCACCAGGGCGCCACCCGGCGCGGACTCCACCCGCTCCGCGACGGCCTCGACGCGTGTCACGCACGAGCCCGCCCCGATGTCCCGGCGGGCCCGTGCCTCGAAGGCGTCGGAGCGCAGCATCTTGTAGCGCAGCGGTGCGATGGCGGCATCCACCGCCCAGCCGTCGCCGGAGCGCACCCGCAGCCGCTGCCAGGTGGCCGTCAGCACCTCGTCGTACGGCCCCGTCCCCGCCTCCCAGTAACACCAGGTGCGTCGCGCGGCGCGGAACGGACCCGGCGGTGCCGCCAGCAGCACCGCCGTCACCCGGCGCCCGGCCGCGGGCGGCCGAGCCAGCCGCAGGGCCAGCGACAGCCCCGCGGCCCCGGCGCCCACGACGGCGACTTCCGACTCCATGTCCACGGCGAGCTCCTCCCGGGTCTGCTGATCCGGCCAGTCTTCCGGTCCGCCGGCCGCGGCGGACGCAGCCGGAAGCGTGTCGTGCGGATGGGTGCCTGTCGCGTCGGCACGTCCGCCGAACGGTGCATCCGGTGAGGCGCTTCCGCGTGAAATGTGTCCTGGTGAACCGTGAAGGGCGGAACGTGTGCTGATGAATCGTGAAGCACCGCGTACGAAGGACGCGTGAAGCACCGGGCGCTCAGCCCGGCTTCCTCGACTGGCGAGAGGACCGTGATGCGCTCCACCCAGGCGATCGGCCGTCCAACGGCAGACCCGCAGCACAGGCCGCCCGGCGGGCCGGTCGGCCACCAGGAGATCGGGGAACCGGTCGGCACGGCCGATGGCGGTCGGAGTTCCCGCGCTGCCGCGGACGCCCCGTCCCGGCCGGCCCGCAGCGGCTGCGCGCTCGTCGTGGACGACGACGTGCCGGGCGCCGTCGGCCGGGAACTCCACGAACTGCTCACCGGCGTCCTCGCCGGCTGCCGAGGGCTGAGCACGGTGTTCGCCCACGACATCGCCGAGCGGGTCGCCCGCTTCGCCCAGCGCGGCGGGCGCCGCGTTCGGGCCCGGCTCGTGTGGTGGTCCCTACGGTCCTGCGGCGGCGGGGACCCTGCCCAGGTGCGCGCGGCGTTGCGCACGGCGGCGGCGCTCGAACTGATCCAGACCTGTGCCCTGGTCCACGACGACCTGATGGACCAGGCGCCCACCCGCCGTGGCAGCCCTGCGCTGCACGCCGACGTGGAGCGGCAGTACTCGGATACGGCACCCCGGCCCGTCGCACGCCGGCTCGGCGCGTCGGCCGCCGTGCTCGCCGGCGACCTCGCGCTGGCCTGGGCGGACGACGCGCTGACCGGCCTGGTGCTGGACTCCGGGCTGCCGCCCGGCACCGCGCACCGGCTGAACGACGTGTGGCGCACCCTGCGCACGGAGATGGTGGCGGGGCAGTACCTCGACGTTCAGGGGCAGGCCACCTCCGTCCCCGCTCCGGCACGGACGCTCCGCGCCGCCTGCCTCAAGAGCGCCCGGTACACCGTGGAGCGGCCACTGGAGCTCGGTGCGGTCCTCGCCGGCGCCGACGCGGCCACCACGCGCACGCTGTGCCGCGCCGGACGCTGCGCGGGTCTGGCCTTCCAGCTACGGGACGATGTGAACGACCTCTTCGCCGACCCTCATGTCACCGGCAAACCGGCTGGCGGGGACGTACGCGAGGGCAAACCCACCTACCTGCTGGCCGTGGCCCGTGCCCTCGCCACCGCCTCCGGCGATCTGTCCGCGCTCGGCCTGCTGGAGCGCGCGGTAGGCCGCGCGAACCTCCCCGAGGGTGCGCTGGCCGAGGTGCGGGACATCGTCGTCGCCACCGGCGCCCGCGACACGGTGGAGGCGAAGATCGCGCAGCTCGCCGGGCGGTGCCTGCACCACCTCGGCAAGGTGCCCCTGGAACCGCGTGCGGCGGCCCGGCTACGCGCCGTCCTGGCCGAGATCACCGGCACGCCGGGTCGGCTGCCCGCGCCCGCCGGCCTGCCGCTCGGCGCCGCCCTGACCGGCGCGGAAACGGAGGCGGACGGGTGACCGGAACGGTGACGGGCTCCACCGACCACGTGGTGGTGGTCGGCGCGGGACTGGCCGGCCTGTCCGCCACCCTGCACCTGCTCGGCGCGGGCCGCCGGGTCACGGTGGTCGAGCGTGACGCGCGACCCGGCGGACGGGCCGGGCGTCTCTCGCTCGGCGGCTACCTGATCGACACCGGGCCCACCGTGCTCACCATGCCGGACATCGCCGAGGAGGCGTTCGCCGCGGTCGGCGAGTCGCTGCGCGACCGCGTCGAGCTGATCGCGCTGCATCCCGCGTACCGGGCATGCTTCGCCGACGGCAGCGCCCTCGACGTGCACACCGGCGCGGAGGCGATGGAGGCGGAGATCGAACGGTTCGCCGGGCCCGCCGACGCGGCGGGCTACCGCCGCCTGCGCCACTGGCTGGGGCGGCTGTACCGGGCCGAGGCAGACCGGTTCCTCGACGCCGACTTCGACTCGCCGCTTCAGCTTCTCACCCCGGACCTGGCCCGCCTCGCCGCGCTCGGCGGCTTCGGCCGCTGGGAGGCGCGCATCGGCCGCCACTTGCGCGACGAGCGACTGCGCCGGGTCTTCTCCTTCCAGGCCCTGTACGCCGGCGTGCGGCCCGAGCGGGCTCTGGCCGCCTACGCCGTGATCGCCTACATGGACACCGTCGCCGGGGTGTACTTCCCGCGCGGCGGCATGCACGCCCTGCCGCAGGCGATGGCCGATGCCGCCGAGGCGGCCGGGGCGGAGTTCCACTACGGGCAGCGGGTCACCCGTCTGGAACGTGCCGGCGAGCGGGTCACTGCCGTGGTGACCGAGGCGGAGCGCTTCGCCTGTGACGCCGTCGTCCTCACCCCCGACCTGCCGATGACGTACCTGCTGCTGGACCGAGCCCCGCGCCGCCCGGCACGTCTCAGATATGCCCCGTCGGCAGTGATCCTGCACGTCGGCTGCGACCGCACCTGGCCGGAACTCGCCCATCACACCCTCTCCTTCGGCGGCGCCTGGCGGCGCACCTTCCATGAGCTCACCCGTACCGGCGAGCTGATGAGCGACCCCAGCCTGCTGATCACCCGGCCCACCGCCACCGACCCCGCCCTGGCCCCGCCCGGCCGGCACCTGCACTACGTCCTCGCGCCCTGTCCCAACACCGACATCGGGCCCGGCGCCGCCGACTGGCACGACCTCGCCCCGCGCTATCGCGACAGCCTGCTGCGCGAACTCGACCGCCGGGGCCTGGCGGGCATCGCGTCGGCCATCGAAGAGGAGATCCTGGTGACCCCCGCCGACTGGACCGGGCAGGGACACGCCGCGGGCACACCCTTCTCGGCCGCGCACACCTTCGCCCAGACCGGCCCGTTCCGCCCCCGGAATCTGGTGCGCGGCATCACCAACGCCGTCCTCGCAGGCTGCGGCACCACGCCCGGCGTCGGAGTGCCGCCCGTGCTGCTGTCAGGCAAGCTGGCGGCCGCCCGCATCACCGGCCGGCGTCACCGTGCCGCGTCCGGCAGGCCAGTCGGCCGGGCGGCGCAAGGAGTACGGCCGTGACCGCCCGCGAGCTGGACGCCGCCGGCATCACCGGCCCCCGCCTGCGCGCCGCCTACACGCACTGCCGAGAACTCAACGCCCGGCACGGCCGCACCTACTTCCTCGCGACCCGCCTGCTGCCTCCCGGACGGCGCCCCGCCGTGCACGCCCTGTACGGCTTCGCCCGGTGGGCCGACGAGATCGTCGACGCGCCGGGAGGCGACCCCGGCGGACGTGCTGACGGCGAAGCGGCCCTCAGGGCCGCCGCCCTGGACCGGCTGAGTGACGACCTCGCCCGGGGCCTGGCGGGCAAAAAGGCCGTCGCGCCGGTGGTTGCCGCCCTCGCGGACACCACCCGCCGCTACGCCATCGACCACCGCCACTTCACCGACTTCCTCACCTCCATGCGCAGCGACCTGACGGTCACCGAGTACGCCTGCTACGACGAGTTGCGCGTCTACATGCACGGCTCGGCCGCGGTGATCGGTCTGCAGATGCTGCCGGTCCTCGGAACCGTGGTGCCCCCCGAGGAGGCGGCTCCGTACGCGGCCGAGCTGGGCGTGGCCTTCCAGCTCACCAACTTCCTGCGGGACGTGGGGGACGACCTCGACCGCGGCCGCGTCTACCTCCCCCGCGACGTACTCGCGGCGCACGGCGTCGACCACGAACTGCTCCGCCACAGCCGGGACACCGGCCGCACCGACAGCCGGGTCACCGCGGCGCTGCGCGCGTTCGAGGCCCTCGCCCGTGCCGCCTACCAGCGTGCGGCGCCCGGTGTGCTGATGCTCGACCCCGTCGCCCGGCCGTGCGTCCGCACGGCGTTCGTGCTGTACGGCGGCATCCTGGACGCGGTCGCCGCCGACGGCTGGGCACTGCACCGCCGCGCCGTGGTACCCCGGCGGCGCCGCGCGCTCGTCGCCGCCGACGGCCTGCTGCGGGTGGCCGCGGCCCGCCTCCGCGCCCGTCGCGGGAGCACACCCGCCCCACCACGACCCCGCATCCCCTCCCACCCGAAGGCGGCTTCCCACGATGAAATCAAGCGGACACAGTGTCAGGAGACGCCTCCCGGCAGCACCGGTCACGGATCGGAGCTCACAGGGCGTTGACGCGCCGGAGGGCGGGCACGGGGACGGCCTGGGAGTGGCTCTCCCGCCCCGGCGCGGACCCATCCCCCTGCGCCTGCGCCGCGCCCCGGTCGCCTGGGAGCGCCAGCGTGCCATGTGGCGCGATGCCCGGCCCACGCTGATCGCCGGCGCGCTCGAACGAGCGCGGGCCCGGCCGAGCGGCAACTGGTACGTCGTCGGCGCTTCCCGGGGCTTGCGCACGGACCGGCCGCTGGCCCGGACCATCGCGAACCAGGAGGTCGTGCTCTGGCGCGACGCGCGAGGCCGCCTGGTGGCCGGGCCCGGCGTCTGCCCCCACCTGGGCGCGCCCCTGCGCGACAGCCCGATCCGCTGCGGCACCCTGGTGTGCCGCTGGCATGGGCTCACCCTCGACGGAAAGCCGTTCGCCGGATGGGAGCCCTGGCCCGCCCACGACGACGGGGTGCTGCTGTGGGTGCGGCTTGACCACGCCGGAGGCGAGGAGCCCACCAACCGGCCATCGGTGCCGGCCCGTCCCGACACAGCCGACGCGCTGGTGACGGTGTACACCGGGGTCGGCGTCTGCGAACCGGACGACGTGATCGCCAACCGTCTCGATCCCTGGCACGGGGCATGGTTCCATCCGCACTCGTTCGTCGACCTCACGGTCGTGGACACTCCCGGCCCGCGGGAGGAGGAGGACGCCTTCACGGTCGACGTCTCCTTCAGAGTCGCCGGGCGGCTTGTCGTCCCCGTTCGCGCGGTGTTCACCGCCCCCGGACCGCGCATCGTCGTGATGCGGATCACCCACGGCGAGGGCGAGGGGTCCGTCGTGGAGACCCACGCCACACCACTGGGACGCGACGCCCTGGGCAGGCCGCGTACCGCGGTGGTGGAGGCCGTCGTGGCCTCCACCACACGGCCCGGGTTCACCCTGGCCCGCCGTGCTGCCCCCGTGTTGCGCCCGCTGATCCGGTACGCCGCGGGCCGCCTGTGGCGCGACGATCTGGCTTACGCCGAACGGCGCTGGGCGCTGCGTTCCACGGGACGTTTCCCGGGCTGAGGGGCCAGCGCCGGGGCGGCCTCGGTGGTGACCTGCACATCCACTGGCTGCGGCGGCGACACGGTCAAGGTCAGCCTCACGGGCGTCCATCTCGGCCAGGCACTGGTCGCCATCCTGGCCGTGCTGGTCATCGGCGGGGAGTACGGCTCGGGCATGGTCCGCACCACCCTGACGGCGGTGCCGCGGCGAGCCACCGTCCTCGCGGCCAAGGCCATCACCGTCAGCGGCGTCGTGGCCGTCGCCGGGACCGTTGCCGTCCTCGGGCCGCTGCTCACCGGGCGGCTCCTCCTGCCCGGCCCCGCTGACCAGGCCCTGTCCCCGGCCGACGGGCCGACGCTGCGCGCGGTCGTCGGGTCGGTCCTCTACCTGGTGCTGATCGCCCTGCTCGGCCTCGGTGTCGCGACCGCCGTGCGGGACTCCGCCACCGGCATCGGGGTTGTCCTCGGCCTGCTCTACATCGTTCCCATCGTCTCCCTGACCATCGGCGATCCGCACTGGCAGCGCCTGCTCCAGAAGGTGGCGCCGATGAGCGCCGGACTCGCCGTCCAGGCCACCACCGATCTCGGCAGCCTGCCCATCGGCCCCTGGGCCGGCCTCGGCGTGACCGCCGGGTGGGCCGCCGCGGCGCTGTTGGCCGGCGGCCTGCTGCTGCGCGGGCGCGATGTCTGAACGCCCTCCCCGGCCGGTCGGCTCCGCCCGCCGCGGCCAAGACCTGACCGCCAGGTGTCCCCCTGCGGGCGGCCAACTAGACTCGACGGCCGTGGCGGACACCCAGTACGAAGACCTGTTGCGGCTGGTGCTCACCTCCGGAACGGCCAAGGCCGACCGGACGGGCACCGGCACCCGCAGTGTCTTCGGGCACCAACTGCGCTACGACCTCTCGCGGGGGTTCCCGCTGATCACCACCAAAAAGGTGCATCTCAAGTCCGTCGTGTACGAGCTGCTGTGGTTCCTGCGAGGCGACTCGAACGTCCGCTGGCTCCAGGAGCACGGCATCACCATCTGGGACGAGTGGGCCGACGCGAACGGCGAACTCGGTCCCGTTTACGGCGCACAGTGGCGCTCCTGGCCCGCTCCGGACGGCAGGCACATCGATCAGATCCGCGAGGTGCTCGACACGCTGCGCCGGGACCCGGACTCCCGCCGGATGATCGTCTCCGCCTGGAACGTCGCCGAGTTGCCCGAGATGGCTCTCGCGCCGTGTCACGCCCTCTTCCAGTTCCACGTCGCCGACGGCAGGCTCTCCTGCCAGCTCTACCAGCGCAGCGCGGACCTGTTCCTCGGTGTCCCGTTCAACATCGCCGGCTACGCCCTGCTCACGCACATGGTGGCGCAGCAAGTCGGCCTCGAACCGGGTGACTTCATCTGGACCGGCGGCGACTGCCACATCTATGACAATCACGTCGAGCAGGTGACCGAGCAGCTCTCGCGCACCCCGTTCGCGTTCCCGAGGCTGCGCCTGCGCCGAGCCGACTCGCTTTTCGCGTACGCCTACTCCGATGTGGAAGTGCTCGGCTACCAACACCACCCGGCCATCAAGGCCCCGGTCGCGGTGTGAACGTCGGGCTGATCTGGGCGCAGACCCGCGACGGCGTGATCGGCGCGGGCAACGCCATTCCGTGGCACCTGCCCGAGGACATGGCGCACTTCAAGGCAACCACCCTCGGCCATCCGGTGGTGATGGGGCGCAAGACGTGGGATTCGCTGCCGCCGCGATTCCGCCCGCTGCCCGGCAGGCGCAACATCGTGGTGACTCGTGATCCCCAGTGGACGGCCGATGGCGCCGAACGTGCCGGGTCCATCGCCCAGGCCCTGGACCTCGCGGCCCAGCCGCCGGAGTCGGCCGCCCCTGTCACGGCATGGGTGATCGGCGGCGGGGAAATCTACCGGGCCGCCCTGGGATACGCCACGGCGCTCTCGGTGACCGAGATCGACTCGGCGGTGGCCGGCGACACCTACGCCCCGACACCGGACCCGACGTGGAAAGTCGCCGAGGACAGGGGCTGGCAGTCCTCCGCGTCCGGACTGCGCTACCGCATCCGCGGATACACCCGGTGACACTCGCCGCCGCTGCCGTGCCCCTCGTTCTCCTCGGCCGGACCCGACAGGCCCGCTCGGCGCAGGTCAACCGCTGTCGCCGATTCCGCCATCCGGCGGCGGCCCCCGGGGAGCCGCCGCCAGGTGCGCGTCGCCGGGCCTACATGTGGATGACCGGGGCGGCGCTGTCGTCCTGTTCGGGGACGCCTCGCCGGTACAGCAGGCAGCAGGCGAGGAGTCCGACGGCGAAGAAGACGGCCGACCAGGTGCAGGCGGCGGAGTAGCTCTCCAGGGACGCCTGGGCGAGGACCGCGGGGTCCTGGGGGTTCTTGCCGGCCAGGTGGTCGGTGGCCGCGCTGGAGGCGAAGGTCGTCAGCAGGGCCGTGCCGATGGAACCGCCGACCTGCTGCATCGTGTTGACGGTGGCGGAGGCGACGCCGGCGTCGTGCGCGGCCACGCCCCTCACGGGACACCGAACGGCTGGACTATCTCTGCCAGCGTTACATCGAGCCGACCCTGGCCACCATCGCGCCCAGCGTCGAGATCCGGTCGCATGCCCCCGGTGCCCATGGAGATCTGCTTCTTCGCGATCATTCCCCCCCCCCATGGCGGGGCTGACTCAGGACCCACCCGCCCAACGCCTGGGCCGCCCGGCGAACATCTCGCGCGAGGAACGCCTGCGCAGGGCGGACACCCCGGCCACATTGATCGTGGACGGCCTCCTGGCACCGGGCGGCGCCCACCGCCGATGACCCACTTCGCCGCGGCGGCTCGGCGGGATCGCCAACCAGGGCCGAATAGGGCCTGGTTGAGTGCTGTGAGGCGGCGGAAGATGGCCCTGTGACGGACAACGTCTCGAACGGGTTACCGCGCCCTCCCCCATCGGATTGACATGAAGGTGAGTATTCATGCCTGCCGCCTCCCCGCTGGTGCTGGTTCACGGCTTCTGGCACGGCTCCTGGTGCTGGAGCGAGGTCACCCTCCACCTGGCCGCCGCCGGTCGCGCGGCCGTCGCGGTGGACCTGGCGGGGCACGGGCTGTACGCCCGCCGTCCGGCATGGTTCACCGGGCGGGCCTCGCACCACTCCGAGGCGGTCACCACGGAGGTCTCGCCTTTGGCGGACGTGAGCCTCGATGACGCCGCCGCGTTGCTGACCTCGCAGATCAAGCGGATCGGCGGCGAACCGGTCACGGTGGTCGCCCACAGCGCGGCCGGCCCCGTACTGACGCGGGTGGCCCAGCAGACGCCCCAACTGATCGCGCGCGCCGTGTACTTGACGGCCTACATGCCGGCATCCGACGTGCCGGCCGCGGCCTACACGCGACTGCCCGAGGCCGCGGGCGACCGCGTCGCGCCGTTACTGAAGGGCGACTCGGCGCGGATAGGGGCGCTGCGGCTGGACTTCGCCACGGACGACGCCGCCTATCGGCGGGCGCTCCACGAGGCGTTCTACGGTGACGTGGACCCGGCGCTCGCCGAGGCCGCCACCGGCCTGCTGACGCCCGACGGCCCGCTCGGCATCATGGCCGGCACCACGACCCTGACCCCCGACGGCTGGGGATCGGTGCCGCGCACCTACCTCACCTGCACCGGGGACATGGCGATCTGGCCCGCCGTGCAGGCGAAGTTCATCGCCGAGGCCGACGCGGCATTCCCCGACAACCCGACCTCCGTCGTCGCGCTGGACGCCTCCCACTCGCCGTTCCTCTCCATTCCCGACGAAGTGGCCGCCGTCCTCGCCGCACTTGACTGACACGAGGCGGACCTCACCGGTATCGTGGCCGATGAGTGTCATCGCGTCGTGGGGGGGTCGTGCATGGCGGCGGAGAACATCGACGAAGTGGTGGACGGACTCGCCGAGATCGTGCGCGACGCCGGCCGCGCGGGTGACCGCGTCGGGTACTTCGCGGCGCTGTACCGACAGGTGACCGTCGAGGTCCGGACGGCCATTCACAACGGGTTGTTCGACGACGGCGCGCGCATGGACCGGTTCGACACGCTGTTCGGCAACCGCTACTTCGACGCGTACGACGCCTGGCGGCGCGACCGGGGCGGACCGCGTTGCTGGCGCGAGGCGTTCGGGCTGCTCGACGACTCCGACACCGTCATCGTTCAGCACCTGATCCTCGGCGTGAACGCGCACATCAACCTCGACCTGGCGATCGCCGCCGCCCGGACCAGCCCGGGCGAGGCGATCCACGAGCTGCGGCGCGACTTCCTGCTGATCAACGACATCCTGGCGCGCGTGGTCCTGGCCGTGCAGGACTCCGTCGGTGCCATATCGCCGTTCCTGTCACTGCTGGACCAGGTCGGCGGCCGCACCGACGAGCGGATCCTGGACTTCAGCATCCGTCAGTCCCGGCAGGAAGCCTGGTACAACGCCGTCCTGCTCGCCGGCCAGCACGGCACGGAGCGCGAGGCCACCATCGAACGGCTCGACGTCCGGGCCGCCGTGCTCGCACGCCTGATAGCGCGCCCCGGTGGCCTGGTGCGGCCGGCCCTGCATCTGATCGGCGGCAGCGAGAGCGACGACGTGCAGGCCGTCATCACGCATCTGGACCGCGCCATGGAGCAACGCCCCGCCCGGCAGGGGACGGACGAGCCCCGCTAGAACGGCCGCGGCCCCGGCCCTTCCTGTCCCGCCACCGGGGCGGCCTGGCGGTGCGCTCCGGAGCCGACCGGCTCGCCGTCGCCCACCGCCCCGGAGCCGCGGGAATCCGCGCCGACAGCCACACCGTCCCCATCACCCGAGGAACTGCCGCGACTGGGCATAGGGGACTCCACCATCTGGGAATCCACCCGTCCCGACGACCGCGAACTGCGAACCCGGATGGCGATCACCAACCTCGGGGACAACGACGGCGTCTTCCTCCCCTCGGGGGACCGGCTGAAGATGTCCCAGATCGTGTTGCCCGACAGCGACATCTGAGGCACGCTCACTCAGCCTCCGGCACCCGGCACCCGGCCCGGGTCCGCGCTACTCGACGTCCCACCGCTGGTTGGATCCGCCGTTGCAGGTCCACAGGACCACTTGAGTGCCGTTGGCGGTACCGGCGTTGTACGCGTCCAGGCACAGGCCGGACCGGGTGCTGGTGATCGTGCCGTTCGCGTTGACGTTCCACTGCTGGTTCGAGCCGCCGTGGCAGTCCCAGATGATGGCCCGCGTTCCGGGAGAAGTACCCAAGGCCTCGGCGTCCAGGCACTTGCCGCCGTACACCCGCAGTTCCCCGGCACTGGTGTGTGTCCACTGCTGGTTGGGCTGGCCCGAACAGTCCCGGAGCTGGACCTGGGTGCCGTTGGTCTGCGAACTGTTCGGCACGTCCAGGCAGCGGCCGGACTGTTCACCCACGAGCGGTCCCCCGTCCGGCGGCGGGGGCGTCGACCCGTCGGGCACGTACGGGCAGGTGTTCCGGTAGCGGGAGACGCCGGTGGAGTCGGCCAGCGACGGGCACAGGAACTGGGTGTAGCGGGTGTCGTTGTCGATGAATGTCTTGAGCCAGGGGATCATGCGGCGTGTCACCTGGGAGTTGCCCCAGGTGGGGAATCCGTGGCCGCCGCTGGAGAGTTCGACGAAGGCGCCCTCGGTGGTGGCGGGCAGGGTGGCGTAGAGCTGGTCGAGCGCGGCCGGTGTGACGGTGCCGTCGTCACGGGCGCCCATGATCATCGTCGGCACCTGGACGCCGGAGAGGTTCTGGGAGAACGAGGCGGGCGCGAACGGGACGGCCGCCTGCAGCGAGGGCCGCCGCGTCGCCGCGCTGATGGCGCCGCCGCCGCCCATGGAGTGGCCGATCACGCCCAGCCGGTTGGGGTCGACCCGGTCGCGCACCGGGCTTCGCTGGGTCAAGTAGTCCAGCGCCGCTAGGAGTTGGGTGCCGCGGGCGGTGTCCCAGTCGGTGGGGCTGTTGGTGTCGATGCCGATGACGACAAACCCGAACGAGGCGAGCCAGGGCCCCATCCAGGCGCCTTCGGCCGCCCAGCTCGCGGTGTATCCGGGCACGACGGCGACCGCGCCCCAGGTGCCCAGACTGGTGTCGGTGGGGTAGTAGATCCGCCCGCCGTTGAAGCCGTTGCCCGGCGGCACACTGATCTCCGCGGTGGCGAACGTACCGCGCGAGGCGGCGACGCTGCTCACCGTGGGATCCGGGCCCCGCTGATAGGACTCCTGCTGCGCGAAGTCCTGCCGGGCGGAGTCCTGCTGGGCGGACGCCGGCGGGATCGCGATCAGGGTGCCGATCAGGCCGATCAGGGTGACGACGAGCGCGGCCAGGGTGCTCCTGCGCCGGGGTCTGGCCCGGGGAGAGGCCCCCGGGGCCTGGGTGACGGGTGATCGCATGGTCGTGCTCCTCCTCATGTGGTGCGCCCGCTGCGCGTCGGAGCAGCGGACGAGGCCCGCGACAGGATGCGCTCATGACAAGTTCTCCGCTGCGCGGCTCGTGGCACCGCGTCGGAGAGTGGCGTCACTCTTTGGTTTCCGTTGATTTTCGGGGACCTTACTGAGGCACCCCCGAGCGCGGAAGCCATCAACTCCGCCAGGTTCCCGGGGGATTGAGCCAGCCATCTGACCTGCTCCGATGCGGCCACGAGCCCGCTCCGCCCCAGGTGACGCATACCGCCCCACTGGCTTGAATCCGTTACCGCGGAGCCGACCGGGGCATGACCGGACGATCAGAACCCACTTGATCAAACTATTTGCCACACGAAGTCCCTGCACGGGTCTTGCCGCTCCCGACCGCCCGCCCCTAGCCTCCTGGGAGCGCTCCCAACCCCACCCGATTCCCGAGCCTTGTCGCACCATCTGAGTGAATCGATTCAGAGAGCCTTCAAGGGAGCGCGAGCATCTGCCCGTCCATGCGAAGGAGCCGCACATCATGCTCGTCCGAAGTCTCCGAAGAACGCGCGGGCCAGCCGCCGCGCTGCTGGTGGTCCTGCTGGCCGCCGTCTCGCTGGTCGCCCTGCCCACGTCGCGGGCGCACGCCGCCGTCATCGACACCAGCGCGACATACGTGCTGGTCAACCGGAACAGCGACAAGGCGATGGCCGTGAGCGGCGCTTCCACCGCCGACGGAGCCGGGATCGTTCAGTGGACGCGTGACGACGCCGCCTCGCAGCAGTGGCAGTTCGTCGACTCCGGCGGCGGCTACTACCGTCTGAAGTCCGTGCTCAGCGGCAAGGTGGTGGACATCGAGGCGCTCTCCACCGCTGATGGCGCCAACGTCATCCAGTATTCCGACAACAACGCCACCAACCAGCAGTTCCAGGTCGTGGACACCGACAGCGGGTACGTCCAGTTGATCAACCGTCGCAGCGGCAAGGCGCTGGACGTGTGGGAGCGGTCCACCGCGGACGGCGCCCGGATCTCCCAGTACACCGACAACGACGGCTGGAACCAGCAGTGGCAGTTGGTCCCGCTCGATGGCGGCACGGACCCCGACCCGCCGACCGGTGAGGCGCTCCAGATGGAGGACCTCAACCGGGGTCTGGTCTCTGTGCGTTCGGGCAGCGGGAACCTGGTGTCCTGGCGGCTGCTGGGCACCGAGAGCTATGACACGGCGTTCAACGTCTACCGCAACGGCACCAAAGTGAACGGCTCGCCGGTCACCGACTCCACCAACTACCTCGACAACGGCGCCCCCTCGGAAGCCACGTACACCGTGCGCGCGGTGGTGGACGGCGTCGAGCAGGCACCGTCGGAGAGCTCGCTGCGCTTCACCGGCGGCAACTACCTGGATGTCCCCCTCCAGCGTCCCGGATCCACCTACACGCCGGTGGAGGCCAGCCCGGGCGACGTGGACGGCGACGGCCAGTACGAGCTGATCGTGAAGTGGGACCCGGACAACGCCAAGGACAACTCGCAGTCCGGCGTCACCGGCAACGTCTACCTCGACGCCTACCGGCTGAACGGCCAGCGGCTGTGGCGCATCGACCTGGGCCGCAACATCCGGGCCGGGGCGCACTACACGCAGTTCCAGGTCTACGACTACGACGGCGACGGCCGCGCCGAGGTCGCGGCGAAGACGGCCGACGGCACCCGCGACGGACAGGGCACGGTCATCGGCAACGCCGGCGCCGACCACCGCAACTCCAGCGGGTACATCCTGGCCGGTCCCGAGTATCTGACGATGTTCAACGGCCTGACCGGCGCCGCCATGTCGACGGTCAACTACGATCCCCCGCGCGGCAACGTCTCGTCCTGGGGCGACAACTACGGCAACCGGGCCGACCGTTTCCTGGCCGGCACCGCCTACCTCGACGGTCAGCGCCCGTCGCTGATCATGGCCCGCGGCTACTACACCCGTGCCGTCATCGCCGCCTGGGACTTCCGCAACGGCCAGCTCACCCGGCGCTGGACGTTCGACTCCAACGTCTCGGGCAATGGCGCCGCCTACGGCCAGGGCAACCACCAGTTGTCGATCGCCGACGTGGACGCCGACGGCCGCCAGGAGATCGTCTACGGCGCCGCGACCATCGATGACAACGGCCGCCTGATGTACTCCACCGGCTTCGGCCACGGCGACGCCCTGCACGTGGGCGACTTCGTGCCGAGCCGTTCGGGCCTTGAGGTCTTCACCATCCACGAGGCCGGCAACCAGCCGGGCTCCGACCTGCACGACGCCCGCACCGGCCAGGTCATCCACCGCACCCCGACCAGCGGTTCCGAGGGACCGGGCCGTGGCGTGGCCGGAGACATCTACGCCGGCAACCCCGGCGCGGAGTTCTGGGGCTCGGGCCCGAACATGACCCAGTTGCGCAACTCCTCCGGCGGCAACGTGGGACGCAACCCCTCCTCTGCCAACTTCCTCGCCTGGTGGGACGCCGACCCGGTGCGCGAGCTCCTGAACGGCACCCAGATCGACAAGTACGGCACCGGCGGCGACACCCGGCTGCTCACCGGCAGCGGCGTCGCCTCCAGCAACGGCACCAAGTCCACTCCCGTGCTGTCCGGCGACCTCTTCGGCGACTGGCGCGAGGAAGTGATCTGGCGCCACACGAGCAACACCGCCCTGCGCATCTACGCCACGACCACACCCACCACCACCAAACTCCACACCCTCGCGCACGACGCGCAGTACCGCGTGGCACTGGCCTGGCAGAACACCGCCTACAACCAGCCGCCGCACCCCGGCTACTTCCTCGGCGCCGGCATGACCCGCCCGCCACAGCCCAACATCTACGTGCGCTGACGGCCCCACCGCGCACCGCACAACAACAGCACGCACACGGGCCGGCCGGGGCACACCCCCGGCCGGCCCGGAGGCGCCGACTCTCACATCGGCCAGCCAACTTTTCGCTCATCTCACACCAGGAGTCATCGTGTCATTGCGACGTCGCAGTTTCCTGAGCCTGAGCGCGGTCGCGGCGATGGGCGCGGGCGTGTCCCTGCTGGGCGCCGGGCAGGCGCTCGCCGACCCCGCCCCCGCCCAGCCGTTCGCGGTCGGCGTCCGCCGGTACGACTGGACCCGCGGCAGCCGCCCGTGCACCACCTACGTCTACTACCCCGCCACCGGCACCGCCGGTGGCAGCCCGGTGACCGACGCTCCCGTAGCCAACGGCGTCTTCCCCGTCTACAACATGACCCACGGCTACGGGAGCAGCCCGCAGAACTCCCTGTTCATCATCCGGGCCCTGGCCTCGGCGGGCTTTGTCGTCCCCGCCCCGCACTTCAACCACAACTTCACCGACGTCAACAACGGCAACACCTCCAGGGACGTCTCGCAGATCATCACCAACACCCTCGCGCTCAACGCGAGCGGTCCGCTGGCCGGGCACATCAACACCGGTATTGGCGTCGGCGTCTCCGGCCACTCCCTGGGCGGCATGGTCACCCACGGCCTGCTCACCTCCTGGCCGGACAGCCGGATCATCTCCGCCAACCCCCAGTCCTGCGTGGACATGGGCAACCCGTCCTCCTCCGTCAACGCCAAGGTGCTCTTCGTCCACGGCGACCGGGATTCGACCACGCAGTACTCCTCGGCCCGGCAGGCGTACACGGAGATGACCTGGCCCAAGGCGTTCCTCACCTTCATCGGTGGCAGCCACACCAGCTTCTGGAGCGACAACCGCTTCCCGAACACCGTCGTCGACTGGGCCCGCTGGACCATGTACGGCGACACCGCCGCGCGGGACCGCCTCCCGGCCGACGCGGCCGGGCCCAATACCAGATGGGAAGCCGAGCTGGGTGACACCCCCGGCGGCCCGGCCTACTACCGCCTGGTCGCCCAGCACAGCGGCAAGGCGGCCGACATCAACGAGGCATCCACCGCGGCCGGGGCGGGACTCATCCAGTGGACGGCCGGCAGCGGACCCAACCAGCAGTTCGAGTTCCTCGACTCCGGCGACGGCCACATCCGCATCAGGGCGCGCCACTCGGGCCTGGTGCTCCAGGTCGCCGGCAACGAAGGCGGCGCCGCCATCACCCAGCAGCCCGACACCGGCGCCGCCGGCCAGCAGTGGAGGATCGTCGACCACGGCGACGGCACGGTCAGCCTGGTCAACCGGGCCAGCGGCCTGGCCATGGACGTCTGGGAGTACTCCACCTCCGACGGAGCCCGCGTCTCCCAATGGACCTACACCGGCAACGCCAACCAGCGCTTCACGCGTCAACGAGTCATGGCGGCCCAGTAAGTCGGAATCGCCTCATTCGAGAGGCGGTTCCGCCGTCAGTCGCACGTCCTGATGGTCGTCGGCGAATACCCGTCGTTCGCCGATGGCCCGTAAGTCTCGCTGGAACACAGCGATGAGGAGTGAGCAATGATCCGAAAACATCCCGTCCGCACCGCGCTCGGCGTCGTCACCGCGGTCACGGTGGCGTGCGGCGTAGCGGCGTTCGGGCCGGCCGCCCCGGCCGCCGCGTACTTCGGCGAGGCCGAGATCTCGCCGATCGAGAGCGACATCAGCGAGAAGCCCTGGGCCGGCGTGGAGGTCAGCAGCGGCGCGTCCACCGCCGACCTGGCGATCGATCAGGACGACCGGACCGCGTGGACGGCGGACGGCACGTCCGCGGACCAGTGGCTGACCCTCGATCTGGGCGGCGCCTACGACAACGTCCGGAAGGTCGAGGTCGTTCTTCCGGACGCCGGGGCGGTCTACCAGTACGTGATCGAGTCGTCGGCGGACGGCGGCAGTTGGGACGTCATCGCCGATCACTCGGCCGACCAGCGGCCCACTCGCGGTTCGGTCGACCTCTTCACCCAGCCGGGGACGAGATTCGTGCGGGTGACGTTCACGGGAGCCTCGCCCGGCGCGACTGCGGGTATCAGCGAGCTGAGCGTCTACAACTACCTGCGTGACGACCTGGTCCTCGGCGCCGACGCCTCCTGGGTGGACAACGACGTCGCCGAAGGGCGCGATTACTGGGTGAGTCCGACGGAGGAGGACCCGGGTGCGGGTCCCCATCTGCTCGACGTGCTCCAGGACCGTGGCATGGAGTACATCCGGCTGCGGATCTTCAACGAGCCGCGCAGCGAGTCCTCGGGCGACGTGCTGCCCGTTCCGTACCAGGGCCCGGAGCGGTCTCTTGAGGTTGCCGAGTGGATCAAGGCCGAGCGGGACATGGGCCTGGGGATCGACTTCCACTACGCGGACTCGTGGGCCGACCCGTCCAAGCAGCCCAAGCCGCGGGAGTGGGCCGAGCTGGAGTTCGACGACCTGACGCAGGAGGTGTACGACTACACCTACGACTACGTCGAGCAGTTGATCGAGCAGGGCACGACGCCGGACAAGGTGGCGATCGGCAACGAGATCATCAACGGCTTCATGTTCGGCAGCGAGGCGGCGTTGATCGGCACGACCGATCCGGCGTACTTCCGGAACCAGCCGGAGATCTACCAGTCGCAGCCCGGCGGCGGACTGCTCTGGCAGTACTGGGGCTCCGAGGACCCGGAGGAGCAGCGGCTCTACGACGAGGCGTGGGACCGGTTCACGACGCTGTCCGCCGCGGGGATCCGCGCGGTCCGCGACGTGTCGGCCGACCACGGCGAGGACATCGACGTCGAGACGCACATCGCCACCGGCCGGGAAGACAAGGCGCTGGAGTTCTGGCACCAATACCTGACCCGGGTGAACGCCAAGGGCGCCGACCCGGACGTTCTCGCCCACTCGTACTACCCGGAGTGGCACGGGTCGCCGGAGAACATCGAGCACACCCTGAACGCGGTGGCGGCGGCGCACCCGGGGTACCGGATCGAGATCGCCGAGACGTCGTACCCGGCGTCGGGCGGCGGCGGGGCCCCGATGCCCAACTCGACGTACCCGCGGACCGTTCAGGGTCAGGCGGACGCCCTCCAGCGCGTGTTCCAGATCGCCAACGACATCCCGAACAACCAGGGCTTGGGCGTGCTGGCGTGGGAGCCGGCGAGATGGCAGTCCATGTTCACCGCCGTACCGGGCATGACGCGCACCTGGGAGCCGAACGCGTCGATCGACGTCTTTTCCAGGAGTCGCGCGTCCCACGCGGTGGAGGACACCGTGTACGCGGCCGCGCTGGTCGGCGGCGAGGTGGCCCTGCCGGACTCGGTGGAGGTGCTGACCATGGCCGATGGTTCGACCGGGCCGGTCCCGGTGGAATGGGACCCGGTACCGGACGGCGCCACCGACACGGCCGGCCGGGTCACGATCCACGGCTCGACCGAGTACGGCGCGGTGACGGCGGTGCTCGACGTCGTCGACGCCTATGCCGGCCTCGACTGCGACCGGGTGATCAGCGGCCGGCATGCCGGGCCGTTGACGGTGACCGAGGGCGTGACCTGCCTGGACGGAGCGACGGTGTCGGGCCCGGTATCGGTGCGTGCCGGTGCCTCACTCCAGGCGGACGGTGCGGTGATCGCCGGTCCGGTGCGGGCCGACGGCGCGGCGGCGGTGGTGATCTGCGACAGCCGGATCTCCGGCCCGGTGACGTCGTCCGGGACTTCGTCGGTGACCATCGGCGATCCGGTGCTGGGATGTGCTCCGAACACGATCAGCGGCCCGGTGACGGGGACGCTTTGGTGGAACGTGATCGCCGGGAACACGATCAGCGGCCCACTGACGTGCGGCGAAAACACCCGGCCACCGGTGAACAACGGATCGGCCAACACGGTGAGCGGTCCGAAGTCGGCACAATGCCGCGACCTGTAGCGATCTGAACGTCCGGCTTTCCCCAGGCGCTGCCGGGCCGGGTCTCCCGGCCCGGCAGCGCACTCATTGATGCAGGACGTGCGCGATGTGGTCGCCGAGGCGGGGCAGCCAGTCGGGCCGCGCGTTGCCGAGCAGGTGATCGCCGTGCGGGACGGACAGATAGGTGCCCTGCGGGGCCAGCCGGGCCAGCGGCTCGCCGTTGGTCACACCGGGGATGACGTCCTGGCCGCCGTCGACGACCAGCAGCGGGGCCGCGACCCGGGGCGCCAGGGCGGCGAGGTCCACCTGCCGGACGAACGCGCGGGCGCTGTCGGCCCCGCCGGTGCGGTGGGCGAGGATGTCCCTGACGGGCGGGGGCAGTTGGTCCCAGTCGAGACGGAAGGGACCGCTGACGGTGGCCACGGCCGCCACGCGCGGCTCCAGCGCCGCGGTCCGCGCCGCGAAGTAGCCGCCCAGGCTGAGGCCGACGAGCCCGACGCGTGCGACACCCAGGGCGTCGATGACCCGGCCCACGACGTGCTCGTAGTCCGGCCTGAGGTTTGTCGTGGCCGCGAGCACGCCCTGCCCGGGGCCGTCCATCGCGAACACCGCCAGGCCCCTGGCCAGCAGCGCGGAGGCCAGATCGAGAAACTCCTCCTTGGACGAGTCCAGGCCGGGGACGACGATCACCGTGCCCGGCGCGTCGGAGGGGCCGCGCAGCCAGCCGGTGAATCCCTCGCCGGTCACGCGCCGCGCGCCGGGGTCCAGCGCGGTGAGTGCCCTGCTCAGGGCGTTGTCCGCCGCGGCTGCGGCACGGCCGGTCGCCGCGTGCGGCGCCAGCGTGGCGAGGTGGAACCACCGGGCCGCCATGAGGAGGTGCTCGCCCGCCGAGACGGCCGATCCCGCCTCGTCCGCGCGTTCCAGGTAGGTTCCCCCGGTGCGCAGGAAGGCCGGTCCCCAGTCGGCGACGGAGGTCAGGCCGCCGGTGACGCGCCCGTACTCGTGGGGGTCGACGCCCGCGCCGGTGGCGCGTGTCCACTGGGCGGCGGCGAAGTCGGCGGCGTTCATCGTGTCGCTCCCGTCGTCAGGACGGCCTTGCCCCGTATCCGGCGCTCGCGCAGGTCGACCAGCGTGTCGGCGGTCTCGGCCCAGTCGGAGGTCCGGCCGATCTCCGGGTGCAGCCGCCCCCGTTCCACGAGTGTGACCAGGGCCGCGAGATCGGATCCGTAGGGGGCGCCCGCGTAGTGGAAGTGCTGGATCGTGACGCGCTCGGGCCCGCTCAGCAGGTGGAAGAAGTCCAGGGTCACCGGGGTGCGGCTCGCCTGGCCGAACCAGACCAGCGTGCCGCCGGGGCGCACCCGGGAGAGGGCCACCGGCAGGTCAGGGCCGCCCGCGGACTCCAGCACGATGTCGAACGGCCCGTGCGCCGCCGCGACATCGTGCACCACCCGCGCGCCGAACTCTTCGAGCCGCTCGCCGCGCGCCGGCGTGGCCGTCACCGCGGTCAGCTCGGCCCCGGCTCCCACGGCCAGCTCGGTGACGTAGTGGCCGACGCCGCCCGAGGCGCCGGTCAGCAGCACCCGTCGGCCGGCCGGGGAGCCGGCCGTGCGCAGCAGTCGCAGGGCGGTGATCCCGGCCAGGGGCAGGGCCGCCGCGCGAACGCTGTCGATGCCGTCGGGGAGCACCGCGAGCGAGTGCGTGGGCACCGCGGCGTACTCGGCCCAGCCGCCCTGCGCCGGATGCCCGACCACGCGGGTGCCGATGCCGGGGCCCGAGCCGTCCGCGGCGGGCTGCACGACGAGCCCGGCGATGTCCTTGCCGGGCAGCAGCTCCGGCCGGGGGTGTTCGAGGAGGAACGTCTCGCCCCGGTTCGGCGCGAACGCCTCGACCTTGACCAGCGCCTCGTCGGGCCCGGGAACGGGCTGGGGGACCTCGGCGAAGGCGACCGGGCGGGCCGCCTCTCCGGTGGGAATCAGTCTGCGCATGCCGAGGATGCAACCCCCGTGGCCGCCCCGCGATCCAACAACGAACGAGCAGCGCCGACAACTTTTGGTTGCCACCTATGGTGGGAGCCGTGGATCTCGATGTCGCACAGGTGCGTGCCTTCGTGCGCGCCGCCGAGGAACTGCACTTCGGGCGGGCGGCCGAGACGCTCGCCATCTCCCAGCAGGCGCTGTCCAAGCGGATCGCGCGACTCGAATCACTGCTCGGCACCGCGCTGTTCGAGCGCGGCGGCAACGGGGTGCGCCTCACCGCCGCCGGACAGCGTTTCCTCCGGCCGGCCCGGCAGACCGTGGCCGCCGCCGAGGCCGCGGTCGCGGCGGCGGTCGGCGAGGACCGCCCGCTGCGCGTGGACGTCTGGGGGCACCTCTACGCGCCGATGCGCACCCTGGCCCAGGTCGCCGAACGCGCCGGGGAGCTCCCGCTGGAGCTGGGGCACGGGCGCGATCTGCCGTCGGTGACGCATGCCCTGCTGCGCGGCGACATCGACGCGGCCTTCGGCCGGGTCCACCCGCCGCTGCGCCCGGGGCTGGCCCACCGCCTCGTCCGCCTCGAACCGGTGGACGCCGTGCTGAGCGCGGACCACCCGCTCGCGGCCGGGCCGGCGCTGCGGCCGGACCAGTTGCGCGGCAGCGTGCTGTGGGCACCCGGCGCCCTGGACCGGCTGGACTTCCTCCACCAGTTCGCCGACCGGTTCGGCATCCGTGACAGCGCCGCCGGCGTCAACCTGGGGCTGGCCCACTTCCTCGAAGAGGTGGCGCGAGACCCGCGTCGTTTCTCGCTGCTGCCCGCCGACATACCCCTGCCGGAGGTCCCCGGGCTGCGCTCCGTTCCGCTGGTCGACCCCACGCCGCTGTACGCCTGGTCACTGCTGTGGCGCACCGGCAATGGGCACCCCGGGCTGAACGGCCTCACCGCCGCCTGCGCCGTGGCCGCGGGGCAGAGCCGCTGGCTCGAGTACCACCCGGAGCGCGACTGGCTGCCCGAACCGCCGCGCTAGCGAGCGAACACCAGGGAAATCCAGCGCACTTCGGGCCGGCCCAGGCGGTCCTCGGTGCCGGCGGTGTGGTTCAGCAGGCGCAGGCCGTGGCGCCGCGCCAGTTCGACGGTCTCCTCGTCGGAGACGTCGAACATGCGGCGGTCGGGCGGGGGCGGGCCGTGGCGCAGCGAGACGAGGAGGCGGCCGGCCGGGGCGAGGAGGTCGTGGAGGCGGGCCATGGCCCGGGGGCGTTCGGTCTCCTCCAGGTGCATCCAGACGGCGGAGACGAGGATCAGGTCGAACGGGCCCTCCAGACGTGTCAGCGCGGGCAGGGAGTCCGCCAGCCAGGTGATCGACGGGCCGGGGTGCAGGCGCCGGGCGAGGTCGCGCAGCTCCCGCACCGGCTCGACGGCCGTGATCGCGTAGCCACGGGCCGCCAGGGCCGCCGCGTCCCGGCCGGTGCCCGCGCCGATGTCGGCGGCGGTGGCGGGGCCGGGCGGGAGGAAGGGCAGAAACGCCTCGTGCGCGTCCTCGAAGGCGACGGACTCGTACTGACGGCCCAGCCGATCCGCCGATTCCGCGTAGTAACGCTGGGCTCCGGGGCCGACGAAGTGCTCGACGTGCTGCTCGCGTGACATGCGCGCAGGCTAGCGGCACACCGGCGGGCGGGATTCAGGAGGACAGCGCGGCGCGGTCGGATTCGCTGCTCAGGACGCAGAACTCGTTGCCCTCGGGGTCCGCGAGGACGGCCCAGCCCGAACCATCGGGTTTCCGGCGGTCGGCGACCATGGTGGCCCCCAGACCCAGCAGCCGTTCGACCTCCTCCTCGCGCGAGGTCTCCGGACGCAGACACAGGTGAATCCGGTTCTTCACCGCCTTCGGCTCCGGGACCTCGTTGAAGAACAGCACCAGCCCCGTCGGCAGCGTCACCTCCGTCTCCCGGTCGCCCGGCTTGTCCTCCGGATGCAATGGGCCGCCGGTCACCACGCTCCAGAACCGGGCCAGTTCATAGGCATTCGCACAGTCGATCGCCACGTTTTGCACCACCGAGACCATGGCGAGCGAGTCTAGTGGACGGTGATCCTCATGACCGGAAGCCGCCGGCCCGGGGCGACCTCGCGCTCGCCGACGCGCTCGGCCCCCATCCGCAGGTAGAACCCCTCGGCGTGCGGGTCGGATTCCAGGGTCAACGTGCGAAAGCCGGCGTCGCGGGCCGAGGCGACGGCGTGTTCCCACAGGGTCCTTCCCAGGCCGGTGCCGATCACGTCGGGTTCGAGGAAGAGATCCGCCAGCTCGCCGTGCGGGGGTTCGCCCGTGAGTTGGTAATAGCCCGCCACCACACCGTTCCGCTCCGCGACGACGACATTCCCGTCCCGGATGGTGGCGGAGCTGACCGTCAGCATGTCCGCCCACCGCTCCAGCATCGCCCGCGGATAGCCCCAGTGCGCCTTCGACCGCCGCGTCAGCGCCGTCAGCGCGGGCGCCTCGTCGGGCTCGGCGGTGCGCAGCGAGATCTCGTCCATGGCGTGGAGTATCGCCGCCAAGTCCCGCCGGAACGAGGGGATTTCACCGGCAGGCGGACCGCACATGGCAAGGGCAAGGAGGTCAACGCACTCCTTGCCACTCTCAACGTATAGCGCACCGGGGGGCTTGCGGCAAGCCCCGGGGCGTGCCGCAGAATCACCAGCCGTAGCCGAATCCACGGCAATACATGGGGGTTTGTGGTGATCGACGTGATCGTTGTCGGCGGTGGGCCGACCGGTTTGATGCTGGCCTGTGAGCTGAGGCTGGCCGGGGTGCGAACGGTCGTGATCGAGAAGTTGGCCGAGCCGACCAGCCACTCTCGGGGGCGCGGCCTGCATGTGCGCAGCGTCGAGGTGATGGACCAGCGCGGTCTGCTGGACCGGTTCCTCGCGGAAAGCGAGAAGTTCCAGGCCGGCGGTCTCTTCGGCGGCGTCATCAAGCCGTGGCCGGACCGGTTGGACACGGCCCATCCGTATGGCCTCGCCGTCTCGCAGCCGGTCACCGAGCGGCTGCTCAACGAGCGCGCCCTCGAACTCGGCGCGGAGATCCGGCGCGGCTGCGAAGTGGTCGGGCTGAGCCAGGACGAGGACGGGGTGACCGTCGAGGTCACCGGAGAAGGCAGCGCGCGGCTGCGCTCGCGCTATCTCGTCGGGTGCGACGGCGCCCGCAGCGCGGTGCGCAAGCAGCTCGGGGTCGGCTTTCCGGGCGAGCCCGCCACGGTCGAAACGCTCATAGGCGACATGGAGTTGACCGAGGACCCCGCGACGATCGCCGCCGTCGTCGCCGAAGTCCGCAAGACCCACCTGCGGTTCGGGGCCGTATCCGAGGGGGACGGCGTGTACACCGTGATCGCGCCCGCGGACGGCGTGGCCGAGGACCGTTCGACCGCACCGACCTTCGAGGAGTTCACGCGGCAGCTCCGGGCCTTCGCGGGCACCGACTTCGGCGCGCACTCGCCGCGCCGGCTGTCCCGGTTCACCGACGCCACCCGGCAGGCCGAGCGTTACCGGGTCGGCCGGGTGCTGCTGGCCGGCGACGCGGCGCACATCCACCCGCCGACCGGCGGGCAGGGGCTCAACCTCGGCATGCAGGACGCGTTCAACCTCGGCTGGAAGCTGGCCGCCGCGGTCAACGGCTGGGCACCGGAGGGGCTGCTGGACAGCTACCACGCCGAACGGCACCCGGTGGGCGCCCGCGTGCTGGACAACACCCGTGCGCAGATCGCGCTGATGGGCACGGATCGCGGTGCGGTGGCACTGCGGGAGCTGTTCTCGACGCTGATGGACTTCGAGGAGGTGAACCGGTACGTGACCGGGCTCATCACCGCCGTCGACGTCCGCTACGACTTCGGCGAGGGCCATGAACTGCTCGGCCGCCGGCTGCGGGACGTGCGGCTGAAGCAGGGACGCCTCTACGAGCTGATGCACGGCGGCCGGGGGCTGCTGCTCGACCACACGGGCCGGCTGACGGTGGCGGGCTGGGCGGACCGGGTCGACCACGTCGTGGACGCCGGCGAGGAACTGGACGTGCCCGCGGCGCTGTTGCGGCCGGACGGGCACGTGGCGTGGGTCGGTGACGATCAGCCGGGCCTGGACGCCCAGTTGACACGGTGGTTCGGCACGGCCACCGGCTGAGCGTCGACGACGGACAAGAAATCGGCCGGTGCCGGTCACATTCGGCTCGTTCGCTTCGTCAGTGGGGTGAACCGATGACCAAGCGGGCCCGAACGCCCCATCCGCATGAAGGAAGTCAGATCATGAACGCCTCCCCGTCCGTCACCGACTCGCTCACCTCGCGGCTGCCCAACCCCCAGCAGCTCGTTCCGGCGCTCGGCGA
The DNA here is from genome assembly GCF_031845365.1 of Streptomyces litchfieldiae. Classification (NCBI taxonomy): domain Bacteria; kingdom Bacillati; phylum Actinomycetota; class Actinomycetes; order Kitasatosporales; family Streptomycetaceae; genus Streptomyces; species Streptomyces litchfieldiae. The sequence goes on from NZ_JAVREL010000004.1 coordinate 161,230, forward strand.
GGTCGCCGGCGCGCTGTTCAAGGCCGTCGGGAACGATTCGGTCCCGCGGACCACCATCGGCCTGACGCAGTTGCGCGCCGGCCAGATCGTCGGCAGCACCTACCTGACCGTTCTGCACGCCGGCAACCTGCGCAAGGCCGGGGAGTCCGAGGAACGGATCGCCGCCGTCTCCTCCTGGCGGAACGCGCCCTACTTCACCGACGCCGAACGCGCCGCGCTGGCGCTGGTGGACGCGGTGCTCACGCCCAATCCGCACGGCGAGCGCGTCCCCGACGAGCTGTACGCGGAGGCGGCCGAGCACTACGACGACAAGGCCCTGGCCACGCTCATCATGGCGATCGGCCAGGTCAGTTTCTTCGTGCCGCTCGCCCTGATCGGCAAGCCGCTGCCGGGTGTGTCGCCCGCCGAGCAGTGGCGTCCGGCCACGGCCGAGTAGCCCCGGAATCTCCCCTCACGCCTGGTGCGCGCCGATGAGCAGTTCGGCCAGGGCGCGCGCCCGGCGGGCGGGCCAGTCGGCCCGGCTGGCCTGGACGGCGGCGTAGACGCCCTCGAACGCGACGGTCAACTGGTCGGCGAGGGCGGCCGGGCCGGCGCGGGAGCGGGCGCCCCGGCCGCCCTGCGGCTCGCCTCGGACGTCGAACACCTCACCACCGGCCCGGACGACCTGGCGCACGTGCTCGTCACGGTGGTCGACAGCCGGGGCCGGGTCGTCCCCGACGCGGTGCACAAGGTGACGTTCGAGGTGGGCGGCGCGGGCGCACTCGTCGCCGTCGGCAACGGCAACCCGCACAACGTCGACAGCTTCCAGCAGCCGCGCCGCCACACCTGGCACGGGCGGGCGCTGGCGATCCTGCGCCCGGCGAAGACCCCGGGCAGCATCACCCTCACCGCGCGGTCACACGGGCTGCGGCCGGCGACGGTGACGCTGCGCGTCACACGCTAGGGCCACGGTCGCGCGGATGATGCCCGCGGCCGTTGCCGCCGCAGGGCACCTTCTAGCGCCATCGCATGGCATCACCTGGCACCGGGTAGCACCACATGGCGCCGCCCGGCGCCACCAGGCGCCAGTTCACGTCCTCACAGGGGCCTGAGCGCGCGTGGTGCCACCAACTTTCCGGCCGCCGCCTCCGCGTTTCCGCAGCTCAGAGCGGACACCTTCAACTCCGCGCCACTCAAGGCGCCATCCGGGCTTGCATGTGGCGCCATTGAGGTGCCATAGTGGCGTCATGGACCTCACACCGTACGTGGACACCCTCCGCCGCGAACTCGCGGTGGCCGCCGAGGCCGGCGGCGACGAAGCCCGCGAGCTGGCCGAGAGGCTCACCGCTCCCCTGGAGTCGGCGACCCGGCTGACCATGCTCAACGTGCTCTCCGCCGCGATGGACGAGATCACCCGCGAACTCGCCCCCGGCTCGGTCGACGTGCGGCTGCGCGGGCTCGACCCCGACTTCGTGGTGACGCCGCCGCCCACCGACCACGGCGCCCCCGGTGAGCCGGCCGCGCCCGCCGAAGCGCTCAGGGCCCCGGCCCCGGCAGACGGCGACGAGGGCGGCACCGCCCGCGTCAACCTGCGCCTGCCGGCCCACCTCAAGGCACGCGCCGAGGAGGCCGCCGCCCGCGAGGGCCTGTCGGTCAACGCCTGGCTGGTGCGGGCCGTGTCGGCCGCGCTCGACGGCGGCACACGGCCGCGCACGACGGAGAAGGCCCAGACCCTCGGACAGAGCTTCACGGGCTGGGTGCGCTAGCCGCACCCGCGCCCGCCCCACTCCATCCACCCCACGCCCCACCAGCGGGGACGGCCCAAGAACCCATGAGGACGGTACAGCCATGCCCACTTTCGACACCCCCGAACCGATCGCGGTCACCGCACGCGTGGAGGCCGGTTCCATCCAGTTCGTCGCGAGCGACCGCCTCGACACCGTGGTCGAGGTGCGGCCCCGGGACCCGAAGCGGGACCAGGACGTGCGGGCGGCCGACCAGACCGACGTCACGTACGCGAGCGGCGTCCTGACCGTCAGGACGCCCAAGTCCAATCTGTTCGGCCGCACCGGCACCGTCGACGTGTCCGTCGAACTGCCCACGGGCTCGGACGTCGAGATGACCGGCGCCTGGGCCCAGGTGCTCGGCGAGGGACGGCTCGGCGAGGTCCGCGTGAAGACCTCGGCGGGCGACGCCCGCCTCGATACGACCGGCCCGCTGAAGCTGACCGCCTCCCACGGCTCGATCACCGTGGACCGGGTCGAGGGCATGGCCGAGATCACCACCAGCTCCGGCAGCCTGCGCGTCGGTCACGTCGACGGCCCGGCCGTCCTGAAGAACTCGCACGGCACCACGACCGTCGGCGCCGCGACCGGCGAGCTGCGGGTGAGCGGCGCCAACGGCGACATCGACATCGCACGCGCCGAGGACTCGGTCGCCGCCACCACTGCGCACGGCACCCTGCGCGTGGGCGAAGTGGCCCGTGGCACCGTCCAGTTGGAGACCTCGCACGGCGCCATTGAGGTCGGCGTCCGCGAGGGCACGGCCGCCTGGCTCGACGTCAGCTCCCGCGCCGGCCAGGTGCGCAACACGCTCACCGCGTCCGAGACTCCGGAGAGGACCGCGGACACCGTCGAGATCCGCGCCCGGACGCGCTACGGCAACATCGACGTGCGCCGCGCCCGGCCCTGAGCACCGGCCCCGCCAACTCCCCCGCTATCTCGGTTACTTCAGCCCTCGAACAGGAAGACTCCATGCCTTCTCCTGTCATGCTCACGCCCAGCCAAAGCGGCGGGCACCCCGCGCCGGCCGCCGTCTCCGCCGTCGGGCTGCGCAAGTCCTATGGCGACAAGACCGTCCTGGACGGCATCGATCTGCGCATCCCGGCCGGGTCCGTGTTCGCGCTGCTCGGCCCGAACGGAGCCGGCAAGACCACCGCCGTCAAGATCCTCTCCACGCTGATCAGCGCCGACGGCGGGCAGGCCCAGGTCGCCGGCCATGACATCGCCACGTCCCCGGACGGGGTGCGGACGGCGATCGGTGTCACCGGGCAGTTCTCCGCGGTCGACGGGATGATCACGGGCGAGGAGAACATGCTCCTCATGGCCGACCTGCACCACCTGTCCAGGCGGGAGGGACAGCGGGTCGCCGCCGAGCTGCTGGAGCGCTTCGACCTGGTGGAGGCCGCGAAGAAGCCGGCGTCCACCTACTCGGGCGGCATGAAGCGGCGCCTCGACATCGCCATGACCCTGGTCGGCAACCCGCGGATCATCTTCCTCGACGAGCCCACCACCGGCCTGGACCCCCGCTCCCGCCACAACATGTGGGGCATCATCCGCGAACTCGTCTCCGACGGCGTGACCGTTTTCCTCACCACCCAGTACCTGGAGGAGGCCGACGAACTCGCCGACCGCATCGCGGTGCTCAACGACGGCAAGATCGCCGCCGAGGGCACCGCCGAGGAGCTGAAGCGGCTCATCCCCGGCGGACATGTGCGGCTGCGCTTCGAGGACCCGCAGGCGTACGAGGCCGCCGCCTCCGCGCTGCGCGACGCCACCCGCGACGACGAGTCGCTGTCGTTGCAGATCCCCAGCGACGGCACCCAGCGCGAACTGCGCGCCATCCTCGACTGGCTCGACGCCGCCGACATCGAGGCGGACGAACTCACCGTCCACACCCCCGACCTCGACGACGTCTTCTTCGCCCTCACCGCCACCGCCACCGTGCCCAACCAGCCCAAGGAGAACGCCCGATGAGCTCCCTGTCCCTGGCCGTGCGCGACTCGAACACCATGCTGCGCCGCAACCTGCTGCACGCCCGGCGCTATCCCTCCCTCACCCTGAACCTGCTGCTCACCCCGGTCATGATGCTGCTGCTCTTCGTCTACATCTTCGGAGACGTGATGAGCGCGGGCATCGGCGGCGGCGACGCGAACCGTTCCGACTACATCGCCTACCTCGTCCCCGGCCTGCTGCTGATGACCATCGGCTCCACCACCGTCGGCACCGCGGTCTCCGTCTCCAACGACATGACCGAAGGCATCATCGCCCGCTTCCGCACCATGGCCATCCACCGCCCCTCGATCCTCATCGGCCACGTCCTCGGCAGCGTCCTCCAATGCGTCCTCAGCGTCGTCTTCGTCGGCGCCGTCGCCCTCGCCATCGGCTTCCGCACCACGGATGCCACCCCCCTGGAATGGCTGGCCGCGTTCGCGCTGCTCGCGCTCTTCGCCATGGCGCTCACCTGGATCGCCGCCGGCATGGGCCTGATCAGCCCCAACGCCGAGGCCGCCAGCAACAACGCCCTCCCCCTGATCTTCCTGCCCCTCATCTCCAGCACCTTCGTCCCCATCGACGCCATGCCCGGCTGGTTCCAGCCCATCGCTGAATACCAGCCCTTCACCCCCGCCATCGAAACCCTCCGCGGCCTCCTCCTCGGCACCGACATCGGCCACAACGGATGGCTCGCCGCGGGCTGGTGCGTGGTGCTGGCCGCACTCGGCTACCTCTGGTCCGCCTCGCTGTTCAACCGCGACCCGAAGTAGCGGCAGGCAACTCGCCCCACTCCAGGGCGGCGCACACCGACACCACATCGGCGTGCGCCGCCCCGCCGGCGTTCTCTCCGTTCGCTCTCGCGGCCGGATATTCCGTTGCCGCCTCTCATCGAGCTTGGATCGAATGCCCCCATGGCTGCTGACCACGTGGATCTGAACCGGCGTTACTGGGACGACGAGGCGGCCGGGTGGCACGGGCCACTCGCCCGCGGTCACTGGTCGCAGCCGGAGCCGCGCTGGGGACTGTGGGCCACCCCGGAGTCGCAGGTCCGGGTGCTGCCCGACGACATGACGGGGATGCGCGCGATCGAGCTCGGCTGCGGCACCGCCTACGTTTCGGCGTGGCTGGCCAGGGCCGGGGCCCGTCCGGTCGGGATCGATCTCTCGGAGAAGCAGCTCGCGACCGCGCGTGCGATGCAGGAGGAGTTCGGCCTCGACTTCCCCCTGGTCCTCGGCAGCGCGGAGGAAGTGCCTTATGACGACGGCACGTTCGAGCTGGCGATCAGCGAGTACGGGGCCTCGTTGTGGTGCGACCCGTATCGGTGGATCCCGGAGGCCGCCCGGCTTCTCGCGCCCGGCGGCCGGCTGGTGTTCATGCGCTACTCGACCCTGTTCGCGATGTGCGCACCGCACGAGGGCCGGGCGTCCACGACCCTGCTGCGCCCGCAGTTCGGGCTGAACCGGCTGGACTGGGGAGAGCGGGTGGAGTTCGTGCTGCCGCATGGCGAGATGCTCCGTCTGCTTCGGTCCAACGGCTTTGTCGTCGAGGACCTGATCGAGATCCAGGCTCCCCACCCCACGGACCGGCACTTTCCGGAGCTGTCGGCGGACTGGGCCCACGCGTGGCCCAGCGAGGAGATCTGGCAGGCCCGCCTGGCGAAGTGACCCTCAACGACCCGCCAGTGCAACAGTTTTCACGCGGTGGAGGACGAGGGAGAGAACGACGAGGACCAGCCCGGCCAGGGGCGCGCCGGCGAGCGCCGCTGAGGCGCCCCAGGTGTCGGCGGCGCGTCCGGCCAGGGACGCCGCCAGTGCCGAACCGGCCGCGCTGGCCGAGTTGTTCCAGGTGAACGCCTGAGTGAGGGCGGCCGGGCGGACGGCCTTCTCGGTGAGGACGTTGAGCAGAACGAGCGTGGGCGGCACCGCGGCCTCCGTGACCACCGCGGCGGCGCCGAGCCAGAATGCGGACGGAGCGAGCGGAAGCAGCACCGCCGTGCCCATCAAGTAAGCGGTGACGAAGACGAGTTGGCGGCGCGCCCGGGTGCGGTGCCGGCACAGCCCGTAGAGCCAGCCGGAGAGCAGTCCGCTGAGGCTGGCGGCGGCGATGATCGGTGTGGCCGCGCCGGGCATGTCGTGGCTGATCGCGAAGGCGGTCACCGAGACGCCCATGGTCCCGAAGTAGAGCCCGATGGCCAGGTTCAGCAGGGCCAGGAGCAGGAAGGCCGGCCGCAGCAGGGACAACGACCGTTCGCCGTGCGCGCGTTCGGCGTCCGCCGATGGGGGTCCCCCCGCTCGAGCGAAGCCGCGAGTGGGGGACGGTGGCGGCGCGGTGCGGCGCTGGGCGGCCAGCGCCGCTCCCCCGCCGAGGATCAGGGCCGCGGCGATGGCGCTGGCCAGGGCCGCGTTGCCGACCGCGCCGAGCGCGGTGGCCAGGACGGGCCCGAGGAGGAAGGCGGTGGCATTGGCCAGCGATTCCAGGGCGAAGGCGCTGGGGAGTTCCGCGGCGCGCTCGCCGCGCAGCAGGTGGGCCCAGCGGGCCGCGGACAGGGCGCCGAGTTGGGGAACGGCCGCCCCGGCGCAGGTGGCGGCGACGACCGCCGCGGCCGGGGTGGTCGACGCGAGGACGCCGACGATGGCGGCGCCATGGGCCACGAGGCAGCACGGCAGGACGCGGGTCTGGCCGAACCGGTCGACCAGACGCGCCAGTTGGGGGCCGATCAGCGCCTCGGCGAGGGCGAATCCGGCGCTCCCGAGGCCGGCGGTGGCGTAGGAGCCGGTGCGGGCGTGCAGCAGCCAGACCAGGCCGAGACCGGTCATGGCGATGCCGACACGGCCGACGGCGGCGGTGAGGAAGAAGGCGGCGGCGCCGGGGATGCGCAGCAGGGGACGGTAGCCGGTGGCGGCTCGGGGCATGGGTGTCCTTCGTCGCCGCCCGGCGGGGCGGACCACCCGGGGCCGCCGGCGCCTGAGTACCGCTGACAGAAAAGGTGCGACCCGTGGTCCGCCAGGGGACATCCAGGACTGCGGTGGGACGGGACACGCGCCCTCGCCGCCGCCCCCGACACCGGGCGGAAGAGAAACGTTGGGCCCGGGACAAGGCGGACCCGAGCGACTGCCGGGAGGGTAACAGGAGGGGACGAAGTGGCGGCAAGGGAATTACGGTCGACGGCGCACGCGGCCGCCGCCGCTTCAGCCGTTGGGCGGCAGCAGCCCGCGGGTCATCGCGAAGGCGGAAGTGGCCGCCGCGAGAAGGGCGTTGACCCGGCCGATGATCCGGTCGGCGCGCGTCGGGTCCTCGGCGGCGATGGCCTCCTCCAGGTCTTCCGCATGGGCCCGGGCCGCGTGCGCCTCCGCGCCCTGTGCGGTCTCGGCGTCCGTGCGGAGAGCCGTCAGAAGCATCGCGTGGAAAGCCGCCTGCTGATCGACGGACGCGGAGTTCTGATAGCTGATCTTCCCGATGTGACCACTCCCGTCATTGATGATCACCTTGTCGCCGAAATGGATGTCGCCACTCATTTGCTCACCTTCCCCGTATTGCCGCTGCCACCGATCAGCTTGATCGTGTCCCCGATCTGGAGATGCTCGATCCGGTACATGAACGCGGCCTGTGGATTGTTGATCGCGTCGATGATCTGCTCGCCGATCTGCCGGATCAGTTGCTGGTCCCGGCTGTGCAGCCTGGCGAAGGGCGGCCCCGACGTCTCGACGAGCAGCACATAGTAGGAGCGCCTGACCAGGACCGACAGGAGCCGGATGGTCAGAATCACGGCCACCGCGTAGGTGATGCCGGTCACCGCGCCCGCCGGGGCGTCGTTCTCGTCCTCCAGGGCAGCGTTCACGAGGGCGGCCGATAAGCCCAGAATGGTCATGGCGACCAGGAATTGCAGAAACGCCTTCCCGCGATCGGGAACATGCGGCGACACCACGACCCGGGCGATGTTGTCCACCGGAAACGCCATGGTTTCGACACCCTTGGGGGATGGCACCACCGTCTCGATCCGAAGGATCTTGTTCCGGACCAGGACCGTCGTCTCCGTGTCTCTCGCCATCGCGCTCCCCCCTCAACCCCCGCCCTTTTCATGCCCCTTCCGGTTGAGAAATATGGCAGCGCTCCCCCAGCCACTCTCGACCGACCGGCGGCATATGCCGGGTTCATCTCCGGCGGCGATGAAGAGCGCCGTCAGCATGGGCACGGCGTGCCCGAGCGCTTGGTGCGGCAACGGGCCCGTGGCGACGAGTGAGGCCAGTCCATGGCCGATGGCCCAGCTCTGTGTCGCCAGCTCCAGAGGGTCGACGTCGTCGCGGAAGCGGCCGGCCGTCCTGGCTCGTTCCACGGCGTCGACCAGGCAGTGCAGAGTCTCGTCCGCGGCGGCGGCGTCCTCCAGTTCGACGTCGGCGTCGAACATGACGCGGTAGAGGTCGGGGCTCTCCAGGGCGTTGGACAGGTAGGCGGCCCCCAGGGCGGCCAGGTCCCGCACCGGGTCCCTGGTCATCGCGACGGCCGCGAGCTTGGCGGCGAGGCGGGTGAAGCCTTCCTGCCGCAGCGCCTGCCACAGGCCGTCCATGCCGCCGAAGTAGGTGTAGACGGCCATCGTCGACACGCCGGTCCCGGCGACGAGCGTCCGTAGGGTGACCGGTTGCCGGGTCCGGAGCATGTGCGCGGCCCGGTCCAGCAGTTGGGCGCGCACCGCCGGATCCTTCGTCCTCGCCATGGCGACACAATACATAGCATCGCTATGCTTTCGCCGAACGCCGATCCTGTCGCCCATGAACGCCGAGGAGGGGCCATGCCCGTAACCCTGGTCAACCCGGAAGGGCTGCCGAAGCCCGATGTCTACCGCCAGTTGTCGATCGCCACCGGTTCGAGGCTGGTCTTCCTCGCGGGACAGGTCGCCCGGGACGCCGGCGGCCGCCCGGTCGGCACGGGGGACTTCGCCGCCCAGGTCGAGCAGTGCTACCTCAACATCGGCACGGCGCTGGCCGGGATCGGCGGATCCTTCGACGACGTGGCCAAGCTGACCATCTACGTCGTCGACTGGAGCCCCGAGAAGATGCCCCTGCTCGGCGAGGGGGTGGGCCGGGCGGCGGCGAAGCTGGGCGTCGATCCGGTCAAGCCGATCACCCTGCTGGGCGTGGCGGCGCTCGGGGAGCCCGACCTGCTGGTCGAGGTGGAGGCCACCGCGGTCATCGGGTAGCCGGGGTTCGAGACTAGTAAAATTTGACTACCCGGAATGGTCGGTCGTACCGTCGAACTCTCGCTCGGCGCCCACCCGTTGGGGCACCGATGCCCGAGCCGGGATGGGACGGAGAGACCGTTGACGGAAACGACGATACGGGCGAACGAGACGACCGTTCCGGTGCTGCCGTGCGCGGACGTGGAGGAGACGCTGGCCTTCTACCAGGCGCTCGGATTCGAGGTCACCTACCAGCAGACCCGCCCGTACCTCTATCTCGCCCTGGAGTGGAGCGGTTTCGCGGTCCACTTCGGCAAGCCGCCCCAGGGACACGACCCGGCCCGCGAGGACGGCGGCGGCTGTCTGGTCATGGTGGACGAGGCCGCCCCCTACCACGCCGCCCTCACCCGGGCCATGCGCGCCGCCTACGGCAAGGTGCTGGCCAAGGGGCTCCCGCGCCTCACCCGCTTCCGCCCCGGCCAGTCGCGGTTCACCCTGGTCGACCCGTCCGGCAACTCGCTCATCTTCATCCAGCGCGACGAGCCCGACGAGCTCGAATACGGCGGCTCCAAGAAACTGACGGGCCTGGCCCGGGCACTCGACAACGCCCGTATCTTCCGCGAGTTCAAGAACGACGACCGGGCCGCCTTCCGCGCCCTCTCCTCCGCGCTGCGCCGGCACGGCGACACCGCCCCGGCCCTTGACCGGGCCCTGGCCCTGGCCGCCCTCATCGAACTCGCCACCGCCCTGAACGAGCCAGAGAACATCGGCACCTGGGCCCGCGAGCTGGAACGGATCCACCTCACCGACGCCGAACGCCGGCGCGTCACCGAAGAGCTGAGCCAAGCCGAGGACCTCACGCGGTGGCTCGCCGGACACGCCCCAGAAGCGGGAACGCGGGACGACTCCGGGGGTGATCGGCGACCCGGACGGATACCGTGAGTAACGGCCGGAACGACCTGGCCCGGTCGTTGAAGAGCGGGCGGTCGATGACCACCGGCGTGGTCATCGCCGACCGGCCGGGGGCCGGCGCTGTCAGCGGGGCACCGTCGCGAGGCCGCACCGGAACTCCGCGGAGGCGAACAGCCCGGGTGTCAGACGTATGCCCGTGATGCGGTGGGCGAGAGCGAACGCGGCCTCGGTGTGGTCGGGGTCCGGCTCTTCTTCATCGCTGAGGGCGAAGCCCAGGTCCCGCATCTCGGTGAGCAGTTCGTCCGGGTGGCTGCCGTCGCGGTCGTAGGCGAAGAGCGGTTCGAAATGGAGGCGTACGGCGCCGTCCCGGTACCAGCAGAAGTGGTCCACCGCGTTGACGTTGCGGAAGTGCGAGACCACCGTGCGTCCCTGCGACACGGGGAGCATGGCCTTGTCGGTGACGCCCAGATAGCCGTTGTACTCGACCATCAGCGACCAGTCATCGACCGCTGCGACCCTCACGAACGACCGATCATGTTCGAACGACGGCTCGGCCAGCCCGGACACGCCGGTGATCCGCCCCGCGGGCTCGGCCCCGAGTGCCGTGAGCAGCTCCTCGGGGCCGAGCCCTTGGACGAGGGTGACGCAGTACGCCTCCAGCAGATCCTCGTACTGCTCAGTGAGCCACGCGTAGTCGGCGGCGGTGGTGTAAGCCATGGGAGCAGCATGGCAGCCGCCACTGACAGTGAACTCAGCCGAGCTCGAACGGGCCGATGTCGATCGCGGCTCCCTGAACGCGGGCGGCGCCGTCCACGTCCTCGGTGAAGTCCGGGCTGGTGGGCGGGGCGCCCCGGTCCAGGACGGCACCGAGGTCGGCACGGTCCCGGAATGCGGTGAAGTCGTCCGGGTTGATCGCCGGCACCGGAGCGTCGGGATTGTTCTCGAATTCCTGCCAGTCGTCGTGAATGGACTCGTCGGTCAGTTGGATGTTTCTCGTGTCGTCGATCAGCGCGTCCCGACTGCCGCTGGCGTACACGGAACCGCCGGCGGTGACCAGAATGTTGTTACGCATTCTGACGCCGGTGGTTTCCAGCCCGTCGACGGTGCTGTGGAAGGTGACCACGTGTCCGTCGACCCCGCCGAGCAGGATGTTGTTCTCGATGGTGCTGCCTGCGATGCTGCCCAGTTCGATGTTCTGGCTGCCGAAGGATTCGCAGACGTTCCCGCGATAGGTGAAGTCGCGGATGTCCGGGACCGGTCGGCGCCCGTTCTGCAGGATCAGGCACTGGCCGGAGACGCGCACGCAGTAGTTGTTCTCCACCAGGACGTCCGAGGACTCCCTGGTCTCGCTGCTGTGCTGGTAGGTCTGGAGACAGTCGGCGTGCGGCTCGCCCTCGCCCTTGTTCACGTTCAGGTCGTGGATGTAGTTGTTGCGGATGATGTGGCCGTTGCCCCAGACGCGCATGCCGTCGACGTCGTCGTTGCCGTCGTCCGACCACAGGTCGTAAATGTTGTTCCACTCGACGACGATGTTGTCGCCGCCCCAGAGAACGACGCCGAAGTTGTTGGTCCGGGTGACCGTGTTCCGTGAGATCAGTACGTCGCTGGCGCAATTCTCCGGATCACAGGCGATGGCGTAGTGAATGTGCTTTCCCCGGATCATGTTGTTGATGATCCGGTGGCCGCTGCCGGAGAACTTGATGCCCGTCGACGGGTCGTCCAGGGCGTCCCCGACGATCGTGAAGCCGTCAACGACCGCGCCCGTTCCGCTGATCACGATGTTCCGCAGTGTCACCACGCCATTGGCGCGTACGGTCACCGCCTTGTCGACGGTCAGCGTCGAGTCGCGGTGGTCCCCGGGCCGCACGCAGATGACATCGCCGGGGGACGCGTCGTCAACGGCCTGCTGGGGATCGGAGTCGGCGAACTCCGTGCAGTCGTCGGTCCTCGGGTTGCCGTTGCCATCGGTGCCGTACCCCGGCTCCGGGTCGCCGGGGTCGCCCGGGTCCCCGGGGTCGCCGTCGCCGGGGCCGCCCCAGACCTCGACCTCGGTGAGGCTGTTCCAGTCGCCCTCGCCGTCGCCGGTGTAGCCGTGGCCGAGGTAGCGGACCCGGGAGGTCTGGACGGGGTCGAAGCCGAACGACTCCAGGCCGGTGGTGGTGCCGCTGCTCTCGCCGTCGTAGGCGGTGACCCAGCGCGAACCGTCCCAGTACTGGAGCTCGAAGACGTTCTGCCGGGTGGTGCCCTTGTACACGGCGAGCTTGATGTGGCTGACGGTCATGACCGAGCCGAGGTCCAGTTGCAGCCAGGCGCCGTCGCCCTCGCCGGACCACCGGGTGGTGTAGTCGTGGTCCACGACGTTCGCCGGCTCGTTCTCGTCACTGGTGCTGGCGGTGATGGCGCCGGCGCCCGGGGTGATCTGCGCACCGGCGGCCCGCGCGGTCCCCGGCCCGGCCGGCGTCGCCGCGAGCGCGGCGATGACGGCGGCCGCCAACGGCAGCCGTCTCCAGGGTGTGAAACGGGATAAGTGGGTTTCCCTCACAGCGTGTTGCCCTCCTCGTTCGAGCTCTCCTGCCCGGCCCCGGCCGTGGAGCGTCGCCGGGGCACGGGAGGCGGCGTCGGCGCGCGACCGTAGCGGCACGGCTTCGGGAGGGGTCACGGGGCGGGGGGAGTAGCGCGGCCGGCTCCGGCGCCGGAACGAAAGACCGGCCGATTCATCGATGCCGCCCGGCCGGATCCCGCGGCACTCGGGACCCCTCCCGGTGCCGGGCCCCTAGAAATCACCCGATGGACCTCACCACGAAGACGAGGGGCTGGCAATGCACTTGCTCAACCGCGCTTCCCACCGCGCCATCCGCGGCGGGGCCGTCGTCGCGGCGGCGCTCGCGCTCGGCCTGACGGCGAACCCGGCCGTCGCGGGCACGGTCGCCGTCTCCGGTGCCACGGACGAGGCCGATGCCCTGGCCGAGATCGTCGTCAGCGACTCCGACGAGCTGGCGGCGGCCATGGGGAGCGCCCAGGCGGGCGACCGGATCGTGCTGGCGGACGGCGAATACGAGATCGGCAAGATGAGCGGGCGGCACGGCACCGAGTCGGCGCCGATCGTCGTCGCCGCCCAGAACCGGGGCCAAGCGGTCATCTCCGATGGCCAGTTGGAGGTCCTCAACTCGTCGTACGTGACGTTCGAGGGTCTCAAGTGGACGAACAGCGACACGCTCAAGATCACCAGCTCGCACCATGTCCGGCTGACCCGCAACCACTTCCGGCTCACCGAGGAGGAGTCGTTGAAGTGGGTGATCATCCAGGGCGAGAACAGCCACCATAACCGGATCGATCACAACCTCTTCGAAGAGAAGCACCAACTGGGCAACTTCATCACCATCGACGGCTCGGAGTCCCAGCAGTCCCAGTACGACCTGATCGACCACAATCACTTCCGGAACATCGGTCCGCGCGCGGCCAATGAGATGGAGGCGATCCGGGTCGGCGAGAGCGCGATCTCCCAGTCGGACGGGCACACCGTCATCGAATCCAACCTGTTCGAGAACTGCGACGGTGACCCGGAGATCGTCTCGGTCAAGAGCAACGAGAACGTGGTCCGGTACAACACGTTCCTGACCTCGCAGGGCACGCTGTCCCAGCGCCACGGCAACCGCGGTCAGTTCTACGGCAACTTCTTCCTCGGCGGCGGGAAGCCGGGCACCGGAGGCATCCGGATCTACGGCCAGGACCACCTCATCTACAACAACTACTTCGAGGGCCTGACCGGGACCGGCTACGACGCGGCGCTCCAGGTGGACGGCGGCGACGTGGACACCTCCGGCGCGCTGAGCGCGCACTGGCGGGTGTACCGGGCGACGATCGTGCACAACACGTTCGTGAACAACGTCTCCAACATCGAGGTCGGCGCCAACTACGACCTGGCGCCGGTCGATTCGGTCATCGCGGACAACGTGGTGATCGGCGGCGACGGGGAGCTGTTCAACGAGCTGATGACGCCGGAGAACATGACCTACGGGGGCAACATCGCCTGGCCGACCGGCTCGGCCACGGTCGGCGACGTGCCGGCCGACGGCGTTCGGGTCACCGATCCGCTGCTCGTCGAGGACGGCGCCGTCCACCGGATCGGCGCGGGCAGCCCGGCCGTTGACGCCGGCACCGGCGGCTATGCCTTCCTCACCGACGACATGGACGGCCAGGGCAGGACCGGGGCGCCGGACACCGGTGCCGACGAGTACTCCGCCGGTGAGCCGGCCCGTGGCCCGCTCACCGCGGCCGACGTCGGTCCCGGCGCGGGCGATTCGGAGGACCCGGACGACCCCGGTGACCCGGGGGACCCCGGCGACCCCGGTGATCCGGGCGAGGCGGAGCTGCCCGTGGCCGGCGTGACGGCGAGCGATCACGACGGGAACGTCCCGGCGAACACCATCGACGGCGACCTGGCCACCCGCTGGTCCGCCGAGGGCGACGACGTCTGGATCCGCTACGACCTCGGCGCCGTCCACACCGTGGGCGCGGTGTCCCTCGCCTGGCACCGGGGCGACACGCGCGTCCAGACCTTCGACATCCAGCTCTCCCAGGACGGCACCACCTGGACGACCGTGCGGTCCGGTCAGCGCAGCAGCGGTACCACCAGTGGACCGGAGACGTACGACTTCCCCGACGCTTCCGCCCGTTATGTGCGGATCGTCGGCCACGGCAACACGGACAACGACTGGACCAGCATCAGCGAGACCACCATCCACGGCGCCTGATGGAGGGCAGCGCCATGCGCGCGATACGCGTGGGAGTCGTCGCGGCGGCGCTCACCCTGGGACTTGCGCCCGTCGCGGTGGCGGACGAGGGTCCGGGCGTGACCCGGGTGTCGACGGCCGCCGGACTCCAGGACGCCATCGACGAGGCGGAGCCGGGCGACACGATCGAGATGGCGGACGGCACGTACGACAACATCGTCATCGCGAACAGCGGAACGGCGGCCGAGCCGATCACGCTGACCGGCTCGCCCGACGCGATCGTCGACGGCGGCGACAACGGAAGCGGCTACGGGGTGGACCTGCGGGCCGACCACTGGCGGCTCACCGGGTTCACCGTGCGCGACGCGAAGAAGGGCGTGATGGCCACCGGCGCGTCCGGCAATGTGCTGGACGGGATCGAGGTGTACGACATCGGCGAGGAAGGCATCCACTTCCGGCAGGAGAGCTCGGACAACGTGGTGCGCGACTCGTTCGTGCACGACACCGGCCAGGTCACCGAGGACTACGGCGAGGCCATCTACCTGGGGTCGGCCCAGAACCACTGGGACGGCGGCCCGGACACCAGCGACCGGAACCGGGTCCTGAACAACCGGCTCGGCCCGAACGTGACCGCCGAACACGTGGACATCAAGGAGGGCTCCACCGGCGGCGAGGTGAGCGGCAACACCTTCGACGGCACCGGCCAGACCGGCGCCAACTCCGGCGAGAGCTGGGTGTCCGCGAAGGGGAACGGCTACCTGATCGCCGGCAACCAGGGCACGGCGGCGTACATGTCGGGCTACAAGACGCGCGTGCGCGTCGAGGGCTGGGGCTGCGGAAACGTCTTCCGGGCCAACACCGGCAGCGTCGCGCCGTACCAGGCCGACGGCTGGGGATTCGACGTGGTCAACGACGGCTGCGCCGAGCCCAACGTGGTGTGCGACGACAACGAGGTCACCGGCGCCACGCTCGGCGCGAGCACCGTCGTGCCGACGGACTGCGGCGACGGCCAGTCGCCGCCCGCGCCGGAGCTGCCGGTGGCCGGGGCGACGGCGAGCGATCACGACGGCAACGTCCCGGCGAACGCGATCGACGGCGACCTGGCCACCCGCTGGTCCGCCGAGGGCGACGGGGTGTGGCTTCGGCTCGACCTCGGCTCGGCGCGACCGGTCGGCTCGCTCGCGGTGGCCTGGCACCGGGGCGACGCGCGGGTGACCACGTTCGACGTGCAACTGTCCGCCGACGGGTCCGTCTGGACCACGGCGCTGGCCGGCAGGCGCAGCTCCGGGGCGACGGCCGGGTTCGAGTCGTACGACTTCGCGCACGGCTCGGCCCGTTATGTGCGGCTGGTCGGCCATGGCAACACGGCGAACGACTGGACCAGCGTCAGCGAGATCACCGTGCGGGGCCCGCGGGTGTAGGCCGCGGTCCGGCGGGAGTTGACGGCCGGCGGCTCCTCGGCGCGCTCACCCGCGTCGAGGGGCCGCCGGTCGTTTCCCGGTGGGTGGGCTGGGACTGCGACGGGAGCACTGAGCCGGAAGGAGGTACCGGGGCCCGCCCGGCGCCCGATCCGCCGCGCGGGGCGCCGCCGGAGGATTCGGGCATGACAGAGATCAGTACCACCGCCGCCCCCGGCAGGGCCCGTGCTGGACTACAGCGCCCTGGTGACCGGCCTGGCGTTCCTGCCGCACACGGTGGTGCTGATCGCCGCCTCGCAGGTCGCCCCGGCGCTCATGGCGCGCCTGGGCGGGCGGACGCTCACCGTGGTGGGTGGCCTGCTGACCGCGGGCGGGTTCCTGTGGCAGGGCCGCGGTGCCGGACGCGGACGCGTTCGTCGCCGCGGGACTGATCACCGGGGCGGCGATGGTGCTGGTGCCGCTGCTTCCGCGCGCCCGGTCCGGCGGACCGGATCGTTAGACGGTGCCCCGGCCGTCGAGGAGCCCGAGCAGTACGGCGGCCTCCGCACGGAGCTGCGTCGCCCGGTCGGCGTGCGCGGGCGCCGTCAACTGCGCCGCGGCGGCGAGTCGTTCATCCGCTTCCGCGCGCACGATGTCCGCCACGCCGTACTCGCTCAGCGCGCGCCGCGGCGCCTCGGTGGCGCCGGCGCCGACCGGCGACTCCTCAAGAACCACGCCGCGCAGCGCGGCCGCGTCCACGGGCACCGCCTCCGCGTTGTCCACCGCGGCGAGCGTTGAGCGCAGGGCGCTGACCGCGGCCTTGTCGCGGGCGCGCATCGCCTCGCGCAGGGCTTCACGCATTCGGAGTCGCAGAGACATGCCGGTGACCCTACGGCCGCGCCGCCGGAGCGACAACTTGAAAGCGACATGAAAGCGCCGCCGCGAGCCTTCCCCGGAGGAACCGGCATCGGACGGACGCACAGCAGGTGCCCTGTGCCGGTTGCGGCGAACGTCGAGAGCGAGCACGCGCAGGCATGTCCCACAGCAACCAGTATCCCCAGCCCTCCCCTCAGCCACCCCCGTACCACTACGGAGGGCCGTCCCAGTCGCCCGGGGCATACCCCGGCCCGCCGCCCGGCGGTCACCCGCCCCGCGGTCCGAAGCAGTCGAGGGCCCTGATCGCGATCGTCGCCGTGCTGGCCGTACTCGCCGCGGGTGTGGGAGCCGTGCTGTTCCTCGGCGGGGGCGGCGACGGGGACGGAGGGGGCTCGGGGGACGAGGTGCAACTGACCCCGCACCCGACCCTGGAGCCGATGGAGTTCCCCGACGCGCAAGCGCTCGACTACGCCGCGGGGCCCGACGCCGCGTGTGCGGCGGTCTCGGAGATCATGGTCGCCCGCAACTACGAGTTCCAGAGCGCGCGTGCGAAGGACGGCGGCATCGACTGCTGGTACGCCACCCCGGCGACCAGCTCGATCGAGGACGGCACGTACCACTTCTCGGCCAACGTGTACATGTCGGTCGGGGATGCCGCGGAACCGGCCTACGACGCGTTCTTCCCCGGCTCCAACAGGTTCGCGGACCTGGAGTACGGCCCGCTGTACGAGTTCCCGGTCGGCGAGGAAGGGTGGATCATCCACAACCGGAATCTGGCCGCGGGCATGGAACGAGGCGACGGTTCCGCCTCGTTCCGGCAGGGGGAGACCACCTTCTACGTCCTCGTCTACGGCTGGATCGTGCACCCCGACGGCGCGAACGAGCCCCTGACCGAGGAGGTCACCTTCCGGGAGATCACCGACATCGTGAAGTCGCTCGGCGGCGACGACTCGGCCGGCGAACCGCAGCTCAGCGAGTCGGCCGCCCAGGAGTACGCGGGCCTTGAGGACTTCGGGGAGCCCATGCTGCCGATGGAGGGCTCCGGCGAGGAGCGCTGCGCCGCCGTGACCGCGGCGGCGACCGAGCAGCTCGACGTCAAGGTGAAGGGCACCACCGTCGACGACGGTCCCGAGACGACCATCCCGAGCACGAGCTGCGTCTACGAGCCGTCGGACGCCGCCTACGGGATCGACAACACCGGCATCCGCAACATCCGGGTGACCGTGGAGGACTACTCCGAGACCGACCCCGACGTCATGTACCCCGCGGGGGAACTCGGGTACGACCTGCGATCCACCATGGACCGTCTCGGGGAAGCGGAGGGCGCGGGCCCGCTCTACGCGCTGCCGGCTGGTACCTCGGGCTACCTGATCTACGAGGACGACGGCGGGGGCCACGGTCAGTTGGACGCCGGCTATGTGGTCGGCGACTACTACATCAGCATCACCTACGGCGGCTTCTTCAACGCCGGTGACTTCAACACCCGCGCGCTGACCGAGGAGGAGATGGTCAACGACCTGTCGCTGCTGCTCACCGCGATGAACGGCTGATCCCGGCCGCGGCGGCCGGCCGTCCCCGCCTCTCCCGCATGCTGGACCTCACAGTTCGGTGCGCTGTCTCGTCGAGCTGACGAGGGCGGACGCGATCGAGGGAGTTGGCGACAACCATGACCACGTGGAACGAGCCGGGGGACGGCCGGCCCGACCCGGGCCTGAGCGCGATCATGAGCGAGCGGCGTCAGCTCATCAACCTCGGGTACCGGCTGCTGGGCTCGCTGGCCGACGCCGAGGACGTCGTGCAGGAGACGTATGCCCGCTGGTACGCCATGTCCCCAAAGCAGCGGAAAGCGATCGATTCACCCGGCCGCTGGCTGGCGAAGGTGGCCGGCCGCATCTGCTCCGCTCGGCCCGGGCCCGGCGGGAGCGCTACGTCGGCGAATGGATCCCGGAGCCGCTGCCCGAGCCCAGTGAGTTGCCCCACGGCAGCACCGACGACCCGGCGGAACGCGTCACCGTCGACGAGTCGGTCAACATGGCCTTTCTCGTCCTGCTCGAATCGATGACCCCGGCCGAGCGCGTCGCGTTCATCCTGCACGACATCTTCCGCTACTCCTTCCCCGAGGTGGCCGAGATCGTGGGCCGTTCGCCCGCGGCGTGCCGCCAGTTGGCCACCTCCGCCCGCCGGCGCCTGCGCGCGTCCGGGACCCCCGCCACTGCGGCGGCCCAACGCGCCGATGTCGTGAGGGACTTCAAGCAGGCGTGGGAGGCCAAGGACATCGACGCCCTCGTCGGCATCCTCGACCCGCGCGTCACGGCGATCGCCGACGGCGGCGGCCTCGTCGGCGCCGTGCTCGACCCCATCGTTGGAGATGAGCAGGTCGCGCGCGTCTTCGTCGACGTCGCCCGCCGGGTGCCCGACATGACGTTCCTGGAGCGCACGGTCAACGGCCAGCCCGGTCTGGTGGCCCAGCAGGACGGCGTCACCGTGACGGTGATCGCGTTCGACGTCGCGGGCGACCGGATCGCGCGCATCTGGTCGGTGCGCAACCCCGAGAAGCTCCGGCCGCGGACGGTGAACGGGCTGCGGCGAGTCAGGTGACTTTCCGTCAATCTGCCTCAGCAGATGGGGATATGAGCCTGTCTGGCCGCCGAAACAGTTGACATGTTCCGTTGCCGGTGCCGGGACTTGGGTGGGAGGATGCGACGGCAGCCCACGTCCCATTCACCACAAGGAGCACCCATCACCATGGCCACGCAGGTCGACATTCCCGGTTACGCCGCCGGCACTTGGGTGATCGACACCGCCCGCTCCAACGTGTCCTTCCAGATCCGGCAATTCGGCGTCGCCACCCGAGGTCGCTTCACCGACTTCGAGGGCACGATCGTGACCGCGGAAAACCCGCTGGACTCGACGGTGAGCACGGTCATCAAGACCGCGTCGGTGGACACCAGGAACGAGCGCCGCGACACGCACCTCCGCAAGCCCGAGCTCCTGAGCGTCGAGGAGCACCCCACGATGACGTTCACCTCGACGGGGATACGGGCCGACGGGGGCGGCCTCTTCGTGGACGGCGACCTGACCGTTCGCGGGGTCACCCACCCGGTGACGCTGACCGTGGATCTCGACAGCGTCGCCGGCGAGCCGCTGGAGCGGGTCACGGCCCACACCGAGGTCAGCCGCAAGGCGTTCGGCGTGGTCGGGCCGCTGCGGGTCGTGGTCAGCGACAAGGTCAAGGTCACCCTCGAAATAGTGGTCAGCAAGCAGGGCTGACGGCGCCCTCTTATTTGTTACTTGGAGGACCCATGTCCGGAGCCAATGAGGTAGAAAACGTATACTCGGCCATTGAGGAATCGGCTCGGCTGGTGGGTGTGCCGTGCTCGCGCGACAATATCTGGCCGATCGTGGACGCGTACAAGGACGGGCTCCCGGAGGCCGTTATTTCCATCAGCGTGGCGACCGACAAGGCCCACGCGGGAGAGCTCGACTACACCATCACGGTGCCTCCGGGGAACGGCGATCCACACGCCGTCGCCCTGTCGAACGGCTTTGTCACGGAGACGGACCACCCCGTCGGCTCCCTGCTCTCGGACATCGTGGACCGCTTCCCCGTTCGCGGTTACGCCGTGGACTGCGGAGTCATCGGCGGCTTCAAGAAGATCTATTCCTACTTTCTCCTTGATGACATGCCGTCGGCGTCCAAGCTCGCCGACATCCCGTCCATGCCGCGCGCCGTGGCCAAGAACGGCGACCTTTTCGCCGGCCATGGCCTGGAGGCCAACAATGTGACGATGACCACGATCGACTACCAGAGCAAAACGGTGAATCTGTACTTCGGCAAGCTCTCCGCCGAATGCCTTGAGCCGAAGAACCTCCAGTCGTTGCTTCGTGAGATCGGGCTGCCGGAGGTGGGCGAGCAGACGATGGAGATCATCCGGAAGTCGTTCTCCATCTACGTCACCGTCAACTGGGATTCCCCGGACATCTCGCGGATCTGCTTCGCGACTCCGCCGAGCCCCGAGCTGATCACCCTGCCCGCCGAACTCGAACCGGGAGTTGAGCAGTTCGTCAATAACGCCGCGTACGACTACCCCGGCAAGCGCGTGCTCATCTACGGCATCGCGTGCTCGCCCGGCGGTGAGTACTACAAGGTGGGGTCGTACTACCGACTGGCGCCGCAGACGCGGAAGCAGTTGGCGGCGTTCAATACCGGCGAGAACAAGGCCTGACCTCCCGCCGGCCGGCGAGTGTCACCGCGTCGGGGTCGTCGGCCCCGACGCGGTGACCGGCGCCGGCGGCCCGCGGCCGGTTGATCGCGGGTGCCTGACTGCCTCGTGGCACGGCTGTCTGCCAGAGTGGTGGCGTGGAGCCACTGAGGAGCCAAGACCCGAAGCGCATGGGGGAGTTCACGCTGCTGGCCCGGCTGGGCAGCGGCGGCATGGGGCGGGTGTATCTGGGGCGGTCGCCGGGCGGGATGCAGGTGGCGATCAAGGTGATCCGCGAGGACTTCGCGGACGACGCCGACGCCCTGGCCCGGTTCCGGCGCGAGGTCGCGACGGTGCGCGCGGTGCGCAGCCCGTACACCGCGCGCCTGGTCGACGCCGCCCTCGACGCGCCACCGTACTGGCTGGCCACGGAGTTCGTGCCGGGCCCGACGCTGCTCGCCGCGGCGCGCGGCGCGCCCCTCGAACCGGCCTTGTGCACCGGGCTGTTCGCGGCGCTGGCCGAGGCGCTGGCGGCGGTGCACGCGCATGGGGTGGTGCACCGCGACGTGAAGCCGCACAACGTCGTCCTGGGCCCGGGCGGGCCGCAGTTGATCGACTTCGGGATCGCACGGGCCGCTGAGCACACACAGCTCACCCGCACCGGCCAGACGCCCGGCACCGTCGGCTACACCGCCCCCGAGGTGCTGCTGGGCGGCGGGGCGGGCCCGGCGGCGGACGTGTTCGCGCTCGGCGCGACCATGGCCGCCGCGGCGACCGGCCGCGCGCCGTACGGCGGCGGGGAGTGGGCGGCCGTCAGCTATCGCGTCGTGCACGGCGAGATCGACGTCGACGGCGTGGAGCCCGGTCTCGCCGCGCTCATACGGCAGTGCGTCGCCCGCGACCCGGCGGCGCGGCCCGAGCCGCGGGAGATCGTCCGGCGGTGCGGCGTCACCCACGCGCTGGCGGCACTCCCGGCGTACCAGCGGCTGGCCGCGACGACCCCGCCGCCCACGCCCCCGGCCGCGCCCCGGCGCCGGGCCCCGCTGGTGGCCACGGCCGCCCTGGCCGTCGGCGGGCTCGCGGTGGCGACGGTGGTGTGGCTGCTGCCGGAGGGCGGTGACGACGCGACGGCCGGCGACTCGCCCTCGGATTCGGTGAGCGACTCCCCCGACGAGTCGGGATCCGATGCCGGGTCCGACGGTGACAACGGTGACGACGGCGGACGGGACAGCCTGACCATCGGCATCAAGTTCGACGAGCCGGGCATGGGCCTGCTCACCCCCGAGGGCGACCACACGGGCTTCGACGTCGAGGTCGCCCGGTACATCGCCCGCGAACTCGGCGTCGAGGAGCAGGACATCACGTGGGTGGAGGCGCCCAGCATCGAGCGGGAGAACCTCCTGACGCACGGCCGGGTCGACTTCCTCGTCGCCAGCTATCAGATCACCGAGGACCGGGACACCCGCGTCGACTTCGCCGGGCCCTATCTCTCCACCCACCAGGACCTGTTGATCCGCGCCGATGACGAGGTCAACAACATCGCGGAGATCAACGACCTGACGCTGTGCTCGGTCACCGGCAGCACCCCGGCCCAGGTCGTGCAGAACGGCCTGGCCCCGGACGTGGACATCACGGAGCGCCCGTCTTATGCGGAATGCCTGGGTGCCCTGCGGTACGGCGGGGTCGACGCCCTGACCACCGACGACGCCCTCCTCGCCGGATACGCCTCCCAGAGCGGGCACCCCGACCGCTACCGGCTGGCCGAACTGAGGCTCAGCACCGAGTACGACTACGGCGTCGGGCTGCCCCAGGGCGAGACGGAACTGCGCGACGCCATCAACGCGGCGATCGCCCGGATGATCGAGGACGGCTCCTGGGCGGCGGCCGTCGAGGCCAACCTCGGCGCCGTGGAGAACTACGATCCCCAGCCGCCCGAAGTGCCCACGGCAACGGGCTGACCGGGCGTCGGCGACGCGGGTCCGGGGCGTCAGAGGGAGTGGAGCAGGGCGAGCGTCTGCCCGAGTTCGTTCCGCAGGGTCTCGCCGGCCGCCTCGGCGTCGCCGCTCACGACGGCGTGCACCAGCGCGGCGTGCCCCTCGTCGCCGTGGCCGGGGTGCGTGGCGCGCAGGTCGAGCATCGCGACCAGGTCGAGCAGTCCGCGCCGCAGCGCGGGGACGAACTCACCGAACAGGCCGGTGAGCACGGGGTTGTGCGCGGCGGCGACCACGGTCGTGTGCAGGGCGATGTCGGCGTCGACGAACGCGGCGTCGTCGGCGTCCGCGGCGGCGCGGCGCCCGGCCAGCGCCTCGTGGAGCGCGGCGATGTCGTCGTCGGTGCGGCGCCGTGCGGCCAGGCACGCGGCCTCCACCTCGACCAGCACGCGGACTTCGTAGACATCGGTGATGGCCGCCCGGCGGAGCTGGGCGGCCCAGTCCTCCCGGGGCTCGGTCGCGACGACGAAGACACCGGCGCCCTGGCGCGCCCGCACCAGGCCGGCGCCGACCAGTGCGCGCAGCGCCTCGCGGACGGTCGAGCGGCCCACGCCGAGGGACGCGGCCAGGGTGGTCTCACCGGGGAGCTTCGTTCCCACCGCCCACGTGCCGCCGGTGATCTGCTCGCGCAGGCGCTCGGTGGCCTGCTCGACGAGAGGGGACGGCCGCAGGGCATCGAGCGGCATGGGAAGTGACCTCCGGACTTATCAGGTTGTCTGAGGAGTTGGATGCGACTACCGTACCCCGCATGCCACTGCACGGGCTTCTTCTTCTCGACTGCCGCCGCGGGGTCTGACACGACCGGCACCCCGCGGCGGGTGTCGGGCTGCGCCGGTCCCCGTTGACCGACCGAGAGAAGTTCCGCGACTCATGGCTTCCCCCAACCCCAGCACGGCATTTCCCACCCTGCGCACCCCCCGCGGCGCCATCCCGGCGGACGCGCCCCGCTGGAACCCCCAGCGCCCCGGCGCGATGCCGCACCACCGCTACCGGCCCGCGCACGAGCGGGTCGCCCTGCCTCCCCTGCCGGACCGGACCTGGCCGGCGCGCCGCATCGAGCGGGCCCCGCTGTGGGTGCCGGTCGACCTGCGCGACGGCAACCAGGCGCTGGCCGAACCGATGGACACCGCGCGCAAGCGCCGGATGTTCGACCTCCTGGTCGCCATGGGCTTCAAGGAGATCGAGGCCGGCTACCCCTCGGCCAGCCGGACCGACTTCGACTTCATCCGCCACCTGGTCGACAGCGACGCCGTCCCCGACGACGTGACCATCTCCGTCTTCACGCCCGCCCGCCCGGACCTGATCGACCGGACCATGGCCTCCGTCGAAGGGCTCCCCCGCACCCTGGTCCACCTCTACACGGCGACCGCGCCCACCTGGCGGGACGTCGTCCTGAACCGCTCGCGCCACGAAGTCCACGAACTCATCCGGGACGCCGCCACCCACCTGCTGCGGCGAGCCGATCAACGGCCGCGTTCCGACATCCGGTTCGAGTTCTCCCCGGAGGTCTTCAACCTCACGGAACCGGACTTCGTCCTGGAGGTGTGCGACGGCCTGACCGAGCTGTGGGACGCGAGCCCGGACCGGCCGGTGGTGCACAACCTGCCGGCGACCGTGGAGATCGCCACGCCCAACGTGTACGCGGACCAGATCGAGTACATGCACCGCCACCTGGCACGCCGCGACTCCGTGATCCTGTCGGTCCACCCGCACAACGACCGCGGCACCGGCGCGGCCTGCGCCGAACTCGCCGTCCTGGCGGGCGCGCAGCGGGTGGAGGGCTGCCTGTTCGGCAACGGCGAGCGCACCGGGAACGTCGACCTGGTGACCCTGGCCCTGAACCTGTACACGCAAGGCGTGAACCCGATGATCGACCTCTCCGACATCGACGCGGTGCGCGAGGTCGTGGAGCACTGCAACCGGCTGCCCGTCCACTTGCGCCACCCCTATGGCGGGGACCTGGTGCACACGGCGTTCTCCGGCACGCACCAGGACGCCATCGCCAAGGGGATGGCACAACACGCCAAGCAGGCCGCCGAGTTGGGCCTTCCCGTCGAGGAGGCGCCGTGGGCGGTGCCGTATCTGCCCATCGACCCGCGCGACATCGGCCGCACCTACGAGGCGGTCATCCGGATCAACTCCCAGTCCGGCAAGGGCGGTATCGCCCACCTCCTGCGCACCCACCACGGCGTGGACCTGCCCCCGGCCATGCGCCCGGACTTCTCCCGCGCCGTGCAGGACGTCACGGACTCCACCGGACGGGAGCTGTCCCCCGGTGAGCTGTGGGAGCTCTTCCACGCCACCTATCTGGCCCCGGCCCTGGCCGGCCCGCTCACCCTGGTCTCCTGGAGCGCGGAGGAACCGGCCCCCGGCGAGCACCGGTTCACCTCCACGGTGCGTGACGCCGACGGGCGGGAGCACGCGTGCCTGGGCACCGGAGACGGGCCGCTGTCCGCGTTCGCCGACGCGCTCACCGCGGTCGGCGTCACCGCCGAAGTCCTCGGCCACACCGAGGACTCGGCCGCCGCCTACGTCCAGTGCCGGGTGAACGGCATCACCCGCTGGGGAGCCGGCTCGGCCCCGACCGCGTCGGTCCACGCGCTGCTGTCCGCCGTCAACCGCGCTCTGCGGCCCGGGACATGAACGCGCCGTCAGCCGATCCTGGCGCCGTACACGTGGTCGACCGTCAGGGTGATGAGCACCCGGCGGTCGGAGACCATCACCGACCGGTACTCGTCCCAGTCCGGGTGCTCCCCGGCGGCGGCGCGGTAGTAGTCCACGAGCGCCTGTACCTCGGGCCCCTCAGGGTCGGTCCCCGGCCCGGTGAGCGTCACGGTGCCCTCGGCGGTGGCCCACGCCATCCCGTCCGGCCCGGTGACCTCCAGCGCGGCCCGCGGATCCCGCCGCAGATTGGCCGTCTTGGCGGTCCCGTCGCTCGTGGACACGAGGATGACGCCGGCCTCCTGGTCGTAGAAGGGCATGACGGGCGAAAGCTGCGGCCGGCCGTCCGACTTGATTGTCGCGAGTACGCCCAGCCGGCTCTCGGCGAGAAGCGCGCGCGGGTTGAAGGGTGTGGCGGTCATGCCGGGATTCAAGTCCCGGCCGGGGGCGGCCTATTCCCGAGGTGAGCCGTTCGGGCCAACGGCGGGCCGGGGGTCAGTCCCGGCCCGCCGCCCATTCCCTCAGCGCGGCGAAATCATCCGCGGTCAGCCCGGTGCGGGGATCCACCCGGCACAGCAGGGCGGGCCCGCCATGGCGGGCCTTCACCCACGCGCGATCGGCGTCGGTGATCTCGTCGTCGACCCAGGCGAAGGCGCGGCCCCTGGCCCACGCGACGATCTCCGGGGTCTTCCAGAACACGCCGCCCTCAGTGTCGGGCCGTGGCGAGGGCCATGGGATGAAGGGCAGAACGGGGAGTCCCAGCAGCGGCGTGATAAAGGCGTTGGCCTCTTCCTCCCACGTCGTCGCCCAGACCAGGTCGAAGGGCAGCGCGGCCAGCGCCGGCCCGTGGTCCGGGTTGAGCCAGATCCGCAGCGGTTTCACGGGCTGGTCCGGCCGTCCCCACGCGGTCAGCCGCCGCCGCTCGGCGGCCTCCCATCGAGGTGTGAGCAGACGGTGTGTCCGGTAGCCCTGGGGCCTGCGGTGCGGCTTCGCCGCGTACGGGTTCAGCGGTCCGTCCACATCCACCAGCAGCGCTGGTCGCACCGGCCCACCCCCTCGGTCCCGCTCGCACGATGGTCCACGCCAACTCGCGGCCCGGTCAAGGTGCGGCCGGGAGCGTTCGGCCCAGGCGGGCCAGGGGTGAGAGGGCCATGAGCAGTGGGGACAGCAGCATGCCCGCGGCCGTTACCAGGAGGCCGGCGCGCAGGCCCCACGCCGTCGCGAGGAAGCCGCCGAGGAGGGAGCCCAATGGGGTCAGGCCCATGCCGGTGAACGTGATCGTCGCCGCCGCGCGGGCCTGCATGCCGTCCGGGGTGACGGCCTGGCGGACGGCCATCACCGTGACGTTCACCAACTGGCCGAAGGCGCCGAACACGAAGTTGATCGCCAGCAGCGCGGGAACCGTCACCGTGGCGGGGCCGTGCAGCGCGGGCACGCACAGCATCACGCCGTCGCCGATCGCCGCCGCGGACACGAGGACCGTGCCGTAGCCCAACCGGTGCGGCAGGCGGGCGGCCAGCAGCGAGCCCAGGAGCGCGCCGGGGCCCGTCGCCGCCAGGGCCAGCCCGATGGCGGTGCCGGACAGGTGGAGTTCGCGCGGCAGGAACAGCAGATAGATCGTCATCGTGGCCGCCAGGAAGAACTGGAAGGCGGCCGAGGCCAGGCACACCGTCCGCAGCGACGCGTCGCCGGCGACGAAGCGAAGGCCCTCCCGGATCCGCCGCCCCACTCGCGGGGGGCGTTCCGAGCGCTCCGGGACCGACTCGCGGCGGCGGATCCCGCGGATCGACAGGAACGACAGCGCGAAGAACAGCGCGCCGGAGGCCGCGGCGGCCGGCGCCGACAGCGCGGAAACGAGCGTACCGCCGAGCGCCGGGCCGCCGATCTGGGCGGCGGACCGGCTGCCCTCCAACGCGCTGTTGCCCGGCACCAGTTGATCGCGTCGCACCAGCCGCACAAGAGACGTCTGGTAGGCCACGTCGAAGAACACCGACAGCGCCCCGACGGCGAAGGCGACCACGAGCAGCGCGGGCAGGCCCAGCCAGCCCAGGAGGCCGGCCACGGCGGTGGCGCCCAGTGCCAGCGCGCGGCCGGCGTCCGTCACCACCATCACCGTGCGGGCCCGCCACCTGTCCACCCACGCGCCGGCGAGGAGCGCCAGCAACAGGATCGGCGCCTGCCCCACCGCTCGGAGAACGCCCAGCTCACCCGCGCCGACGCCGAGCGTCAGGACGGCGAAGAGCGGCAGGATGACCAGGCTCGCGTGTTCGCCGAGCTGGGAGGCGGTCTGGCCCAGCCAGAGCCTGCGGAAGTCGCGGTCCCGCCACAGGCTCGGCGGAACGGATTGCCCGGAATCGGACACGGAGGAGGAAACGGACGGCACGGGGACCCCTTGAACTGCCGACGAACGAGGCCCGCCGCCCGGCGCACGACAGGCGCGGGGGCGGTTCGGGCGAGGGAAGGCTCGCTGTGCCGCGGTATCAAGGGCAGCACGCGATGACTGGCCGACGACGGCCTACGACGTCAACGCGCGCTCGGACTACCGACCATTCCTCAGCTCCTCGTGGGTCTCTCGCCGCCCGCACCCTAGCCCGCCGTCGGCCGGGCGCGAAAGCGAGTTTGCCGCCCCGGCCTCAGCCCTCCAGGGCGCGCTGAATCTGGCGGAGCTCCGCCCGGCACTCGGCGGCCGTGAAGCCGGTGCTCTGCCGCAGGATCGCCCGCTCCACCGCGGGCAGTTCGCGGCCGGGGTCCATGCCCAGGTCGTCGCGGAGACGAGCCCGGGCCCGCCGTATCACGCCGAGGGCGTCGCCCACCCGCCCCGAGCGGTACAGTGCCATCGCCAGCGTGCAGGCCAGGGACTCCCGGAGCGGGTGCTGGTCCACCTGTTCACGCAGCTCCGCCACAACGGCCCGGTGCCGGCCGCACAACACCTCCAGCCGGAGGCGTTGTTCGAGCACGCCCTGGCGCTCCTCCTCCAGCCGCTCCGCCGTCGTGGCCAGCGCCCCGCCGCCGATGCCGAGCAGCGCGGGCGCCCGCCACCGGGCGAGCGCCGACCGCAGGACGGCCGCGGCCGAGTCCGGCCGGTTCGCGCCGAGTTCGGCACGGGCGGCGGCCACCTCGGCGCGGAACCGGCCGAGGTCGGTGGTGAAGGCGGCTTCCGGAAGCAGATAGCCGCCGGCCGTGCGCCGGATGGTGCCCCCCGGCACCCCGACCTCGGCCAGCACCAGGCGCAGCCGCCAGACGACCGTCTGCAACTGCGCCTCCGCGGTGGGCGGCGAACGGTCCCCCCACACGCACTCGATCAACCGGCCGACCCCGACCGGCTTGCCGCCGGCCAGCACCAGCGCCGCCAGCAACCGCGCCGCTCGCCGCGCCGTGATGGGCACCGGGCGCCCGTCGACGACGACCTCCAACGGCCCCAGCACGGACACCTGAAGCAACCGCGCCGCTCCCCCGTTCCGCTCATGCGCCCGGGGCCGGCGCTCCCCCGGCCCGACGAGATGCGGCCGCCGCGGCGGCCGGCCCCCTGCCGGGAACGCGCGGAGAGCGCACAGGGCTGGGTTGCTGCGCATGGCTCACTCTGTTCTCTCGGCGACGGGATCGCCGGGGAAGGTTTCGTGCCGGGCCGGCAGCGGCGGGCGCCGGCCCGGCATCCCCCTGTCGCCACCGGCCCGCGTCGGGCAGGGGCCCGACATCCGGTGGCTTGCTATTAAGAGTGGCGCTCCCACTTTCATCGCACTTTCATGAAGCAAACAGCGGCCGTCTCACGCCCAGGGGCCGACGGCCGTGAACGAGCGTCGGCGCGGAAGGTCGCCGTGTCCTGGCAGGGGTCCACGCGGAGTTCCCACGCGTAGTGCCGCAGATAGCGGCCGGTGGAGTCGCGGAAGGAGTAGCAGTTGGGGTCGGCCAGGCCGGGGACGATCGTGAAGGTGGCGCTCTGCCTCACGGCCGTGGTGCTGGACGAGGTCACCGGGTCCAGGTGGCGCGGCACCCGGGGGCGGCGAGGTCACCGGACGCTCACCGGTCGACCGCGGCAAACGGGCCTGAAACGCTCCGGCATGACGGATAAACACGGAATCCCGCTCGGCAGGGTCCTGGCCGGAGCGAAGCGCCGTGACTCCCCGCCGCTCGGGCCGACCCTGGACCGTCTGAACGACCTCGTGCCGCTACCAGAGGACATCACTGTGCACCTGCATGCCGGCTACGACTCGGACACCACCCGCGCGCTGCCCGACGAACGCGGCCTGCATGGTCGCATCGCGCACAAGGGAGAATGGACGACCCACCGCTGGAACGAACGCCCGAGCCGCCGCCCATGAGTTCACACCTTTCGGCGCGCAGAGCGGTCCGTGCCAGACTCTACGAGCATCGCGGGTTGGACTGAGATCATGGGTAGCTGATTGGTGAGCGAAGAGAAGCCGCGAAGCAGGCGGTTCGTGCTGCTAGACGACGCAGACGGGGACACCGTCGAAGATTTCGCACAGCAACAAGACTGGCCATACTTGTCGGAGACCGCGGAGGACCTCGACGAGATGCTCCCACGTCATGTGTCCTGGGCCATCGAACCCTCCGCCACACTCCATTACATGGAAGATCTCATCTCAGATCTAAACTATGTGATGGTGATCGCGGACGACCCCGGCACAGTCCGCGGCGCAGTGGCCGTGATCGAAGACGGATTGCCAGTCTGGACACTCGATGGCCTTGCCGCGGATGTCGATGCGCTGACGAACCCGGCCGACCTGGCTCTTGCCCTGGTTCGGTTGGGGATGGGAGCACCCGTGGGGTACGACGACCGGGTTTTCCGGCGTATCCGGAACGCCATGAACAGCGAAGCCAGAAGGGTGAGAGAGGCTGCGCTGTGGGCCGTCACATACGAGGCATGGCCAGACTATGTGGGCGCATTGCAGGACGTGCTGAGCCGGGAACCGGATCACGACCTGGCGCGCACGGCGCATGCACTTCTGGCGGAGATGGGCGCAGGTGACGGGACATGACTCGCTAATCCAACAACCCCAGGCCCATCCGGTCCGGCATTGTTGTCGTCGGCCCACAGCGAGGGCACCCGCCCAGTCGGCCGGGTCGGTGTGCCTGGAGGGCACGGTCCGGGCCGCGGTCACGGCGGCGCGCAGTCGGGTCGCTCTCATTTCGCTCTCCTCTCGGATGGGAGACGCCGGGTCGGAGCCCCGGCAGGGAGAGGCTAGGAAGCGCGCGGCGGGCGGCCGTAGATGCCGAACGGCCACTTCAGCGGCGCCCGGCACCGCCGTGGGGGTACCTCCCGCTTGCGGGGGAGGCACATGTCCCGCGGCACGTCCGGCGCTCCGGCCTGCGCCAACCCCCTTGTCCTGGCGAGGAGATGAACCGGCCGCCGGCCGGAACCGGCGCGGTACCGCCGCGCGTCTCCGGAAGGGACAGCCGGCCGCACAGGGCCTGGTTCCGGGGCGCCTCGGTGACCCATCGGTAATTGTGCCGCCGCGATCCGGTGTTGCTAGCGTGGCCCGGCAGATCCAACGCACAGAAGGTGTACGGGGGAACGATGAGCGGTATACAGGGCTGGCCGGGTGCGGGTTCGCCTCCGGGACCGGCACCGGCCCCGAGCGGCGGTGACGGCCGGCGCCTGGGCATTCTGGCCGGCGTGATAGTCGCGGCGGTGGGCCTCTCGTTCGGCCTCGCCACGGCCACCGGCGCGGACAGCCGGGGCGGCGACGGGTTGGCCGGTCCCGCCGGGCCTCCCGGACTGACCGGCGGCCTCGGGGGCGACGACCTCGGCGGAGACCTGGAGGGCCTGGGCGGAGACCTGGAGGGCCTCGGCGAGGACTTGGAGGGCATCGGCGGCGACGACCTGGGCGGGGACATCGGGGGCGATCTCGGCGGTGGTGACATCGGCGGGGACATCGGGGGTGACATCGGCGGCGACCTGGGCGGCAGCGACACGGGCGGGGACATCGGCGGCGACACGTACACCGAGCCCGCCACGCCGCCCGACCCGACGATGGAGGCGTACCGGGCAGTCGTCGCGGGCGACTGCCTCAACAACTGGATGATCAACGACACCGACTGGGTCAGCGAGGAGCCCGCGGTCGTCAGTTGCGACGACTCGGGGGCGGGCGTGTGGGTGTCGCAGACCTCGTCCTCGACGGCCGACTGTCCGGTGGACTCCGGCCGTTCCTACCTCTCGTACAGCTATGACGGCGAGACGGTGGCGCTGTGCGTCACCCGCCAGTTCGAGATCGGGCAGTGCTTCCTGGGCATGGCGGACGGCAGTGCCAACCTCATGAGCTGGGTCGACTGCGACGGCAGCGTCCCGTCGCCGTACAGCCAGAAGTACAACGTCACGGCCGTCTACTCGGCCCCGTCGAACCCCACCGGCGACGAATGCCGCCAGTCCTCGACGGACCAGAACACGTACTGGTGGTGGACGCTCGACGCCGACTCGGTCCTGCTCTGCTCCGTCGTGTACAGCGGATGAGCCGGGGGCCGGCAATGACACCGTCGCGGACCACAGGGGGAATCTCATGAGCCAGCCTTGGCAGAACCAGCCGCCGCAGCCGGGTTACGGATATCCGCAGCAGCCGGGCGGCTATGGCTATCCGCAGCAGCCCGGTGGCTACGGCTACCCGCAGCAGCCCGGGATGGGGCCGCCCTTCCCGCCGCCTCCGCCCCGGCCGGGGTCCCCGGGCCAGCCGGGGCTGGGCATCGGCCTGGCCATCGGCGCCATGGTGGCGCTGCTCTTCCTGTACGGCTTCCTCACGGGGATGGTCGTCGACTTCGAGTCGCTGATGCAGGACGCCATGGAGAGTGGTGACTTCGACATCGAGGTCGCCCAGCTCACGTGGCTCGCCGCGGCGGTGGGCGCGCTGATCGGCCTGCCGGTCGGGAAGCTGGCGCCCGGCCAGGTGCCGGCGTACTGGATCGCCGGGGTGCTGGCGCTGGCGGCGATGCTGCTGGGCGAGACGTTCGCCACCGCGGTGCTGATGTCCGAGGCGTCGGACGGGGCGCAGGGGTCGTTCGAGCTGTTCTTCGAACACTTCTCCGACCTGTGGGAGGGCTGGACCGACGGCGCGGAGCCCGTGACCTGGGTGCTGATCGGCCTGGCCCCGGTCGCCGCGGTCTTCACCGGCTACCTGCTGGGCAACGGGGCGTCCGCCGGGCGGCCCTGACCTTCGGGCAGGCCGAACAGCTCCAGGCAGGGCTCCAGTCCGGTCACCGTGACCTCCGGCCGCGCCGTCGCCGCCCAGTCCTCCGCGCTCAGGCGCAGGCGCTGGGAGACGACGGCGCGGTCGTACAGCACGTCGCGGGTGATGCCGTCGGGGCGGTAGCCGAGCTTGCGGGAGACGCCGACCGAGGGGGCGTTGTCGGCGAACGAGCTGCTGACGGCGTACCGCGCGCCCAGCCCCGCGAACGCCAGGTGCAGGACCGCCGCGCGCATCTCCGTTCCGATGCCCCGGCCGTGGTGCGCGAGGCCCAGCCAGGAGCCGGTCGTCACCTCGCGGAGCGTCGCGAAGTCCCGGCCGCATATCTCCTGGAACCCCACCGGGCGGCCGTTCTCGAAGACGGCCAGATCAAGTTCCCAGTTGGCCGGGGTCCAGGTGCCGCGCTGCCGCCAGTGCCGCTGGAGCACATTGCGCGCCCGCTCGGCGGGCGGCTGGTCGGTCCACGGATTCAGGAACGGCCGCTGGTCCGGCTCGTGCACGCCGAGCACCGCGAGGTCGGCGAGCTCCGCCAGCTCCTCGTCGGTGGGCAGCCGCAGCTCCAGCCGGGCGGTGGTCAGCCGCAGCCCGAGCAGCGGCCATTGCTCGAGCAGCGGCGGCGATTCGGCGCGGTACTGCTCCACCAGCTCCGGAAACGCGTCCGGATCCCCCTCCGCCACCTCGACCCGGCGCCCCGGGCCGAGCAACGCCCGTACGCGGTCGGCCACTTCGACGACCCGAGCGCCCGTGGTGCAGACGCCGAGCACCAGAACGGTCGTGTCGTCGTCACCGCCGAGCCCGAAGCTCCAGGGCACGTCGCACGGCCCCGGGTGCTCCTCCTCGGGACACAGCTCCCGGGCGATGGGGTCCTGGAGGGCCAGCGCCTCGTCGAGGTCGGTGCAGCCGGTGACCCGGATCTCGTATACGCGCGGCATGGGACGCACGGTAATGGCGGGCCACCGGGGGCGCAGCCGGTTATCCATCAGGGGGTGCGTTCGGCGGCCCCGTGTCCATCCCGGCGCCCGGAGCCGGGGCGTTGGCGCGCCAACGCGCCCCGGTGGGGGGCGGGTTCCGGGGTGGTGGGGATGGGTATCTCAGTCCTGGCCTCCGTCCCGCCCCACCGGTCCGGTGCGTTGGTGGGAGAGAGCTTGCGCGTCGGCCGCCCGCCTCGCGAAGGGACCGAGCCCATGACCGAAAGCCCGCTGTGGCCCGAGACCGCCGATGTCATCGTCGTGGGCGCCGGCCCGGCCGGGGCGTCGGCCGCCTATCACCTCGCCCGGCACGGGCGGGACGTACTGGTGCTGGAGAAGGCCGAGTTCCCGCGCGAGAAGGTGTGCGGCGACGGCCTGACGCCGCGCGCCGTGCATCACCTGATCCGGATGGGCGTGGACATCGAGGCGCCGGGCTGGCACCGGAACCGGGGCGTGCGGTTCGTCTCCCGCGGCACGACCGTGGA
Organism: Streptomyces litchfieldiae; assembly: GCF_031845365.1. Classification (NCBI taxonomy): domain Bacteria; kingdom Bacillati; phylum Actinomycetota; class Actinomycetes; order Kitasatosporales; family Streptomycetaceae; genus Streptomyces; species Streptomyces litchfieldiae. Next base: position 195,573 of record NZ_JAVREL010000004.1, read on the forward strand.
GATCGACTGGCCGGAGAGCGCGCGGTTTCCCGGCTTCGGGCTGACCCGTTCGCGGCACGACTTCGACGATCTGCTGGCGCGCCGGGCCGTCGCCGCCGGGGCGCGGCTGTGGACGGCGACCCGGGTCACCGAGCCGGTGCTGGACCGGGCGGGCCGGGCGCGCGGGGTGACGGCGCTGGTGGGCGCGGGCCGGCGGCCGGTCGTGTGCGAGGCGCCGGTGATCATCGCGGCGGACGGGGTGTCGGCCCGGATGGCGGTGGCGCTGGGCGTGGCCCGGCTCCCGCGCCGGCCGATGGCCACCGCGATCCGGCAGTACTACCGGTCGGCGGCCCGCCACGACGACGCGTTCCTGGACATCTGGGGGGATCTGCGCGCGCGGCCGGGCGGGCCGCCGCTGCCCGGCTACGGCTGGATCTTCCCGATGGGCGACGGCCGGGTGAACGTGGGGCTGGGCCTGGTCAACGAGGCGCGCCCGGAGCCGCTGGACACCCGGCGGGTGCTGGCCGACTGGCTGGCGCGCACGCCCGGCGAGTGGGGCCTCATGGCGCCGGACGCGCCGGACGGGCCGGTCCGGGGCGCGGCGCTGCCGATGGGTTTCAACCGGCTGCCGCACTACACCCGGGGGGTCCTGCTGGCCGGCGACGCCGGTGGCATGGTCAGCCCGTGGAACGGCGAGGGCATCCCCTACGCGATGGAGTCGGGCGAGGTGGCCGCCGAGATCGTCAACCAGGCGCTGGCCCGGCCGCCGGGCCCCTGGCGCGAGCGCGTCCTCCAGCGCTACCCGGCCGAGATGCACCGCCGCCTCGGCCGCTACTACCGGCTGGGCAACGTGTGGGCGGGGCTGCTGACCAGGCCCCCCGTCACCTCGTTCCTCAGCCGCCGGGTGGTCACCTCCCCGGCGGCGATGCGCTATCTGGTCCGGCTGCTGGCCAATGTCACGGACGAGGCCGGTGGCGACGCCGCGGACCGCGTGATCAACGCGCTGGTGCGCGCGGTGCCGGCCCGTTCCCCGCGTCCGCGGCGGTCCCGGCCGAGGTGAGAATCCGCCACCGAGGTAATATGCGCGAGCTGATAGCGGCTATTACAGCAAGGCGCGTGGTGAGCATGGAGAAGGACATCGTCCGGGCGTGGGTCGAGGGCTGGGCGGTCTCCCGGGGGGCGGCGCCCCCGGCCGAGGAGAGCTGGGGTTTCACGATCGACATCGGCACGCCGAAGTCGGTGACCCGGCATGTGCTGCCCGCGGCCGACGAGCAGTTGATCAAGACGTTCATGGCGACGGCCACCGCGCCCGGGATCTGGCTGAAGATGTTCGTGCCGCCCGAGACGCTGGGCCCCTGGCTGGTGCCCGGCTGGACGTTCGACGCCCCCGGCTTCCTGATGTCCTCGCCGCTGCGCTCCGCGCCCGCGCCCGTGCCGGACGGATTCCGGCTGCGCACCTGGTCGCGGGGCGGGGTGACGCGCGTGCTGGTGACCGACGCCGACGGCGGCTTCGGCGCCCGGGGCCAGATCGCCCTCCCCCCGGCCGGCGGCACCGCCGTCATCGACCAGATCGAGACGTCCGGCGCGCACCGCCGCAAGGGCCTGGGCACCCTGGTGATGCGCACCCTCGGGAACGCGGCGGCCGAGGCCGGTGTCCCCGCGGGGGTGCTGGGCGCGTCGGTCGAGGGCCGGGCGCTGTACGAATCGCTGGGCTGGCGCACGCTGGGCCCGCTGACGGGCGTCTTCCTCGAACAGGCGGACGCCTGACATGGGCCGCGGCCGCGCCGGGAAGGAGCAGGCCATGGTTCCGGCACCGACGCCCGACGTGCTCGCGCGCATGGCGCGGCTGCTGAGTCAGGCACCGCCGTCCCGGGGCGGCGCCCTGTGGCGGCTCGACCAGCAGGGGCGGCAGCTCGACGCGAACGTGATCCGGCTGGCCCCCGGATCGGAGGTCGCCGAGCACGTCGAACCGGACCTGGACGTGCTGCTGTTCGTCTCCGAGGGGACCGGCCACCTGGTGACCGGGGCCGGCACGCGGGAGCTGACCCCCGGCAGCATCGCCTGGCTGCCGCACGGCACCCGCCGCGCGCTGTCGGCCGGCGACGACGGCCTGGTCTATCTCACCGTGCACCGCCGCCGCCCGGGCCTGGCCATCCGCACCGACGCCGGTGAGCGGGAGGGCGGCGAGACGGCCTGCCTGCTGTCCCGGGTCTGCCTGGAGTGCGGCCGGTTCTCGCCCGACGCCGACGCCCGTTACTGCGGCCGGTGCGGCGCCGAGTTGGGCTCCGTCTGACCGGGCCGTTTCGGCGGAAGGCGGACGGGCACCCGGGGCGGGAGTCCATTCGTTTTTTCGAGCCGCAGCACGGGAGGGCGCTTCGCGATGCCCGATCCACGTCCAGCCCCCGACCCCGTTCCGCCGACGCCCACGCCGCCGCCGGACCCCGGCGGCCCCGGCCCGGGCCCCCGGCCGGGGCCGGTCCCCGGACCACCGCCGGCGCCCCCGCCCGGCCCCCCGCCGGAGCCCATGCCGCCACCGGAGCCCGACCCGATCCCCCCGATGCCGCCCGGCCCCAACCACCCGGAGCCCAAGCCCCAGCCCGCCCCACCACCGGTGCCGCCGCCGACCTGACGGCGCCGCCGGCCCGGCCCGACATCGGCAGATGGGCCTGAGCGATCGGGGCGGAGCTGCTGCTGCACCGCATCTACGCAACCTATGACCCACGGAACGTCACATCGGCCAGGGTGCTTGGCGACGAGGTGGCTGGCGTGTGCGTTGATGGCAGCCTGTTCGACTGGGCTGAAGGCCATCGGAGTTCTCCAGGCGGTGAGGCCCGCCCGAGGTGAGCGGGCCCGTGCATCGTGCCGTTAACGGCCACTGAGCAGGCCGCCCGCGTCTTCGGCGGCGGTGGTCAGGGCTTGGTCGAGGGCTTCGGGGCAGCGGCCTCCCGCGCTGGCGATCGGGCCGTGGCCACCGGCTCCGCCGCCGACGACGCGGGCAGCGACGGTAAGCACCTGGCTGGCCCGGATGCCGCTGCGGTGCAGGCCCTGTGTGATGGCAGCGGCGAGGAGGGCCTTGCCGTCCCGTTCGGTGCCCAGGATGACGACGGCGGGGTCATCGAGACGGGCGGCCGTTTCCTGGGCGAGCGTGCGCAGTTCGTCGGCTGTGGTGCCCGTGACCGTCCGGGAAACGATCCGCCCGGTCCCGGATGGCCGGGCGGTGCCCGCGAGGAGAGTGGCCTGCTCGCGCAGCGCGGCGGCCCGGAGCCGGGTGAGTTCGTCCTGTGCGGTGGCAAGGGCGGCCAGGCGCTTGCGGAGGGCGTCGGGGGCGTCGGTGGGGCGGGTGCCGAGCAGGCCGGCGAGTTCGTTGATCAGGCGCCGTTCGGTGTCCAGGTGGGTGAGGGCGCCGTGGCCGGTGAGCGCTTCGACGCGGCGGAGGTTGGCGCCGATGGAGGACTCACTGAGCAGGCGGAAGGCGCCGACCTGGGAGCCGTGGGCGACGTGGGTGCCGCCGCAGAGCTCGCGGGAGAAGTCGCCGATGTCGACGATGCGGACGCATTCGCCGTACTTCTCTCCGAACAGAGCGATGGCTCCGGCGGCTTCGGCCTCGGCCCGGTCGGCGTGCCAGGCCCGCACTTCGGGGTCGTCGAGAACGTGGCTGTTGACGGCGTTCTCGATCTGATCGAGTTGGTCGGGGGTGAGGGCGGTGAAGTGCGCGAAGTCGAAGCGGAGCCGGTCGGGCTCGACGAGGGAGCCTTGCTGGCGGGCGTGCTCGCCGAGGGTGGCCATGACGACGGCGTGCAGGATGTGGGTGGCCGAGTGCGAGCGCATCAGGCCCGCCCGGCGCTCGGCGTCCACCTGGGCTTGGCCGACTGAGCCGGTGTGGAGTTCGCCTTCGAGGACGTGGGCGGTGTGGACGCGGAAGCCTTCCAGGCCGTAGCGGGTGTCGGTGATCCGCAGGCGTGTGCCGTCGTTGAGGGTCAGGGTGCCGGTGTCGCCGATCTGGCCGCCGGCCTCGGCATAGAACGGTGAGCGGTCCAGGACCAGCTCGACGTCGCTGCCCTCGCCGGCGCTGGTGGCGACGGCGCCCCCGGAGATGAGGCCGGTGACGGTGGCCTCGGCGGTCAGATGCCGATAGCCGAGGAACTCAGTCCGCGGCAGGCGGGCGGCCAGTTCGCGGTAGGTGTCCATGGCGCGCAGGGTCTCGGCGGTCTTGGCCTTGCCGTGGGCCTTCGCGCGCTTCTTCTGCTCGTTCAGCAGCGTGGCGAATCGGTCCTCGTCGACGGTCAGCCCCGCCTCGCGGGCGGCCTCGACGGTCAGTTCCAGGGGGAAGCCGTAGGTGTCGGCGAGTTCGAAGGCGGTCTCGCCGGGCAGGGTGGCCGAACGCGTCTCGCGGGTGCGGCTGATCGCGGCGTTCAGCAGCCGGGTGCCCTGGGTGAGGGTGCGGGTGAAGGACTCCTCTTCGGCGGTGACGACCTGCTCGATCAGGGCCGCCTGGCTGGCGAGTTCGGGCCAGACATCGCCGAGGTTGGTGATGACACTGGCGGTCGTGTTCGGCAGGACGGGGCCGTCGATGCCGAGCAGGCGCGCGTGGCGGATCGCGCGGCGCATCAGGCGGCGCAGGATGTAGCCGCGGCCGTCCTTCGCTGGCAGGACGCCGTCGGCGATGAGGAAGGCGATGGTGCGGGCGTGTTCGGTGACGACCTGGAAGGAGACCTTCTCCTCGCCCTCGCTGGGGCAGGCCCGGCCGGCGATCTCCTGGACGGTGCCGAAGGTGGGCGAAAGCAGGTCGGTGGCACAGACGTTGGGGACGTCCTGGAGGATCGCGGCGAGCCGGTCCAGTCCGAGGCCGGTGTCGATGCTCTTGGCGGCCAGCTCGCCCAGGATCGGGAAGTCCCTCTTCGGCGGGCCCTCACCGCGGATGTTCTGCATGAAGACCAAGTTCCAGATCTCGACGTAGCGTTCGCCGTCGATAGCGGGGCCGCCTTCCTTGCCGAAGGTGGGGCCGCGGTCGTAATGGATCTCGGAGCTGGGTCCGCACGGGCCGGGGACGGTCATGGACCAGTAGTTGTCCTCCATCCCGAGCCGCTGGATGCGGGAGGCGGGGACGCCGATGCGGCGCCAGATGTGCTCGGCCTCGTCGTCGTCCTCGAAGACGGTGATCCAGAGCTTGTCCTTCTCCAACTGGTAGCCAGCGGTGAGCAGTTCCCAGGCGTAGGCGATGGCGTCTTCCTTGAAGTAGTCGCCGAAGGAGAAGTTGCCCATCATCTCGAAGAACGTCGCGTGCCGGTTGGTGCGGCCGACGTTGTCGATGTCGGAGGTGCGGGCGCACTTCTGGATACTGGTGGCGCGGGGGAACGGCGGGGTGGTCTCGCCGAGGAAGTAGGGCTTGAACTGGTTCATCCCGGCGTTCGCCAGCAGCAGCGTCGGGTCGTCCGGGATCAGTGGGCTGGAGGGGACGGGCTGGTGGCCGCGGGAGGTGAAGAAGTCGGTGAACAGACTGCGGATCTGCGTCGAGCGCATGGCTGGGTGGCCTCACGGAAGAGTCGCGGAGAGGTGGTGGGGTGATCACACGCCGAGCCGGGCCGAGAACAGGGACTGAGAGTGTTCTCAGTTCTCCAGCTCGACGCAGATAGCTCGCGCCCCCACGGTGTAAACCATGACTCCAGATCCGTTGATCACGATCGGTGGTGCAGCAGACCGCTCAGAGACGAGTGCCTGCCGCACCACCGACTGTAGCGGGTCGGAGTCCATGATCGCTTAACGCGACCGTGCCGTGGCTGAGGCTGTGGCCCGGTGATCGAGCAGGCCGGGGCCGATCCAGCCCGGGTCGTGCAGCACGACGGCGGCTCCGGCGTCGCGCAGGGCCTGGCCTCCGGCATAGCCCCACTCGGCCCCGATGGGGGTGACCCCAGCGGCGAGTGCGGCCCGCATGTCGCCGGCGGTGTCGCCGAGGAACACCGCCTCCATGGGGGTGGCGCCGAGCTTGCCCAGGGCGAGCAGGAGCCCGTCCGGTGACGGCTTGGGCTCGGCGTCCTCGTGACAGATGGTGACGTCCAGCAGTGCGAGGACGGCCGGCGGCAGCAGCCAGGACAGCCGGGTGCGGGGCTGCAGGGTGACCAGGCCCGTCGCCATCCCCGCGTCCTTGATCGCCATCAGCCCCTCCAGCACCCCGGGGAACACGGCGGTGCGGGAGGCGGCGGCCAGGGCCGGATCCCACCAGACCTCGCAGAGCTCGTCCGGCTCGCTGACGCCGAGCCCGGTCAGCACCTCGACCCGCGGCGTCGTCAGCGCGTTGGACGGCAGGTCGGCGACAGTGATGCGGCGGCCGAGGGAGGCGGTCGCAACGCCCGCGAGGGTGGACAGCGTGGCCTCCTGGCTGTCCAGCAGGACCCCGTCCATGTCGAACAGCACCGCCCCTGTCATGACACGGCTCCCTTGCCGGTAGGCAGATCGGCCTCGGTCAGCAGCGGGTGCAGGGTGACCCGGTGCTCGTCCAGCAGAAGCCGGCCGCCGAGCGGTCTTTCCAGCACGCAGAGCGCGTCGGTGACCAGGGCGCCGGCGACCCGCAGTATCCGGGTCATGGCCAGCAGTTGGCCGCCGGAGCGGACCACGTCGTCGACCACAACGACCCGCCGCCCCTCGACGCTGGTGCCCTCGACTGCGACGGAGCAGAGTGTTGACATCCTCCCCTCCCTGAAGGGGAGGGGATTCCTGGCTCAGGCTGCCTGCGGGAGCAGCGCTCCCGGGGGTCTTACGCCCTCGGCACCAGCCGGGTTGAGACCAGCCCGGACCAGCATCACGCGGGCGGAGTTCTTGTCCCTGGGGGACACGGCTGCGCACGCGGTGCAGGTGTAGGTACGTTCCGAAAGAGGAAGTGCGTGCTTGGTTCTCGCTCCGCACGACGCGCAGTCCATGGTGGTGTGCGCGGGATGCACGAGGCGGATGTCCCGCCCGTGCTTGCGGCCCATCTCGACAAGGGCCGTCTTCGTGGCGCCGATCGCGGCGTCCGCCGCCTTGCGCGCCATGGTGGTCTTCGCGAGGAACTTCGGCCGGAAGTCCTCCACGGCAATCGCGTCATGGTCCCGGACCACCTTCTTGGCCCACTTGCGGGCCGTGTCCTGCCGCTGCCGGGCCACCTTCTTGTGCAGCTTCGCGGTCTGCCGCCGCGCCTCGCGATATCCCTTGGACGCAGCCTGCCCCCTGGCCGGGCGGCGGCGGGCCATCATCCGCTGATAGCGGGCCAGCTTCTGCGCGGCGTTCTTCCCGTGCCGGGCGTGCGGAAAGTCATGTTCGTCGCTGGTGGTGGTGGCGGTTTCCTTCACGCCCCAGTCCACGCCGAGCACACGGCCCGTGGCCGGGAGCGGCTGCACCTCGGTGGCGACGACGAACGAGGCGTACCAGTGCCCCACCGCGTCGCGGTACACCCGTACCGAGGAGGGTGGGGACGGTAGTTCGCGGGACCACACCACCCTCAGGCTGATGCCGCCCGCGAGACGGAGGCGGCCGTCCTTCAGCCGGAACCCGCGCTGGGTGTAGTTCAGCGTGGGCAGCGCATCGCGTTTCTTCTTGTGCCGGGGCATGCCCGCGCGCTGCCGGAGCTGCGCGAGTCCGCCGGCGGCCCGGAGCCGACGGCGGAGCGACGCGTCCCGGAGGAGTCAGTCCGCTGACAGCAGTACCGGCAGCGAACGGAAGCCGTTCGAGATGAACGACTCGATGGGGGTGAGCGCGGACCGGGCGAGCCGCAGCCCGGGGAAACGGCCGAACAGCGCGGGCAGCGCCAGGCCGGCCTCCAGCCGGGCCAGCGGCGCGCCCAGGCAGTAGTGGACACCGTGCCCGAAGGCCAGGTGCTCGTGGGCGGGCCGGGCGACGTCGAACCGGGCGGCGTCCGGCCCCTGGTGTTCGGGGTCGGTCCCGGCGGCGGCGAAGACGATCAGTATCGGGTCGCCCCGGCGGATCGTGACGCCGTCGCCGAGGGCGATCGTCTCCACGGCGTAGCGCAGCGGGACGGCGGTGACGGAGGGCGCGCGGCGCAGCGTTTCCTCGATGACATCGGCCCAGGTCGCGTCGCCGGCGCGGACGAGGGCGAGTTGCCGGGGGTGGGTGAGCAGGGCGTGCACGGCGTTGCCCAGGAGGTTGACCGTGGTCTCGTGGCCGGCGGAGAGCACCAGCAACAGCGTGTCCAGCAGCTCCTGTTCGGTGAGCTGGTCGCCGCCGCCGTCGCGGGCCGTGATGAGCACGCTCGTCAGGTCGTCGGCCGGCTCGCCGCGCCGCATGGCGACCAGTTCGGCCAGCAGCGCGTACATCCGCTCGTAGGCGTCGGTCTTCTCGGACCCGGCGGCGGTGGTGGTGAACGCGATGTCCACGCACCGGCACATCGTGGGCCGCAGCCGCCGGGGCACGCCGAACAGTTCGCAGATGACGCGAACGGGCAGCGGGTGGTTGAACGCGGCGCGCAGGTCGACGGGCGTACCGGGCGGGGTGGCCGCCAGCCCGTCGAGCAGGTCGCCCACGATCGCCGCCACCCGGCCGGCCAGGGCGCGGGTGCGGCGGGCGGTGAAGGCGGGTGCGATCAGCTTGCGCAGTCTGGTGTGTTCGGGTCCGTAGGCGGTGAACATGTTCCGTACCGCGACCCAGTGGTACAGCGGCCAGGTCTCCGGTATCCGGCCGGCGGCGAAGTCCGGCCAGTGCCGTCGGGCGTCCTTGGAGACCCGGGGATCGGTGAGCAGTTGCTTGATGAGGGTGTAGCCGACGACGGCCCATGCCCGGATGCCGCCGGGGAGTTCGACGCGGGCGGCCGGGCCCCGTGCCCGTATTCGGGCTATGTCCCCTGCTATGTCATGGCCGGTGGGGTCGAGGACGAGGGGTTCACGTTCCACGGGCTGGTTCCCTTCTGATCGGGCGCGATCGGTGTGAAGCGCGCGGGGAGCGAGGCCAGCGCCCGGTGGAACGGGCCGGGGCGCCAGGTGAGTTCGTCGTAGGGAATGGCCAGATGGAGATCGCACAGCCAGCCGGTGAGCCGGTCGATCGCGGTGCCGGCGATCAGCACGGCGGGCTGCTGCGCCGGGCAGGCGTGCGGCCCGGCGGCGAACGACAGATGGGCGCCGGTGTCGGCGCGGGGGCCGGGCGGCAGATCGGCGGGCGCGGTGTTGGCGGCGGCGTAGGAGACGAGGACGGGGGTGCCGGCCGGGATCCAGGTGCCGTGCAGGTCGACGTCGCGGCGCGGGAAGTGGGTGGAGAAGTTGGCCAGCGGCGGGTTGTTCCACAGGACGTCGGTGATGGCGTCCGTGGCGGTCAGCGCGCCGCTGGAGACGGTCCGGTAGTAGCGCTCGTCGGACAGCATTCCGGCGAGCGCGTTGGCGATGAGGTTGGTCGTGGTCTCCTGGCCGCCCGCGAGGGTGACCATGAGCTGGTGGACGACCTCGTCCTCGGTCAGCGCCGAGGGGTGGTCGAGCAGCCAGGAGGTGAAGTCCCGGCCCGGGCGCCGCTTCTTGAGCTGCACCAGTTCGACGAGGTACTGGCGGAACTCGGCGTCGGCCCGGGCCGCCTCCTCGGGCGACCGGCCCTCGAACACCCCGGCGATGGCGGCGACGAGGCGGTCGCTGTAGGAGTCGGGCAGGCCGAAGAGGTTGTTGAAGACGAGCAGCGGCAGGATCTGGGCGTACTCCCGGATCAGCTCCACCTCGCCCCGGTCGGCGAAGCCGCGGATCAGCGAGTCGGCGGAGCGCTGCACCTGCTCGCGCAGCTCGTACGGCTCGATGAGGCCGAGGCTGTCGGTGATGGCCCGCCGGTAACGGGCGTGCACCTCGCCGTCGTTGTACAGGACGTTCCGCTTCCAGCTCATCATCGGCAGCAGTTGGCAGTCCTGCGGGATGGTGTCCTGCCAGACGCGGGGGTCCTTGGAGTAGGTCTCGGTGTCGTGCAGCACGTCCAGCGCCGCCCGGTAGCCGGTGACCAGCGTCGCGACGACGCCGGGCGCCAGCTCGACGGGGGCGCAGGCGCCGAATTCGCGCAGCCGGTCGTACACGGCGTGCGGGTCGGCTGCGAACTCGGGGCCGTACAGCGGCACCGGCTGCGAGGCGTCGGTGGTCGTCACGACTGCTCCAGGGCGGGAAGTTCCAGCAGATGCTCGGCGAGCGCCAGCAGCGCCTTCAGCGACGTGGCTCGGTCGCGGGCGTCGCACGTGATGAGGGGGGTGTCGGCTGAGAGGTCCAGCGCCTGCCGCAGATCCTCCTCCGGGTAGGCGGGCGAGTCGGGGAAGTCGTTGAGCGCCACGGCGTATTGGATGCCCTGCTCCTCGATCATGCCCATGACCTCGTACGAATCACCTATCCGCCGCGTATCGGCCAGAATCAGCGCACCGAGCGCGCCCCGGGTGAGGTCCTCCCACAGCGCGTGGAAACGCTTCTGGCCGGGCGTGCCGAAAAGGCACAGCGCCAGGTCGTCGCCCAGCGAGATGCGGCCGTAGTCCAGCCCGACCGTGGTGGTGGTCTTGTCCCGGACACCGTCGAGGTGGTCGACGACGGCGCCGGTGGCGGTCATGACCTCCTCGGTCTTCAGCGGCGGGATCTCCGACAGGGTGCGGATGATGGTGGTCTTGCCGACGCCGAACGGGCCACTCACGATGACCTTGACCAACTGCTGGTCAGGGTTGCGCAGATAGATTCCTCTACTGGAGGGCGCGGAGTCCACGAATGACCCTTTCAAGGAGTTGCTTGTCGGGTTGCTCTCCGGCGGGGACCGGGGTGGGCGCCCGCACGATCAGCAGCCCCTGGTCGAAGAGGTCGCTGGCCAGGACCTTGACGAAGCTCACGGGCAGGGAGAGGTGCGCGGCGACTTCCGCCAGGGGGAGGGCTCCCTCGCGGAGGATCTCCAGCACCCGCTGTCCGGCCGGCGACACGTCGGCGGGGACCTCCTGGACCGGTGTGCGCAGCACGGTCAGCCGGTCCAGGACGTTCCGGCTCGGACGCGTCCGGCCGCCGGTCCAGACATAGGGCGGGATCAGCCGGCGGTTCATCGAAACTCCCTTGCGTGGTCGGACACGCGGCGGTCGGTGGGCAGGCCGCCCGCCTATCTGCCGCGGTCGCCCCGGGGCGGGCTGCCCATGGCCTTGCCCAGGGTCTGCACCTGCTTCTGCATCTCGTACGAGACGTTGTCCATGGCGACGCCGGGGCCGGTGAACACCGCGAGGTAGGTACCCTCGCCCGCCGGGATCACAAAGGCGTATCCGTCGTAGGTCTCGACCATGACCTGCCGCAGCACGGTCCCGTCGCCGTAGTAGGTGTGGCTGGTGCCGCGCGCCGAGGCGAGCAGCGAGGCCAGGACCGCGGACAGCTTCTCGGCCGTCTCGGCCTCCATGCCGGAGTGCGCCTCGAAGAAGCCGTCAGCGGTGATCACCATGGCGTGCTGGACGTCCGGCACCTCCAGGATGGGTGCGAGCACGAAAGTCAGGTCGACTTTCGGCTTGGTCACGGGGACGCGGGCGTTCATCGGCTAATCCCTTTCCATGTCGGCCACGGCAGCCGGTCCTGTGTCTGCGGCACGTCCCCGCGCGGTCCCCCGCTGGAGGGCGCCCATCCGGGCGGCGGCCTCTTCCGGGTCGCGAAACCGCGGGTCCCGGTCGGCCGGCGCGGCCGCGGGTCCCGGCGACGGGTCCGGAACGCGGCGGTTGTGGCGCTGCGGCAGCGGTGGCGGGTCGCCGACGCGGGGCGGCGGGGGCGCCGCGGGCCGGAAGACGGGGGCGGGGACCGGTTCGTCGTCGGACACCGGCAGCAGCAGCTCGGCGGGGATGAACACCACGGCCTTCACTCCCGCGTAGTGCGACGGTTCCACGGACACCGCGACACCGTACTGCCGGGACAGCTCGCCGATCGCCGCGAAACCCGAGCGCGGCGGGTCGCCGAGCTCCGCCAGATGGATCTGCTCGGTGCCCGACAGCAGGCGCCGGGCCCGGCTGAACTCGTCGGCGTTCATGCCGATGCCGGCGTCGTTGACGACCACGACCGCGCCGTTGTGCGCCTGATGGAGCGTCACCTCCACTGGCAGCGAACCGTGCGAGTGGTGCACCGCGTTGGCCATCAGCTCTGCGATCATGATCGCCACCGGCTCGGCGGCGCGGTCCGCGACGGCGACGGGCTGCGGCAGATGGTCGATGATCTGCACCCGCTCGTAGCTGGGGATGCGGGAGCTGGCGCCCATCACCAGGGCGCGCAGCGGGGACTTGGTGCGCACCAGCCCGGCGCCCGCGCCGCACACCACGCGGGTGACCTGGAGGCGGCGCAGGATCTGCTCGTTCAAGTAGTCGAGCGCGGAAAGCTGTTCGGCCAGGTCCGGGTCGTCGTACTTGTGCAGCATCTCGTCGACCGACGTCTGCATTTGGTAGCACATGGTCTGTAGCTTGGTGGTCGCCCCGCGCACGGCGGCCTGCGCCGCGCCGTCCACCCGGCGGCGCTCGGAGAGAATGGCCCTGGTCGCCGCGGCCAGCACCGCCTCGAACGCCGCGCGGCCCGCGTCGTCCAGCAGTTCGGGGTGGACCGGCCCGGGCACCCGCACATGCGAGTGCCGCAACGACTGGGTCAGGGCCGGCAGCCGGGCGTCGGCGAGGTGCGCCAGCTCCTCGGTCATCACGCGCTCGCGCCGCGCGGCCTCGGTCAGCCGCTGGCGCAGGTCCACCAGCTCCGCGTCGGCGTCCGCGGCACGGCGCCGCGAGTCCAGCTCCCGCCGCCGGTGGCGCCGATGCTGACGCGACCACAGCGTGGCCAGCAGCACGGCCAACGCACTGCCGGCCGCGAGGCAGATGACCAACGCCGTTGGAATCTCCATCGCACCACCCAACGGTAACGACTAAGCGGGAAAGGGACATGCCGCAGCAAGGCAAGACACTTCGGACGTGGTGGCCACCCACCCGGGCGCGCGGCTCGGCGCGCCAATCAACGGCGGTTTTCGGCCAGTTGCAAGGTCCGCTTTAGCGGCAGGCAGAGTCAAGCAGGCGTAACGTCACTCCGCAAGGCGAACGTGTGACCAAGCGTGGATAGGGAGAACAGGTGTCCAATTCCCGGCCCGAGCCCGCGTGGCGGGTTCTGCTCGGCTATGTCCGGCCACACCGGCGCTCACTCGCCGCCGGAGCACTCCTGTCCCTCGCCACCGGTGCCACCGGACTGGCCCTGCCACTGGTCGCGCAGGACCTCATCGCCAGCCTTTCGGAGGACCGCGCCATCTCCGGCGCCCTCCTTCTGATGAGTGCTCTGGTGGTGACCAACGCAGCGGTCGGCGCGCTCGGTTCCTATGTGCTCCAGCGCACCGCCGAGTCCGTCGTGCTCACCGCCCGCCGCTCGCTGACCTCCTCGCTGCTGCGGCTGCGGATCTCCGCGGTGGACGCCACCGAGCCGGGCGACCTGCTCTCCCGCGCCACCTCCGACACCACGCTGCTGCGCGCCATGACCACCCAGTCGCTGGTCGGACTGGGCACCGGCGGGCTGACGCTGCTGGGCACGCTGGTGATGATGGGCCTGGTCGACCTGGTGCTCCTCGGGGTGACCGTCGGCGTGATCGCGCTGGCCTCGGCCGTGCTGGGCGTCATCGTGCCGATGATCAACCGGGCCAGCCGACGCGCCCAGGAGTCCGTCGGCCAGATGGGCGCCGCGCTGGAACGCGTGCTGGGCGCGCTGCGCACCGTCAAGGCGTCCGGCGCCGAGCGCCGCGAACGGGACGCCGTGCACGCCGCCGCCGAGGAGTCCTGGCGGCAGAGCGTGCGGGCCGCCAAATGGCAGGCGCTGGCGGGCAACGTGGCCGGGCTGTCGATGCAGATCGCGTTCATCACCGTGCTCGCCGTGGGCGGCGCGCGGGTGGCCACCGACGCGATCGACGTCGGCGCGCTGGTCGCGTTCCTCCTCTATGTCTTCTATCTGATGGCGCCCATCCAGGAAGTGGTCGGCGCCATCACCCAGTACCAGGTGGGCGCGGCCGCCATCGGCCGCATCCAGGAGGTCGACGCCCTGCCCGGCGAGCCCGACCACTCGGCCGCGCCGCTGCCCGCCGCCGACGAGGAACCGGCCGCCATCGCCTTCGAGGACGTGCGCTTCCAATACACCCCTGAACTCCCGTACGTCCACCACGGGGTGACGTTCACCGTGCCGCCGCGCGGCATGACCGCGTTCGTCGGGCCCTCGGGCGCGGGCAAGACGACCGTCTTCTCGCTGATCGAGCGGTTCTACGATCCGACCGACGGCCGGGTGCTGCTGGACGGCAAGGACGTCGCCGACTGGGACATCGCCGAACTGCGCGCCGCCATCGGCTATGTGGAGCAGGACGCCCCCGTGCTCTCCGGCACGCTCCGGGAGAACCTGCTGTTCGGCGCGCCGGACACGGCCGAGGAGGCGCTGGCCGACGTGCTGGTCACCACCCGGCTGGACGCCCTGGTGGCCCGGCTGCCGGAGGGGCTGGACACGGTCGTCGGCCACCGGGGCACCAAGTTGTCCGGTGGTGAACGGCAGCGCGTGGCGATTGCCCGGGCGCTGCTGCGCCGCCCCCGGCTGCTGCTGCTCGACGAGGCCACCTCGCAACTGGACGCGGTGAACGAGGCGGCGCTGCGCGACGCCGTGACCGCCGCGGCCCGCGAGACCACCGTGCTGGTGGTGGCGCACCGGCTGTCCACGGTGACGTCGGCCGAGCGCATCGTGGTCATGGACGCCGGGCGGGTGCTGGCCGTGGGCACCCACTCCGAACTCGTTTCCGGTAACCCGCTCTACGCCGAACTGGCGGCGACCCAGTTCCTGTCGGCCGTCGAGTAGCCCCGTCGGCCCGCCGGTCCGGGCGGCCAGGTCCTAGGTCCGGACCGGCCGCCAGCCCGGCAGCAGTTCGTCCAGCAGCGCTTCCGTCCGCGCGGGCAGCGGCTGGCCGGGGCCGAACAGCGCCTCGTGGTGGGCGAGCAGCCACTCCGACGCGCCCGACAGCCACTCCTGGCGGCCGGTGGCGTGGGCGGCGCGCAGCAGTTCGTTCCACAACCGCTCGTCGGACGGCGCCGCGGGCAGCGCGGACCGCACCGCCGTGTACGCCTGCTGCGCCTCGCCCGCCTCGCGGAGTTCGTCGGACAGCTTGAGCGCGATGCTCGCGACCAGCAGCGGGTACTGCGCGTCCACGATCTCGTGCTCCAGCCAGGCGTACCGGTGCCCGGCCAGCAGCGGGCCGCGCGCCAGGCCGAGCGCGTCGCCCAGCCACCGCCGGCGGTCCTCGGGCGCCAGCCGGTCGCCCGCCTCGATCCCCCGGTGGTGCAGCGTGCGCAGCACGTCCCAGTCGGACACCACGGCCGCCGACAGCGTCAGCCGCCCGTCCGGCGCGACGACCAGCCGGGGCAGGCCGGCCGCGTCCGCGCCCAGCCAGTTCCGCAGCCGCCCGACCAGCGCGTCCCGCACGTCGTCAGTGACGCCCCGGGGCCACAGCGCCGCGCCCAGCACGCGCGGGTGCACGCCCTCGCGGTGCAGCAGGAGCAGCGCCAGGGCCTCGCGCAGCCGCTGGCCGCGTTCGGTGTCGGGCATGGGCAGCCCGGTGATCTCGAACTCGCCCATGAGCTGGACGTACACGTCCGGGCGGCGGTCCTCGGACAGGTCAACGGTGAACACCGGCGGGTTGGGCGTCCCGTCCGGCCGCAACAGCCCGGCGAACAGCTCCACCACCGCGCGGCGCTGCGCGGCGGGCAGCAGTTGCGCGGCCAGCTCCAGGCCCATCACCGGCTCCTTGAGCACCCCGTCCCGCGTCACCTCGAACTCCCAGGCGCTGCCCGGCAGTCCGGCGCGGTCGGCGGCGACCACATAGCCGATGCCGAGCCGCGCGGACACGGCGGCGAGCGTGGTCAGCCGTTCCGCCTCCGTCTCGGTGGGCGGGGTACCGATCAGCACCAGGTGCGGCGCCCACTGCTGCTGGCGGGCCGGGCCGGTGCGGCCGACGAGCACCGAGTCCTGGCCGGCGTGCCGCAACGCGCCCACCCGCAGCCGCGTTTCGGTCTCCATCACCTCCAGCAGGCCGCCGACGTCCGCCAGATGCCGCACCCGGGTCGGCGCCAGCGGGATCAGGTCCTCGCCGAAGCCGACGAGCGTCACGGTCATCCGGTCCGACCAGCCGCTGGTGGCGAGTTCGGCCGCGAGGGAGGCCAGCACGGCGTCCCGCAGCGGGGCGGCGCCGGTGACGGCGGCGATGCCGGGCAGCGCCTCCAGGTTGAGCAGCAGCCGCAGCCCGTCCCGGGTGCCGAGGCTGACCAGCCCCGGGTAGGGGGCCTCCGCGTCGGGGACGCCGGCGTCGGCGGCCGGCAGCCGGTCCTTCTCCACCGTCCAGTACGTCTCGTCCGGCCCGGTCACCCAGGGCCCGGGCGGGCGCCCGGCGGGGGCGGCGAGCTGGAGGTGCAGCGCGGTGTCGCCCAGCCAGGCCGCGTAGACGGCGGGCAGCACCCGGCCGTCGGCGTCCAGCGCGGCCGACAGCGCGCGCAGCGCGCGGTCCAGGAACGCGACGGCCTCCGGCGCGGCGCCGACCAGCAGCGCGTCGCGCGCGTCGGCCGCCTCGGGCGTGCCCGGCCCCAGGCCGTCGCCGACGCCCCGTGCGAGCGTGCCGGCCGCGGCCTGCCACAGCGCGTTGCGCCGGGTGCGGCCCAGCGCCATCAGCAGCCCGGCGGCCAGCAGCGGGGCGCCGACCAGCGCCTCGGAGAGCCCGAACGACGCGCCCTCGCCGCCCTGTTCGGCCGCCGCCGCGCCGTCCTGTCCGGGCGCGAAGGGCCCGCCGGTGTCGCGTTCCTCGTCCGGGCCGCCGTCCAGGGCCCGGCCGGGCGGCTCGTCCCCGCCACCGTCCCCACCGCCGTCCACGCTGTCGCCGGTGTCCGCCGCGCCGTCGGCCGGCGTGCCGGGCAGGTCGTTGAGCTGCCGGGGCGGCAACGGCTTCGCGGCGCCGTCCTCCTCGGGCGCCGCCGGCTCCGGTGGCTGCCCGGGCAGCTCGTCCTGCTCGTGCTGCTCGGGCGGCAGCACCGGCGCGGACCACCCGGTGTCACCGCTCTCCCGGTACTCCTCGTACTCACCGGCCTCCTCCTCCGGAAGCTCCGCCAAGTCCCCGGGCATCTCGACGAGTTCGCCGCCCTGCGCGTCCGCGGGCATCTCCAGGATCCAGCCGGGGCGGATCAGGCTGGACTCGGTGAGCCGCGAACCGTCCGGCTGCACCCGGTCCTTGTTGAGCTGGAAGATCTCCTTGTACCGCAGCCCGTCGCCGAGATGCCGCTCGGCGATGCCCCACAGGGTGTCGTGGTGGCGCCCCTCCGGCGGCTGGATCCGGTAGTACTGCGTGGCCTGGGCCGCCGACTCCTTCAGCATCGCCTCCTCGGACACCGCCACCACGGCGTCCGGCGCGGAGTCGACGACCGCCTTGCCGCTCCCCTCGTGCGCTCCCGAGGACACGGGCAGCCCCGACACCTTGGGCCCCGACGACACGACCGACACGATCGACTGGGACCCGTCCTGCCCGGGGCCCAACTGGCTCAGCCCCGGCGTCAGCGACGCCGCCGCCGAGGTCAGCAACAGGACGGCGCCCACGAGTTGGCGGGCGAGCAACTGGCTGGGGCCCGCGCCCGGCACCCGGCGCGGCAGGCCGACCCCGGACACCGCCGCCGCGGCTTCCACCAGCACGCACGCGGTGAACTGCGCCCACGCCACCCACACCAGCACGGCCAGCACCTTGAGGAACGCGTCGGCGCTGATCTCCTCGGTCAACATGTCCATGCTGGGCGCGGAGGAGGGCAGCGGCCAGCCGATGAGGGACGCCAGCGACAGCGGCACCCCGACGACGAGCGCGAGCAGGGCGACAAAGGCGAGCAGCGCCTTCAGCACGTCGCCGGCGCTGCGCCCTGCCCGCGTGTCGCCGGAGGAGGGGGTGCGAGCCATGACGTTGTGCTCCCGGTGAGTGAGACGGACGAAACAGTGAACGAAGGGGCGGGTCAGCCGACTTGGGCCTCGGCCGTCGCGGTGCCCCACACCGTGAGCGAGCCGCCGAAGACGATGCCGGTGAAGACGGGGTCGTAGGTCAGCCGGATCCGGACGGTGACCTGGTCGGCCGTCGCGCCCGTGCACTCGGCGGCGGCGATGTCGCCGGCGGGCATCCCGACCGATTCGGCGTACTCGGCGACCCGGTTCTCGCAGTTGCCGAAGCGGATCGGGGCCTGGCCCGCCCCGTCGCGCAGCGCCTCCACGTCGAGGTCCTGCGCCGCGTACCGCGCGGCCTGCTCGGCGATGTCGGCGGCGCGTTCGCGCTGCGCGATGGACAGCCCGCCGTCCACCACGAACGCCGCCAGCCCGAGCACCACCAGCGCGAAGAAGATCACCGCGATCGCGCCGGAACCGCGGTCACCACGTGCCCGGAGGAGCCTCATCCCGACCTCCGGTAGGGGTCGATGGGCGAGCTGGAGGTGCCGCTGAGCGTGGAGGTGACGCCGACGCCCAGCATGTCCAGGCCGCGCACCCGGCACGACACCTCGACGCCGAACAGCGACCCCGGCTCGTGCCCCGCCGGGCTGGTCCGCACCACCCGCACGCTCCCGGCCACGCAGACGTCCCCGAGCTGGTGCTCGGCCACCTCCTCGGCCTCCCGCATCGCGGCCGACGTGCTGCGTTCCAGCGACCCGGCCCGCGCCGCGTCCCGGGCCGCGCCGCTGACCGCGCTACGCCCGGACACCAATTGCCCGAGGGCCACCAGCACCAGGACGAACCCGATGACGACCGGCGCCAGGATGACGACCTCGATGGACGACACCCCCCGGTCCCTCATCCGCCGCCTCACTCGCATACCTGGCACCCCGCGTCCGGCACGAAACGCTCCACCGGCCCCTCGCTGACCGCGTGCACCGTCAGGTCCATGCCCGGCAGGATCGACGGGATGTCGCCCGCCACCTCCACCCGCACGGTGAACGCGGCCGGCTGCGCCGCGTCCACGGTCGGCCGGGAGACGAACAGGCCGGGGCCCAACTGCTCGATGTAGTCGTACGCCTTCGCCTCCGCGGCGGCGCGCCAGCCGTCCGGGTCCGCGTCCGCCTCGGCGCGCGCGGTGCGGGCACCGGCCCGGGCCGCGGCCTTCGCCACGTGCTCGGCGAAGGAGTACATCGCGAACTGCACCGCGCCGAAGATCATGAAGAACATCACCGGCGTCAGCACGACGAACTCGATCGCCGAACTGCCGCCGTCCCCTCCCCGGTCGCCCCCCTCGGCGATCCTGCGGCGCAGAAAGGCCCTGACGCGTCTCACGTCAGCAGTCGGCGAAGTCGTCGACGCCCTCGATGCATTCGCCCACGCTGTCGGCCCGGTCGTCGAGGGCGTTCATGATGACCCCGGCGACGCCCGCGACGATGCCGACGACGATGGCGGCGATGATGACCCACTCGATCGCGGACGCGCCGCGGTCCAGCTCCTCGGCCCGCGCGCGGCGGGCCAAGACGAACTCCCGAATCCTGCGGAACATGACGTGCTTACCTCCACTCGAAGCCGGCCGTCTTCACGCCTGGAACACTCGCATTCCGGCCGGAAAGATCAGAAAGATCAGAAATCCCATGCACAGCAGCAACTGTGCGATCAGCATCGACTGCGACTTCTCCCCCGCGCTCCCCTCGATCTGGGCGAGCTCCCGGTGCCGCATCGTCTCCGCGCGCGCGGAGAGCGAGGCCCGCACCTTCGCGCCGTCGTCCGCGACCAGCGCCAACGACGTGGAGAGGTCCTTCAGTTCGTCGACGCCCACCTCGTCGCCCAGCCGCCCCAGCGCCTGCCACTGGGTGAGCCCGGTGATGCGGGCGTCCGCCAGCGCTGTCTGGATGCGGCGCAGCGCCCAGCCGTCGCTGACCTCGGCGGCGGCCTTCAGTGCCTCGGGCAGACCCCGGCCGCCGGCCAGGCTCATCGCCACCAGGTCCAGATAGGCGGCCACCACCCGGCGGAAGTCCCGCCGCTTCGCCCGGGCGTCCCGCCGCACCTCCAGGTCCGGCAGGAAGAAGAACCCGGCGGCGAACGCCAGCGCCAGCCACACCGGAATCACCGGGCCGGCGCCGAAGCCCAGCATCCACGCCAGGGTCACGACGAACGGCCCGAAGAACAGCCCGGCCGCCGCCAGCACCACCTTGGTGGCCAGGAACGCCTCCCAGCCGCGGTCCAGCAGCGCCAAATCGGCGCGCAGCGAACGCATCTCCCAGCCGCGCTGCACATACAGCTCGGCCAGCCGCTCACCGGCCCGCTCCCGCAGCGGCTCCAGCGCCCCGCGCCGCCGCTGCCCCTCCCCCGGCCGGTCACCGGGCTGGTGCGTGATGCTCACGCCCGCGCCGCCGCGCGCCCGCAGCGCGTCGATGCGCGCCACGGTGGACACCGGCCCGCGCCGGGTCGGCAGCAACGCGCGGATCAGCGCGTACAGCCCCAGGCCGACGAGCGCGCCGACGAAAACGGCCGTGGTGATCTCGGAGTTCACGCGCGTACCCCCTGCTGTCCGTGCGGTCGCGGCTGTTCGCGCGGCCGCAGCGCCGTCTCCGGTTCGCCGCGGACCAGGAAGCGTTCGGGCAGCTCGATACGCGCCAGCCGCCGCATCCACAGGAAGCCGAGCGCGAACAGCCCGCAGACCACGGCCAGTACGGCCTGCCCGAGCGGATCGCCGAACGGCTCCACGAAGTCCCGGTTGAAGATGGCCAGTCCGGCCGGGAACGCCACGCTGACCCCGACGACGATCTGCACGCTGCGCCGGGTGGAGGCCCGTTGCGCCATCACCCGCTGCCGCATGTCGACCTCCTCGCGCGCCGACCGGGCCAGCGCGCCCAGCACCTCGCGCAGACCCGGGCCGCGCAGCCGGGCGTTGAGGACGAGGGAGGCGATGATGACATCGGCCGAGGAGTCGTCGAGCTCGTCGGCGAACTCCAGCAGCGCGTCCGGCAGCGGGGTGCGGGACCGCAGCCGGTCGACGAGGTTGTTCAACGGGCCGCGCAGCGCGGGCGCGGCGGCCCGGGCCGAGGCGGGGATGGCCTGTTCCAGGCCGACCGCGCCGGCGATCGTGTCGCGCAGCGACTCCGTCCAGCCGGCCAGCGCCTCCACGCGGCGCATGCCGGCGCGTTCCTCCGCGGCGCCGCCGAAGAGCCGGTTCCAGGTGAACGCGAGCAGCGCGCCGGCGATGGCGGCGACGGGCCAGCGGGTGAGCAGCAGGACCACCACGGCCACCGCGGCGGCGATGGTGCCGCGCCGCCCGAAGAACGCGGCCAGCTCCGCGCGCCGCCGTTGCCGCCGGGCGCGCTCCTCCGCCGTGGTGGGCGGCAGGCCGCGGACGGCGGCTATCAGGAGGGCCAGTCCGCCGCCGACGGCCACCCCGCACAGCAGGGCGTAGAGCGTCGCCGGGGAGAACAGCCCGGTGCTGCCGGTCATCTGCCCCTCACCCCCATCCGCCGCGGTAGCCGTAGGCGGCGAGCTCCTCGGCGCAGGACAGCGCGGCGTGCGGCCGCGTCACGCCGTCCGGGCCCTCGGCGAAGACCTCGCTGGAGAGCACCCGGCCGTCCACCCCGTTGACCTCGCGTATCGAGGACACGAACCGGCGCAGCCTGCCGCCCTGCGCATAGGTGTTGCGCCGCTCGATGAAGATCACGAAGTTGACGGCACCGGCTATCAGCATCTGGCTGGCCTCGATCGGCAGCCGCTCGGCCGCCTGGAGGGCGTAGGTGGAGATGCGGTTGAACACCTCCTGCGAGCTGTTGGCGTGGATCGTGGACAGCGAGCCGTCGTTGCCCTGCGACATCGCGTTGAGCATGGTGACGATCTCGTCGCCCAGCACCTCGCCGACGATGACCCGGGAGGGGTTCATGCGCAGCGAGCGGCGGACCAGCTCGGCCATGCTGATGGCGCCCTGACCCTCGGAGTTGGGCAGCCGCTCCTCGAACGCCACGACGTTCGGGTGCAGTTCGGGGAACTGGTCCAGCCCCAGCTCCAGCGCGCGCTCCACCGTGATCAGCCGCTCGTCGGCCGGGATCTCGTTGGCCAGGGCGCGCAGCAGCGTCGTCTTCCCGGCGTTGGTCGAGCCGGCGATCATGATGTTCTTGCGGGCGCGCACGGCCGCGGTGAGGAACGAGCCGAGCTCCTGGGTGAGCGTGCCGTTGCCGACGAGATCGGCGAGGAACACCTTGCCGAGGCGGGCGCGGCGGATCGACAGCGCCGGGCGGCGGGTGACGTCCATGACCGCCGAGAGCCGGGAGCCGTCCGGCAGCCGCAGGTCCAACTGGGGGTTGGCCGAGTCGAACGGGCGGGAGGACAAGCCGGAGTAGGCGCCCAGGATCTGGATCAGCTCGACCAGTTCCTCGTCGCTCTCGGCCACCGGGTCGCCGCGCACCTCGCGGCCGTCGGCGTAGCCGATGAAGACCTGGTCGCAGCCGTTGATGTCGATGTTCTCCACATCGGGGTCGTCCAGCAGCGGCTGGAGGCGGCCCACGCCGAACAGCGCGGCGTGCACCGCCGAGGCGTACGCCTCCTCGGACTGCGCGTCCAGCGGCGCCCGGCCCTCGGCGATCTCGGCGCGCGCGTACTCCTCCAGCACCCCGGCGATCACGGCCCGCGCGTAGTGCCGTTCGTCCTCGGAGGTCATCGGGCGCACGCCGCTGGCCTGGTCGATGCGGCGCTGCTCGGCGATGCGGTCGCCGGCCTCCTGCCGGAACCGCTTGACCAACTGGTGGTTGACCTCGCTCATCGCACGGCCCCCGAGGGACCGGGCTGCCACGGCCGGCCGTGGGGCGGCGCGTCGGGACCGGCCGGCGGCGGCACGGGCGGACCGTACTGGGGCGGACCGTAGCCCGGCGGGCCGTACTGGGGCGGCACCACGGGCACGCCCGGCGCCCCGCCGCCGGCCACCGGCGGGCCGACGGGCGGCGGCGGCGCGGCCTGCCCGCCGCCCGACGGCGTGAGCTCGGCCCGGTAGGTCTGGTGCAGGTCGGCGACCACCTTGCGGGCCGAGCGCACCAGCAGCGAACGGTCCAGCCGGCCGCGCCGCCGACCCGCCAACTGCCCGGCGCCCAGCTCGTCCTCGGCGATCAGCCCGACGACGCTCGCGCCGCTGCCCGAGGCGATCAGCATCTCGTTGACCTGGCCGGCGGTCCGCCCGCCGGCCGAGGCGTCGGCGATCAGCAGCACGCCGATCTGCGGCTGCGCGAGCTGCGCCGCGCCGCGCTGCTGACCGTGCAGCTTGGCGTGCAACGCCTGGGCGCGGTCCCGGACATGCGCGATGTTCTCCGGTTGGGCGCGGCTGACCAGCAGCAGCAGCGCCGCGTGCGGCAACAGCGCGGTCAGCGGCGACGAGGCGTCCAGCCGGCCGCAGTCGGCGAGCACGTCGGCGGCGACCTCCGGGTGCGGGGACTGCGCGAGCTCGGCGAACGCCCGGCCCAGCGCGCCCCATTGACCGGCCAGCCCGCCCGCCTGCTCGGAGGCGGCCAGGCCGACCAGCACGTCCAGCCCGCCGGAGATCCGCTGCGCGTGGTCCCACAACTGCTCTGCGGCGATGCCGCGCCGGGCGGTGGCGGCCAGCGACAGCATGCCGGTGGTCGGATCGAGCGGGCGGCCGTCCGCGCCGAGCGAGCGGTACACCAGGTCACCGCCGGACGGGTCGGTCTCCGCGAGCAGCACGCGGCGCGGCCACAGGGCGGCCAGCGCGACGGCCGTGGTCGTCACGCCGGGTGCGCCCTTGTCCGCGGCCACTGCGATCAGCGCCATGAGCTCTCTGCCTCTGGTTCCGTGTCGGGCGGTTGCGGCATGGGGCGCTCCCGGGGCGGCGGGGTCATTCCCCGGAGGAGCCGACGATGACGAGGGAGACCTCGCCCTGGGCGGCGGCGCGGGTCAGCGCGGCGACGTGGTCCGTGTGCACGCGCAGGGTCACCGGCAACGCGCTGTTCCCGGTGGACTCGTCCGAGCTGTGGATGGTCGCCACAGTGGCCCGTTCGGCGATGACGGCGTCCGTGACCGGCGCGCCCGGCTCCGTGCTCGCTTCGGCTTCGGAACCGTCGCTGCCGGGCGGCGCGTCGTCGCCCACCCAGTACGCGGCGACCGTGTCCCCGGCCTCCAGGCCGGAGGGGTACTGGCCGGGCTGGAGGGAGACGCCGACGACGACCTCGTCCGCGGCCAGCGCCTCCTCGCCGCTGAGCATCTCGCCGACCAGCACGCTGCCGGCCACCAGGTCGGCGCCCGCGCGCAGTTCGCCGAGGACCTGCTCGCGCTGGCTCCACAGCACGTAGTTGACCGAGGAGTCCTCGGCGACGAGCACGGAGGAGATGGCCGATTCGGGGATCCGCGAACCGGCGGGCACCCGTTCGGTGATCTGGATGGCCTCGACGCGGTCGCCGGCGCGCATCACGAGCACGGTCGCGCCCAGCGCGCCGGCCAGCACCAGCAACGCGGCCAGCGCGGCGAGCGCGGGCCGGCGCTCACGCGGCGGCGTGGGCAGCCGGTCTCCCGCCGCGGGCCCGGCCGCGACGGTTTTCCTCGCAGCCGTGGAAACCCGGTCCTGAGTCCTCAATCCCACCAACCCCCGCTGCCGGCCGTTCGGCTGGGACCGGTACTCACGCAAAGGAGTGGTCCCATTACCCGCAAAGTCGTCCCGAACTTATCAGCCGGTTCCTGAGCCCTACAACGGCAGGAGGGTCACGCCCATACAACGGGCTCGCCGCTCTCCTACTCGGCCTCCTCGGCGGGGAACGGACGCAGGCTGCTCATCATCTGCTCGATGGTCTCGTCGTCCAGTTCCTCGGGAAAACCGGTGTCCGCGACGACGACCCAGGTCACCAGGTCGTTCTCCGAGTCGAGATAGGAAACGGTGACGACCTTCCCGGACGAAGGCTGGCACGGATCGTCCGGGTCCTCGGGAACGCCGCTGATCGTGGCCGTCGCGGTGTGCCCGGAAATTCCGTGCTCGTTGTCGAACGGCGCCGCTTCCGAGACCTCCAACTGCCCCTGTTCCTGCTGGTCATAGGCGGCCAGCGCGAAGGCGCCCGCCTCCTCGCGGGCGGAATCCTCGGTGCCGGTGTACCCCCGCGCGTGATTGCCACGAGTCCCGGCCACCGCCCGCCAGGACCAGCCGTCGGGGTCCTCGGTGCACCAGTCGTCCAGATAGAGCGAACCGCCCTGCACGCCCAGCAGCGGCGTCCCGGTGGACTCCCCGTCCGCGGTCTCCTCCTCGTAGTAGAACGCGTCGGCCGGCGCCTGCACCTCCCAGTCCTGTGGCGGCACGTCGTACGCGGTGCGCATGTCCTCGTGCGCCTGCACCTGCCAGTCGGCCGCCACGACGGGATCGGGGATCTCCGCGATCCCCTGCCGGGGATCGTCGGGCGCCGCACTGCGGGTGGGCGACTCCTCCGCGCTGGGCGAGGCGGTGGGCCCGGCGTCACCGCCGCTGTCGTCGTCACCGCCCGCCACGACCACCCCCACGACCCCGAGCGCGGCGAGCACCACGACGGCGGCCACGGCCACCAGGGCGAACCGCTTGCGCCTCGGGGGCGCTCCGCCTGGAGCGCCCCCGAGCGTGGCCGGCCCCGGCACGCTGGCCTGATACGGATTCGGCTGCTGATATCCCGGCTGCTGATAGGGGTTCGACGAGGATTCGCCCCCCGGCTGCCGCTCTCCCGGTCCCATGCGAGCGACTCTACGGACCGGCCCGCGGACCGTTCCACGGTCTCATCCGTATTGCGACACATCCGCGACGGTACGGACACTCACTTGATGATTGTCTGGATCTCCTCGACGGTGATGTCGTAGCTGGTCTCGAAGACTCCGTCCGGCAGCATTCCGCCGGCGCCGTCCGAGCCCTCCCAGGTGATCTCCCAGGTGAGCGAGGCGGTCAACGGATGCGCCCCGGCCTCCCCGGTCGCCCGCAGGTACGTCACCCCGCACGGCGGCTCCTGCTCCGCCAGCCCCTCCCGGTAGGGCTCCCCGAGGCCGGCGCACTCTCCCGTGGCGGGGTGTGTCACGGCGTCTGCCGTCCCCGGATCGACGGTCAGTGCCACGGGAGTGGCGGTGGCGGTGGCCCACAGCCCGTACGTGTCGAGGGAGGCGGTGACGGAGACGGGCTCGAACTCGGCCTCGTCGAGCCAGATCCAGGTGGCGAGATTCACTGTCTGCGCCCCGGCCGGGTTCCATTCGATCTCGGTCTCGGGTACGCGTACGCGTTCGTAGGCGAGTTCGGCGAGCATCTCGGTATCGAGGACCCCGGGTTCGTCGGGGGGCGGCTGGCCGAAGTCAACCCAGAAGGTGCGGAATTCGCAGGCGTAGCGGGCCTCTTCGTCGGGGTGGTTGGCGTTGCGGACGACGGTCCAGAACATGCCCTCCCCCTGCTTGTCGATGTTGTAGTTGGGGTACTGGCCGTTCTCGCCGTAGGTCTCCTCCAGGTCCTGGCGCAGGGCTTCCTTGTCCTCGGGAAGGTGTCCGGCGCCGTAGAACTCGCTGGATAACTCGTCCCAGTAGGCCCGGTACTGCTCGGGGGTGTAGGTCGGCGCGTAGTAGCAGGCGGGCGGGAACCAGGAGGTGTCGCTGCTGGTGAGTCTCCCGTTCCCACCAGGGGCGTCCTCGCTGAAGGTAACGGTGGGGCCAGTAACGGTGGCCTCCAACTCGTTGCCGTCCCGGTCGGCTTCGGCCTCTTGCTCGTTCTCCAAATCATTCGTCACTTCGGCCCGTGCCACGGACATCAGCGATAAGCAGGCAGTGATCGCCAGCACTGCGGCGACTCGGCCCCTTTTCCGAGTCACTGGCACTCCGGCGCCCCATTCGTGAAGCCGTAGTCAACGGTCTGCCAGACGCCGTCCGCGTTCTGCTCCAGCCGCCCGCTGTACAGGTCCGCGGGCGCGGTCGATTCGGCTTCCTCCACCACCTCGCGCGTGTCGAAGTCGATGGTGTACACCTCGGTGTAATCCCGGCAGAAACTGAAGGTGGCCGCCCCCTCCTGGTCCTCCAGCAACGTCACGTTGAAGCGGAAAAGACGCGCGGTCCCACCGGACGAGCGCCCGCCCTCGACGAGATCGTCGAACACGCGGATGGTCCGGTCCAGGGCTGCCCCGCTGATGTAGTAGCGCAGCGCCGGACGATCCGACTCGAAGCTGATGACCATCTCGCTCTGGGCATCCTGAAACCCGCGCAGGTCCTGAATGATCGCGTCGATCTCCGGGTCGCCGGTCGTGGTGTCCTCGTAGACGTTCTGGTAATCCTCACCCAGATCGATCTCCGGCCGCTCGGTTCCCGTTTCCTCGGTCGGTGTCTCCGACGGTTCCTCGGTGGGCTCTTCTGTGGTTTCCTCCCCGGTTTCCACTCCCTGGATCTCGTCCGTCTCGTCGTCGTCTCCTCCGCCGCAGGAGGTGAGCAGCAGGGCGGTGGCCATGGAGGCCGAGGCGGCGAGGAGGGGGACTCCGGTGCGGCGCTTCACAGTGACTCCGTTTCGACAGAGGGTGATGGCTGACTCGGCATCAGCCTAGGCCCCCACCCCCGCGCTCCGCCGTCGGATACCCATTGCGACCGCTTGCGCCCTGCCGGTAACTTCCCCTGCGGGGGTGGTTGTTGTGGCGCGTGCGTCCGACTGGAGTCCGGTGGACATGGACTCCGATCCGACTCCGGGCAACCCGGAGGAGATCCGGGAACTGGCCGAGGACCTCCAGGAGTTCGCCGACGACGTGGGAGAAGCCCTCGGCAAGATCCGGGGCATGGCCTCCGACCGCGCCATCGCCGACTGGTCCGGATTGTCGGCGGACGCGTTCCGTGCGGAGTTCGACGGGGTTCCGGAGAATCTGACCAAGCTCCGGACGTCGTATGACATGGCGGCGGACGCGCTGGCGCGTTACTGGCCCAGGCTGGAGAACGCGCAGGGCATGGCCGACCGTGCTCTGGAGAGCGCGATCGCCGCCCAGGACGACCTGCGCGCAGCCCAGTCGGAGTTGGGCGACGCGCAGGACTGGGTCTCGCGGGCCGGGGACGAAGCCGAACGCCTCCAGGACGAAGACGACGCCCCCGAACCGCCGGATGAGCAGGCGGTCCGCGACGCGGTGCGCGACCACCAGGCCGCCGAAGCCGCCGCCGGAGCCGCCCAGTCCCGCGTGGACGCGGCCGAGCAGCGCCTCGCCGCCGCCCGGGAGCTGGCAGGCCAGGCGCGGGAGTTGCGCGAGGAGGCCGCCCGGGAGTGCGCGAGGGACATCGACGCCGCCTCCGACGCCGGTATCCAGAACCGCAGTTGGTGGGAGGACGCCGTCAACTGGGTCACCGAGAACTGGGACACCATCGTCGACATCTGCAAACTGGTCGTCGCCATCGTCGGTATCGCAGCCATGATCATCGGCGGCCCCCTCGTCTGGATCGTCGTCGCCGCCGCCGCCGTCGTCCTCGCCGACACTCTGATGAGATACGCCAGAGGCCAGGCCGGTCTGCTGGACGTGGCCTTCGCAGCGCTCGACTGCATACCGGGCGGCCGAGGCCTCACCACACTCGGCGGACTCGCCGCGGGCTTCACCGCCCTCGCCCGCGGCGGGCTGCGCGGCATGGCCGGCAGCCTCCGCCGCGCGGCCGGCAGCGCCCGGGACACCCTCAGCAACGCCGCCCAGGGCACCTACGACCGCGTCCGCAGCCTTGTCCGCCGGGGCGACACGGACCCCGTGGACATGGCCACCGGCCACATGTTCCTCCCCCAGACCGACGTGGCCTGCCCGGCACGCTCCCTCTCACCATCACCCGCCGCGCCGAATCGGGCTACACCGCCGGCTTCTGGTTCGGCCCGACCTGGGCCTCCTCCCTCGACCAGCGCCTGGAGATCGACGAGGAGGGCATCGTCCTCGTCACCGAGGACGGCATGCTCCTCACCTACCCCCACCGGGATGAGAACCCCGTCCTGCCCGACTCCGGCCCCCGCTGGCCGCTCACGCGCCTGCCGGAGGACGACGGCTACACGGTCACCGACCCGGTCACGGGCCACATCCGTCACTTCTCCCGCCCCAACTCCAGTGGTCTGGCGCTGCTGCTCCGGCTCAGCGACCGCAACGACAACGCCATCCACTTCGACTACGACTCCTACGGTGCCCCCACCGCCGTCCGCCACTCCGGCGGCTACCACCTCAAGATCCAGACCGACTTCGGTCGCGTCACCGCCCTCGTCCTCGCGGGCGGTGCCGAGGACGGCTCGGACGTCACCATCAAGACGTACGGCTACACGGCCGGAAATCTGACCGAGGTCACCAACTCGTCCGGTCTTCCCCTGCGATTCACCTACGACCGGGGTAATCGCATCACCGGCTGGACGGACACCAACGGCCATGGCTACAGCTACACCCACGACGACCGGGACCGCTGCGTGGCGCAGGGCGGTGAGGCGGGACATCTGACATTCGTCCTCGACTACGAGGCCACCCACGCCGACTGGCCGGGGATGCGGGTCACCAAGCACACTTCGCCAGAGGGCATCGAGACCCAATTCGTGGTCAACGACGCGTTGGAAGTCGTCGCCGAGATCGACCCGCTCGGAAGCGTGACGCGCACCGAGTACGACGAGCGCCACAACATCGCCGCTTGGACGGACCCGCTGGGCAACACCACCCGCATCGAGCGCAACGCGGCGGGACAGCCGGTGACTGTCACCCTGCCCGACGGCGGAACGACCCACTACGCCTACAACGCCCTCGCCCTCCCGACCCGCATCACCCTCCCCGACGGATCGACCTGGCGGCGCTCATACGACAAACGCGGCAACTGCACCCGCATCACGGACCCAACGGGGGCCACCACCTACTACGCCTTCGACTCGCGGGGCAACCTCGCGTCCGTCACCGATCCTCTCGGCGCCAGCACACGAGTGGATTGCGACGACTCCGGCCTGCCCATCACGCTGACCGACCCACTGGGTCATCGCTTCGTCCGGAAACGCGACGCGTTCGGCCGCGTGAGCACCATCGTCGACCCTCTGGGAGCAACGACCCACCTCCAGTGGACCGTTGAGGGCCGAATCGCCCGCGCGACCGGACCGGACGGCGCCGAACGCTCGTGGACCTACGACGGCGAGGGCAATCGCACCAGCCATACCGACGCCAACGGCATCAGCACGACCTACACCTACAGCCACTTCGACCTGCTCACTGCCCAGAACGGGCCGGGCGAACAGCGATACGAATTCGAGCACGATACGTCCCTTCGGCTGACCAAGGTCACCAACGAACAAGGTCTGTCATGGGAGTACGAATACGACGCTGCCGGGCGGATCGTGGCCGAGAGGGACTTCGACGGTCGCCGGGTGACCTACGAGCACGACGCGGCCGGCCGCATGGTGGCACGCACAAATCCCCTGGGCGAGACCGTCACTTACCGCCATGACCCGCTGGACCGCATCACCGCCGTCGGCGTGGCCGGAGCGGTGACCACGTTCGAGCATGACCCGCTGGGCAACCTGCTGCGTGCCGTGAACGCCGACTACGAGCTCGTCCGGGAGCGGGACGCGGCGGGCCGGATCACCGCCGAAACGGTCAACGGCCGGACGCTCACCTCGGGCTACGACGCCGCTGGCCGCCGCGTCAGCCGCACGACCCCTACGGGCGCCCGCGCCACCTACGGCTATGACGCGGCCGGTCGCCGAATCTCGGTCACCACCTCCGGTCGCACGCTCACCTCGGGCTACGACGATGCTGGCCACGAAATCTCGCGCCAGGTGGGCGACCTCGCGCTGACCCAGCTCTGGGGCAGCACGGGACGGGTCACCGAACAGTCGCTGTCGACAACGGAAGGCGGCCTTCTCCAGCGCCGCGCGTACACGTACCGCCCCGACGGACACCTGACCGGCATCGACGATCCGCTGCTCGGCCATACCGAATTCGCTCTTGACACCTCCGGCCGAGTGACCGAAGTCAGCGCCAGCGACTGGACGGAAAGCTACGCCTACGACTCCAGTGGCAACCAGGCCAGCGCTTCCTGGCCCGGCCAGGAACGGGACGACCGCGTCTACACCGGCACCCGCCTCACCGGCGCCCGCACCATGCGATACGAATACGACGGCGCGGGCCGCATCGTCGTCCGACGCAAGACCCGTCTTTCGCGGAAGCCGGAGACATGGCGCTACACCTGGGACGCGGAGGACCGCCTCACCTCGGTGACCACTCCCGATGGCACCCTCTGGCGCTACCGCTACGACCCTCTCGGCCGACGCATCGCCAAACAACGCATGGCACCCGACGGGACGACGGTGCTGGCGGAGACCCATTTCACCTGGGACGGCTCAACCGTCACTGAACAGACCACCACCGCCCCGGATTTCCCGCACCCGGTCACCCTCACCTGGGACCACGACGGCCTGCGTCCGGTCGCACAGACCGAACGGCGCCTGAACAACGCGACCCAGGAGGAGATCGACTCCCGCTTCTTCGCCATCGTCACCGATATCGTCGGCACCCCAACGGAACTCGCCGACGAGTCCGGCACCATCGCCTGGCGCGCTCGCAGAACGCTCTGGGGAGTCACGAGCTGGCGCACCGACAGCACCGCCTACACGCCCCTCCGTTTTCCTGGCCAGTACCACGACCTCGAAACCGGGCTGCACTACAACTACTTCCGTTACTACGACCCTGAAACGGCTCGCTACCTCTCCTCCGACCCACTCGGCCTCGCCCCGGCGCCCAATCCGTACACTTACGTTCACAATCCCCACTCGTGGTCCGATCCATTGGGGCTGACGCCATGCCCCAACGATGTCGCGCTGGGCATTCGCGAGCATGGGCTGCGAGAGTTCGCGGACCGAAACAATTTCACTCATTACCTGGACGACCTGACAACATGGGAGGCAGAAGTGCGGGCGGCCGCGCATAATCCCAATGTTCGTCTACACGTCGTCATGGACGGCTTCCGTGGCGAGACACCGTCTCAGCGTTTCATGAATGCTTACGAAGAAGGCATGGGGGACAACTGGTACGCCACCGAGCGCGAGATGTACCATGTCGGAGAATCTGTGCGGCGTGAAAGTCGAACCTGGGATAGCATCACTTTCTACGAGAATGGGCAGCGCGTGTCCGTCCCCGAGCCGTCGGAGTGGCCCAGACCACCGGAAGGACGCAGACGTTGAGAGAGATCGCGAAGTGGCCAAGGAAATTCCAGGTTTGGCAGTATGCGGTGAGCCACTCGGTGCTACTCCTCAGGAGTTACCATCCGCAACAGTACGAGACGCGGATTGATATCGCTTTTTCGGATGTCTCTCTGATGAAGTTGAAATCCAGCTTCGACTCGCTCTCTGTCCATCAGGCCGACCCGGAGGAAGCAAGCGAGATACTTGCCGACAATTTTCCTTCCTATGGGTTTCTCTATCTGCTCAATGACGGCGAAGGATACGTACATGCCGCGAATTGTTCGTGGCACGAGGACCATGGCCATCACAAGACACCTTCCCATTTCGGCCCCTTGCGCGGGACCGACTGAGAAACCTTCGAATGGCAGACATCCAGGCCGAAGCCGCCACCTTCGCCACCACCGCCCCGTCGGCGGCACTCCGCCTCTTCGCCGCCGCCGGCGTCGAACGCACCGCGGCCTGCTATTTCCGGGTCATCAGCACACAACCAGGACGTGTGGCCGATCGCGACTTCTACCTATCCCGCCTGGATCGGCTGTGGCAACTCGACCAGCCCTGCGACGACCTTGAGCGCGAGGTCCGCGACTGGACCACGCGCCTCCCCGAGTTCGCCACCGACAGCGGCCCCGGCGGCATCCTGCGCTTCGCCTTCGAAGCCGTCCTCTGCCTCCAGACAGCCAGCGTCCTCCTCACCCCAACGGCGACCCCCGACGACGCCCGACACGCGTCCAACAGCTTCCTCGGCTTCGCCGACATCATCGACAACGCCGAAAACCCCTTCGACCCCACCGCCCCCGTCGACCTCGCCGCCCTCCTCCAAAGCCAGCCCGAACACACCGGTCGCCACTACCTCGCCGAAGCCGACGAACAGATCCACGACCTCGCAGAGCTGTCCGGCCCACGAGCCGACACCACCCCGGACACCCACCTCATCGGCCGACTTCGCCGGCGCGCCCAAGAGCACGGCCATCACCGACTGGAAGCACTCAAAGCCACCCAGTAACCCAGAGAGCACCGACCTGAGTAGCGGCAACGGGTTTCCGTGGATGTCGTCCGCAAGCTGGAGCAAGGGCAGCGGCAGACCGCTCGTTTGTCCACGCTGAGCGCGCTGGCCCGCGCTGGACGTGGAGCCATCCGTCCTGGTGGGGCAGCCGACGACCTTCGAGGCCCGGGAGGCGGGCGACGCTCCCTCGATGCTCGCTCTGCGGCAGGCCGTCTCGCCCGTCTCGGAGATGCTCGGGGAGGGGGCGGCGTGGTGCCCGAGACCGGACTGTCGGAGCGGCCGGTGGTGCAGTGTCCAGGAGGCCGGCGGTGAGTGCCATCGTCTCGCTCTGGGCGGAAGAGCAACTGCCCATCAAGGACGGGCTGTATCTGGCCTCGGGGACATCGGTGGCGACTGAGCTGGCACCTGCCTCCGACGCAGGCGTGGCGTTCTTGGAACCCTTCGACCTCGACGCCGAACTGCGGGCCGACCCGGGGCGGGTGACGTCGATCGCGTGACGCGGAAGCTGCCCCTGGCGGACAGCGACCGCGTCCTGTGCTGCGGTGACGGCTTCCACGGTTCGGAGGGCTTCCTCGCCTGCACGCGGAAGGACGGGACCCTCGATTGGGTGATGCACTTCCCGGAGACCAATCCCTTCATGGACATCGCCTGGGATGGCGGCAAGGCGACGTTTCGCTCCACCTCGGGGGTCCGGATCACCGTCAACCGTCGTGGCTCCCTGGCCGGGCTGGGGGACCACCGGCAGACGAACGTGAACGCTTATGACGCACGAACCTGGGCATGGCAAACGTCAACTTCCGTGTGGAGACGGAAACGAGCCCCGCCCCATGCAGCCCAGCACGTGGACGAAACCACAGCTCAACGCCGCATCCACCTGTGCAGACGGGGATCGATCCGGCGGGCAGCCCACAGCACAGTCGTGGGATTCATCGTAAAGATTTCCCCGGTGGTGAACGTCAGGCGCTTGCGGCCCGGGCCCAGCGCGGTCATGTCGCTGACGGTGAACTCCTGGCCGCCAACCATCAGTTGGTCCCCGCGCCGCACGGTCCGGGCGTCGACCTCGATCGAAACCAGGAGAGAGGCGGCTGACGGGGTGGCTATGCGGTGCGGAGGGTGAGGCGTCACGGTGATGGCACTCCGGTGTCGGAACGGATGGACAGTGGTGATCCCTGCCGCCGCCCAGGGCCAAGGAGGGAAGCAGGACCCACAGGTGATGGCCGGCCCGTGCGGGCGACGGCGGGGGGGTGAGGGAAGTCGGCGATGTCCGGCCCGGTCGGTGGCACTCCGCGTCGCTGGCAATACCGGAGCGCCACCGGTTCCCGCGCGGCCGAAAAGCACGGGGACTCATCCCTGGCCAAGCGGGCGGGGCCACGCGTCCACCTCGTCGCCTGCCCTGTCCCGCCCGGACGTGGCCGTCTTCCCCGTAGACGCCGTCAATGACGCCCCGGCCTGCGACGCGGGCTCGGGCGGGCGTGTGGCCTCTTCGCACGCCAGGCTCAACACACGCCCTATGTCACACGGTTCGTCGCGGGTGCACGTCCCGCACTCCTCCAAGTGGTATCGATGCGCGGCCTGTAGCTGTTCAACGTCCGCCTGGCGGGGGTAGGCGGACACCTCCCGCTGAAGATCCTCGGGAAGTGCCTGCCACTCCTTGCCCCCGCCGACCGGGCGGAGCATGGCGAACGGCCCGCCCTGGCCCATGTAGATGCCGACGCGATCTTTGGCCGTATCTCTTATGAGCATGCCCACGTTCGGGTGACCATGACTCGCCTTGCTCACGGCTGCCTGCCCCTCTCAGCTATCAAGTGGTCGGACCGCTCGTATCGGTCGCGGGGGTTCTGTCGTTCCTCTGGGGGAACTATCGAATCTCGTCAGCACCGCACGGGCAGGAGCCCGACGAGGGGCCTGACGGGAAGCCAGAACGGTCTCCTCCGGGGGGCGGAGAGGGGGCCAGCGATGAACGAGCGGCAGGAGTTCGGGCTATACCTCGCCCGGCTGCGCCGGGCAGCAGGCATGAGTCAGCGCGACCTCGCCGAGCGGCTGTGCCAGCTCTCCCATACGGACAGCGTCACTCGGAACGAGATCAGCCGGTGGGAGACCGGCAAACGCTTCCCGGAGGTGTGGCTGCCGGTCATCGCCGTGGCGTTAGACGTGCCCCTGCCCGACCTGAAACGCGCTGCCGCCGCCGCACGGTGGCCCGCGCCATGCCCTTCCTCCGTTCCAGGCAGCCTCGGTGCGCAGCCGGACGGCTCCCATGCTGGACGGCCCTCTACGGCGCGTGTCTTCGACGATGTCTCCGGTTACCGTGGTTCCACGCCCCAACAAGTCACCGGTTCGCTGACCCCGGGTACGGACCCGGATCCACAGCGCCTCTGGGAGACGCCCCCTGGCCCAACGGAGCACGACAATGGAGACGATCCGATGAAGCGCCGTTCGCTCCTGCACGGCGCTCTTGCCGCCGGTATGACCGGTCCAGCCATCGCAGCCCTAACCGCCGCGCGCAATGATCTCGACTTGGCTCTCTGCGATAAGGCATCGGCAGGTCTGGCATTTTGGGAGTCCACAGCCGAGCGTCACGGGCACGGATACAACGGGAACCCACCCGCGCATGTCTTGTCAGATTTGGTCGCGGACCTAACGGAACTCAGGCCGCTGCTAGCTACTTCCCAGACCATCGCCGCCCGAACTCAACTATGCCGGATCATCTCCCGCATGGCGGGCATGGCAGCCATCGTTCTGCACGATCTCGGCGAGCACCGAGAAAGCACCCGCTGGTTCCACAGCGCAGAGCGGGCAGCCGAAGAAAGCGCCGACGACGATGTGCGCTCCTGGGTGCTGGCCAGGGAAGCAATGGTTCCGTTGAACTTCGGAGCCCCGGCATTCGCAGCCGCTCTCGCCGAACGCTCCCGTGCCCTGTCACACGGTCGGCCGTCTGCAGCGGGAGCACTGGCCTGTGCCGTGGCAGCCCGTGCCTACGCGGCCAGCGGCAACCGGGACCAGGCCTTGACCGCCGTTGGCGAAGCCGAACAGATAGTGATGCGGCTCTCCCCCGACCAGCGTGCCCACACATGGTTCGGATACCCCGAGCAGAAGCATCATGTTCACCTCTCACAGGCACTTACTCTCCTGGGAGAAACACGACGTGCATACGAACAACAGGAGCGCGCCCTCGCTCTCTCCAAGAGCCCAAGTGTGATGACACGCGCCTTGGTCGCCATTGACCGCGCCTCCTGCCTCGCCACCGACGGAGAATGGGACGAGGCCGCTCGTGTCGCAGCAGAGGCATTCGGCCAGTTGCCCCCCTCCTACCGCAAGGGCTTGACGCATGCCCGTGCGCAGACCGTATACCAATCCGTTCGAATGGTCCCGGCAGGCGAGCAACTTCGAGAAGTCCTTCAAACTGCCGTATAACGAGCTCGTGCACGAACTCGTAAAGGTCGTCGCGAATGCCTCGATCTATGGTTTGCCCGCTGCGTGAAGTCCCCGGGTCAGGCGCGCGAGGCGTTCGGGGATCCCGCGTACGGTCAGGCTCTTCCGCAGGAGTTCGAGGTCCGCACCGTGCGTGCGGAGGTGGTCCAGCAGGTGGTGGTACCGGTCGGGGCGGTCGCGGAGGAACTCCGTGGTCAGCCGCAGCTCCAGGCTCACGCAGTCGATGCGGTGACCGTCGCAGTCGACGGTGACGTAGTGCTGCCAGGGGCCGGGGCCCTTGCTCTCCCATCCGTCCTCGTCGCAGTCCTGTTCCAGTGTGCTGAAGCTGAACCCGACGCCGTCGAGGCTGTAACAGGCGTAGTACAGCCGGGACACCTCGATCCATCGCGGCGCGGCCACGCACGGCAGATACGCCAGCGCCGGGCGAAGAGCAGGTCCACATGGCCCACCGGGAGGTCGACGCCGTGCAAGCACGCCGCTGCGGTACCGACAAGCCGGTACCGCAGCCGAGGAACAACCGGCCCGATCAGGTCGAAGCCCTTGCCCAGCACCGCTGCAATTCATACCGGTCGCGCAGCGGCCGGGTCTCGATCACATCCATGGGCGACAGAATGCCCGCCAGGTCCGACAATGCCCGCTGCCGACAAGGCGCACACTCGCCCAAGCCTACGGGGAATTTGGCCAAGAGCCGCGCAGGTAATTCGGTGATCGATCCCTGATCTCCTTTACGACGGACCCGGAGGTCGCCCGCAACTTCGCCAATGGCGGGCAGATTTACCAGGCACAGGTGTCGCCAGGCGACGTCGTCTCCCAGAACATCGACGGAGCAGGGGAAGCCGAGGTTCTTGTGCGCAACATGATCGAGGTGACCCCATGGAATGGCTGAACCTGCCCCTGGCCGACTGGTCCGTCCGCTATTACCCCCGCGGAGCACGCGTCTCAGGGGCTGAGTCCGTCGCACGTCTCGTGCCCGAAGAGGATGAACTACTGGCCGATCACGAAAGGCTGCGACGCATCGTCGTCCGGTTCTTTCCCGGGCGCCCGGCTCAGATGCTCTATCTCCACTGGTCGAACGGAGCGGATCTGAACGCGCTCGATCAGAGCGTGGCCGCCGGAGCCGCCGGCAAGGAGGAATTCTCCGGAGCACTGCCGGCCCAGGCGACCAGCATCCGGTGTCAGGCGTGCGGTGCCTCGTCCCGCGTGGTGATGGCCACGCCCGGAACGCCGTTCTTCGACGACGAGACGGAGCGGCTGCGGACGCACCGGTACATCGAGAAGTGCCCGAACTGCGATGTGCGATGGACAGTCAATGTCCTGGAGATCGTGCCCACCGGCGGAACACGAATCAGGCGTGAGCAGGCGACGGGCGGGCTGAGATCCCCCTCCTGCGCCATGAGGACGACGGTGACCACAAGCACCGTCCCACACAACGACGGAGCGGGCGCCCCCAACCGGGGGAGCCCGCTCCGTCGTTCAGTCGTCTCCGTCAGGGAGCCGGTGTCGTCACCGCGAAGGGGGTGCCGTCGCCAGTAACAGCGCCCGCGATGGCTGGTCGATAGTTCCACAGCGCGCTGCCACCTGCCTCCGCCGGCGGCTCTCCGCCAAAGCCCGCCCGGACACACCGGTCGCCGGCAAGGGCGAGAAGAGCCTGACGAGCGGCGGTCAGACGCCGCCACCGGGTCCCACTCTCCCTCGCCGCGCGGCGAGAAGTCCGGTCGGGCACCCCCGGGTGCCACTGGACAAGGGGCGGGCCCGGCTGTCGGTGGCGGGCGATAACTTGTGCGGCAGCACAGCAGGTCAGACGACAACGGGGGATCCCTATGCGGTACCGCTTCACGTCCTACCACCCGGCGAGTGACGCCGAGGCAGCCGTCACGGACGGCACCAGGCTGGGCGGCCAGCCGCACTGGCTGGCGGAGCCGCAGTGGCCGGTCAACCCGTATGAGAACGAGCTCGCCTCGTTCATGGGGCAGTTCCGGGTGGCGGCGGCGGACGGGGACCGGATGGTGTACCTGTTCGACATCGGGTTCTCGGGTGAACACGCCACCGTCGTCCAGCCGGGCGGGCGGGTCACTGAGTCCTTCGAGACACGGGCGGCGGCCACCGGGCCGACCGACCTGGACCGGGTCCACCTGCTCCGGGTGGCGGAGGAGGTCGACTTCTCCGATGTCGAGCGGGAGTTGGAGCCGGCCGAGGACGAGGACGAGGACGACCGGGAGGAGCGGCTGGAGGAGCTGCTACGAGAGCGCCAGAAAGACGCCGCGGGCAGCATCCGGATGAACCAGCTCGGCGGCCCCGATGTGCTGCCGGTCTGGTTGCAGGGCGACGACCTGCCGGGCGAGGGCTGGCAGCTCGTCGCCCAGCTCGACTCCTGCCAACTGCCGTTCGAGGTCAACTTCGGTGACACCGGGGTCGGTTACCTGTTCCTCTCGCCGGACGGCAAGAACGCCGAGTTCTTCTTCCAGAGCTGCTGAGGGCATTCGGCGCCGAACGCGACGGGCGCCCCGCCGGAGCGGGGCGCCCGTTCTGCCGTGGGCCGGTGAGACCTCAGGGAGCCGGCGTCGTCACCGTGAAGGGGGTGCCGTCGCCCAGGTGGAGGATCGCCCGGCCGGGGGTCGGCTGTTCGCTGGCCGCGCTGCGCGGCAGCTTCGCGCCGATCAGTTCGCCGTGGCGGTGGGTGGAGGGCGACAGCAGCACGCCGCGGCGTGCCTTCTTCGCGTCCACCTGCCAGCCGGAGAAGCCGCCGCAGATGTCGCCCTCGTCGCCGCCCAGGATCAGGTAGCGGCCGAGTTCGGTGCCCTTCGTGATGATGTTCTTCAGCTCGTCACCGCCGTCGCAGCGCCGCAGGTCCTCGCCGTCGTCGATCAGGAAGACGATCGGGTTCTCCGGCGACGAGGTGCCCATCGCCTCGCGGACCTCCGCCTCGGTGATGTCGTCGCCGGTGAAGACCTGGACCACGCCCGGCTGGCCGGCCAGTTCGCGCAGCGGCGAGGGGCGGGGGGCCGCGATGACCACCCGGACGCCCTGGGCCAGGTAGGACCGGGCCAGCATCGTCAGCACCGTGGAACGGCCGGACTTGGCCGGGCCCGCGACGATGAACGCCGGGGTGCCCTGGCCCAGGTCGGGGCCGTAGCCCATCAGTTCGTCGCCGCCGACGCCGATGAGGCCCCACAGGCGGGACTCCGACGCCTCCGGGTCGCGCATCTCCCAGGCGTCGGCGAACGTGAGCCGGCTGGGCAGGACGTCGACGCGGAACGGCCGCTTGGCGCGCGGGACCGCCTGGTCGCGCTGGGTGGCCCAGTCGCCGATGGCGGTCAGCGCCGCCGCCTGCGCCTGGCCCGACAGCTCCTCGGCGAGCACCGCGACCTGGATCTCGGTGAGCACCTGGTTGCGGAACATGCGGCCGTCGGCGATCTCCTCCGGCACCTTGCGGGCCGGCATGCCGATGTTGGAGTAGTCGCTGCGGTCCGACAGGCGCAGCGTGTAGCGCTCCTCGGTCAGCGCGGAGATCCGGCCGGAGAGCACCGAGCGGTCGCCGGTGATGACGAGGTGGATGCCGACGCTGGCGCCCTCGCGGAGGATGACGTACAGCTCGTCGGTCAGCGCGCCGTGGTCGATCTCGCCCAGGGTGCTGACCCAGCCCTCCCAGCGGTCGAGCAGCACGACGATGTGCGGCAGCCGGTCATCGGGGGCGGCAGCGGCCCGCTGCTCGCCGATGTCGGCCAGCGCGCTCTCGCCCAGCACCTCCTGGCGCCGGTCCAGCTCCTGGCGCAGCCGGCGGATGAGGCGCCGCACGCGCTCGGTCTGGTTGCGGTTGACGATCGCGCCGCAGTTGGGCAGCTTGGCCAGCGCGTTGAGCGCGCCGTTGCCGCAGTCGATGCCGTAGATGTGCACATCGGCCGTGGAGTGGATCCAGGACAGCGAGCCGGCCATGGTGCGCAGCAACTGGGAGCGGCCGCTGCGGGCCGCGCCGCCGACGATCATGTGGCCGAAGGTCTTGAAGTCGATCGAGACCGACCGCCGCGCCTGCTGCTCCGGCAGGTCCTCGACGCCCCAGGGGGCGGCGGGCAGTTGACCGAGCGGAACGGGGTGCTCCAGGTCGCGCAGCAGCACCTGCTCCGGCAGCGCGGGCAGCCAGGGGCTGTGCTGCTTGGCGAAGCCGAGCTGCCGGTCGGCCTCGATGATGGAGTCGACCAGGACCTTGAGGTCGGTGATCTCCTCCTCCTCGGACTTGGCCCCCTTCGGGCGCTTGAGCTGGGCGCGGCCCAGGTCGTTCCAGTCGATGCGGGCGGTCCAGGGCCGGGCGACGGTCGGGTCGACGGCGCCGGGCCGCCGGCCGCCGACGCGGCCGGACTGGAACGGCACCAGGGAGGAGGCGCCGAGCCGGACGAACGCGCGGCCGGGCGTGGACTTGGCGATGAGGCCGGCGTCGGGCGCGTTGATGACGTCGGACGACTCGCTGGCGTCGGTCACGCGCAGCGCGATGCGGAGGTTGGTGTTGGCGCGGATCTCCGGGGAGACCACGCCGCTGGGGCGCTGGGTGGCCAGCAGCAGGTGGATGCCGAGGGACCGGCCTCGCTGGGCGATGTTGACCAGGCCCTTAACGAAGTCGGGCAGTTCGCGGACCATCGAGGCGAACTCGTCGATGACGATCAGCAGTCGGGGCATCGACTGGAGCCGTCCCGGCTGGCGGCGCATCAGGTCCTGGTAGTCCTCGATGTCCTTGGCGCCGACCTCGGCCAGGATGTGCTCGCGGCGCGTGAGCTCGGCGCCGAGGGAGGCGAGGGCGCGTTCCACGAGGTGGTTGTCGAGGTCGGTGACCATGCCGACGGTGTGCGGGAGTTGCACACAGTCCTTGAACGCCGAGCCGCCCTTGTAGTCGACGAGGACAAACGTCATGTTCTCGGGGGTGTTGGCCACCGCGAGCGAGGCGACGATCGTCTGGAGCAGCTCCGACTTACCGGAACCGGTGGTACCGGCGATCAGGCCGTGCGGGCCGTCGCGGCGCATGTCGATGGCGAACGCGCCGTCGTAGGACTCGCCGATCACGGCCTCGGTGGACTGGCCGCCGAGCCGCCAGCGGGCGGCGATCGCGCCCGGGGACGGCGGCTCCATCTCGATGACGTCGAGCAGGCGGCTGGACGACGGCAGCGCCGCGTCCTCGGACTCACCGCTGATGTCGCGGATCGGGGAGAGCGAACGGGACAGCAGCTCCGCCCACTCGGGCCGGACCCAGTCGGGGCGGACGCCCCGGATGCGCCAGGCGCCGGTCTGCTCGACGCGCAGCCGGTCGGCGATGACGGTCTGGGCGCCGCCGGCGGCCATCTGGCCCGCGCCGGGGACGGCGAGGAAGGTGTGGAAGCCGGTGGCGTAGCCGGGGTTGCGGGCGGCGCCGCCGTGTGCGCCGGCGCGCTCCGGGTTGGGCTCGGCGATGACGACGGCCTGGCACTCGCCGGGCAGGAAGCGCTCCTCGTCGTCGAGGCAGAGGGCGTAGATGGAGGAGGCCGGTCCCTCGCGGAGCAGGCGGATCACGCCGGGCAGCGAGCGGATGCGGCGGGAGCCGTCGAAGACGACGACGATGTCGGGGTCCTTGAACGTCGCCTTCTGCGCGCGGGCCTCCTTGGCGGCCTTCTGGCGGGCGTCGAGGAGCTGGGTGAGCTCGGCGATGCGGGCGCCGATGGTCTCGGCGTCGTTGCCCACGAGGGCGTTGATCTCGTGCTCGGCGGAGGGCCGGGAGTGCGGCAGCCAGCGCATCCAGTCCCAACTGTACTGGCCGGAGCCGTCGGTGAGCAGGAAGAACTGGACGTCGACCGGGCTCTCCAGCACGGCGATCTGGGCCACGGCCCAGCGGGCGAGGGCCCGGGCGGTGTCGCCCTGGCCGGCGAAGCCGATGACACCGAGGTTGCCTAGCGGCAGGGTGACGGGAGCGTCGGCGATCTTCCAGAACACCTGCCGCTTGTGCTCGTCCTGCTCGGGGTCGGTCAGCACGACCTCGGAGTCGAGCTCCGCGGTGCCGACGCGGATGAGCAGGTGGTCGTCGTCGGTGCGGCGGCGCTCCCACAGCCGGGTGCGCGGGCCGGTGGCCTGAGTGAGAACGGTGGCCGGGTCGGGCGCGGCGTGGCGGCGGGCGAACCGTTCGGCGATGAGCGCGTCCCGGGCGTCCTTCTCGATCCGGGTCTTGCGCTCGTGGTACTCCTCGACCTTCTTGGCGTGGGATATGCGGCCCCGCTTCTTGTCCATGAAGTAGTTGGACAACATCATGACGGGGCTCATGAAGGCCATCGCCAGGAACAGATAGCGGCCGGTGATGGTCACCATGACCACGGCGCCGACGAGGGGCAGGAGCGCCATCAGCCAGGGCAGCGGGCGCCGTTCGCGCTCGCCGGGCGGCTTGGGCAGGATGAACGCGGTCTGCCGCTCGGGCGGCAGCAGGCGGGGCGGCCGGTTGAAGTCGAGGCCGCCGCCGTC
This sequence comes from Streptomyces litchfieldiae, assembly GCF_031845365.1. Lineage (NCBI taxonomy): Bacteria > Bacillati > Actinomycetota > Actinomycetes > Kitasatosporales > Streptomycetaceae > Streptomyces > Streptomyces litchfieldiae. The sequence continues at coordinate 238,525 of NZ_JAVREL010000004.1, forward strand.
CTCGGAGACCTTCAGCGCCGCGTCCGGCGGGAAGTACGGAGTCAGTTCGAAGAGGGAGTCGCCGACGGCGAGCTGCTTGCCGAGCTTCCAGTCGGCGCGGTCGCCCTCGGTGTGGGTGAACGGCTCACCGTCGAGATACGGCTGCATCTCGCTGTAGACGGTGACCTTGCAGGTGCCGTCGGCGGCGACGCGGAGCGTCAGCGCGCGCTCGGGCAGCGAGCCGTCGTCGATGCGGATGTGGTTCTGCTGGCCGGTGCCGATCTCGACGCGGCCGACGCCCAGCCGGTGCACGGCGCCGGCGCCCGGGCCGCCCACGACGCGGAACTCGACGATGCCGCTGGGCTCGCCGGGCCAGCAGCCGCTGGGGTTGTGCAGGCTGACCACGCTGCCCTCGCGCAGCGGGGACTGGGCCAGGGTGAGACTGGGGTCCACGTACTCGCCGGTCACGAAGAGGTGCGGGGAGACCGGCGCCTCTCCGCCGTAGCCCTGGCCGGCCATGGCGGCCTGCTGGCTGTACTGGCTGCCGACGAGGCCGGCGAACTCGTGGGCGAGGTCGCCGATTTGTGTCTCGGGGGCGGCGTCGATCACCGTGTCGGCACTGTGACCCCCGACCGGGTCGACGATTGTCAGGGTCAGGCGCACGCTCATCCTCCCGTTGGCACACCGCAATGTTCTTCGCTGGACATGACCATAATCGCATCTTGCGTGAGTGTGACAACGGGTGCTGGGCAGCGGCTCGGACGTTCCCGGAAAGTCGTTGCAACCACCCGGTGGGAACTGGCGTCCTTGGTGTCACCGAGGTTCACGGGACGCCCACTTGACCGGGGGTATCGTCTTGTGTTCAGCGGACGTAGTCTGAGTGGTCGTGGCCCCCAGCCGGAGCACCCAGGCCACGCACCACCATCCGGAATGAAAGCGGGGGGACCGGCCCTCCGCCCCACCGAGGAGGGGATCCGTCATGGCCGACATCCAAGTGACATATGACCAGATGCGAGAGGCCGGCGACCGGCTCATCTCCGAGTACGAGACCATGGACGCGAAGCTGGAGGAGCTTCAGTCCTACATCGATGGTCTGGTGTCGGACGGGTACGTGACCTCCAGGTCCTCGCGTGCCTTCGACGAGTCGTACCGGGAGTTCACCCAGGGTGCCAAGAAGGTCCTCGAGGGCCTCCAGGGCATGGGCCAGTTCCTGAAGACGGCCGCCGACGCCATGGAGGAGACGGACACCGGCCTGGAGTCCGCCATCCGGGGCTGACCCCTCGCATTCGCCGAAGGGCGGTGCCGGCGCGCGCGAACCATCGCGCGCCCGGCGCCGCCCTTCCGGCGTTTCATGGCAATCCGGGCGCCGGAGCGCCGGGAAAGCCCCGGATTCTCCACGTAAGGATATGGCGAAGATTTGGTGCGGGGCCGGCCGCCGGGGCCGCCTCACCGGCGGCGGCCGGCGAGCCAGGCGCGTTTGATCTCGGCCCAGCGCGCGGCCTGCTCGGTCGTGAGCCGGCCGCGCAACTCGGCGAGTTTCAGGAGATTCGCCTCGGCGGCGGTCGTCAGGGTCTGGGCCTCGGCCAGGTAGTGGTCGTCGATGACGGCTTCGAGTTCGGCATCGTTCATCACCGGGGAGACGCGTTCGGCGAGCTTGTTGGTGTCGCGGTAGGAGCCCTGGAGGCGGAACGGCGGCTCGGTGCGGGTGACATCGTCCTGGCCGGCGGAGGCGATGTAGGCGGCGTTGACGGCGAGGGTGGTGCGCCGGACGCGCAGCAGCTTTCCGAGGACGGCCAGGATCTGGTCGAGTTCGGCGGGGGCGTAGGGGTGGCGCAGCCGGTCGGCGGTGGCGGTGGGGTCGCCCTCGGCGAGGCGGACCAGCAGGTCGGTGTCGGCGGGGTCGCGGGCGGCGAGCGAAGCGAGGACGGGGTGCGAGGTGAGGGCGTTCTCGATGTGGCTGAGGGCGAACAGGTCCTCGCGGCCGGTGAGGACGTCGCCGAGGTTCCAGACGTCGGCGCGGTTGGCGAGCATGTCGGGCAGGGCGAAGCGGGTGCCGGACTCGGTGAACGGGTTGCCCGCCATGGAGACGGCGAAGCGCTTGCCGCGCAGGTCGTGGGTGACGGGCTCGCCGTTCCCGGTGCGGACGCCGTCGACGCGGCGCTGGGCGTCGCACAGCGGGATGAAGCGCTGGAGCAGTTCGGGCGAGGTGTGCTGGATGTCGTCGAGGTGGAGTAGGACGTTGTTGCCCATCTCCAGCGCGAAGTTGATCTTCTCGACCTCGCGGCGGGCGGCGGCGTCGGGCGCGGCGGCCGGGTCCAGCGAGGTGGTGCCGTGGCCGAGCGCGGGGCCGTCGACCTTGACGAAGACAAGGCCGAGCCGGGCGGCGACGTATTCCATCAGCGTGGTCTTCCCGTAGCCGGGCGGGGACAGCAGGAGTAGCAGGCCCTGGCTGTCGGTGCGGCGGGTGGTGCCGGCGGCGCCGAGCTGTTTGGCGAAGTTGTCGCCGACGAGCGGCAGATAGACCTCGTCGAGGAGGCGGTTGCGGACGAAGGCGGGCATGACGCGGGGGCGGAACGCGGCCAGCCGCAGGCGTTCGCGTTCGGCGTCCAGGAGGGCGTTGCGGCGCCGGGTGTACGCGCGGTGGGCGGGCACGCGAACTGCGCGGAACTCGGTGGTGCGGGTGAGGAACTCGTCGAGCCGGATGGTCAGTTCGCCGTCGGTGAGCCGGGGGTGGGTGCCCAGCAGGCCGGTGGCGGTGGCGGTCAGGGGTGCGTCGAGGGGCCGGTGGTCCAGGACGCCGGCGCACAGGTCGAGGGCGACGGCCTCGGGCAGGTCGGTGGTGTCGCGGCCGGTGGCCTCGGCGAACGCGCCGAGCCAGGCGTGCAGGAGCTCGTGGCGGGCGGCGAGGTCGCCGCCGAGGGCGGCCGTCTCCTGGGCCAGCTCCTTGACGCCGGTGGGTCCGAGGGCGGCCCGGAAGTCGTCGAGCAGGGCGCGGGCGGCGGCGCCGGCGGCGAATACCGGGCCTCCGTGGGCCAGTTCCTCGACGAGGTAGTCGCCGACGGCGGGGGTGACCGGCCGGGGCAGCGTGCCGCCGCCACCGGCCTCGGCGGCGGTGGTGAGGAACTCGTCGGCGGCCTCGGTGAGTTCGGCCGCGAGGGCGGCGGTGGCACCGGGGTCGGCGTGGTCGCCGCCGAACGTGGCGCGGGCGCGGGCGAGTGAGACGGCCCGGGTGGTCCAGGCGGCGCGCCGGGCGGGGCCGGTGCCGTGCGCCCACAGGAGCTGGGCGGCAGCACGGGCCGCGGGCGGGAAGCGGAGCGGGCCGGCGCCGCGCGCCAGGCGCAGCAGCGCGGTGAGTATGGCGGTGGCGTCGGCGTCGTGGACGCCGCGGTCGTAGCCCTCGTCGTGGGCGGACTCGGCGGCGCGGCGGACGAGTTCGGCGATCCGGGCCGGGTCGGCGGGGGCGGCGGGGTCGTCGCCGGCGAGCGCGGTGGGCAGCACGGTGGCGGCGAGGTGTTCGGCGCGGTAGACGTCGGGCGACTCGGACGGCAGCGGCTGGTCGCGGAAGGCGCGGGCGGCGGCGAGTTCGGGGTCGTGGACGGGGGCGCGGTAGTCGGTGCCGGTGATGGCGAACGCGAGTCCGGCGCCGTCGGGGATCAGCGTGAGGTCGAGTGGCTGCCGAGTCACGGAGAAGTGGTGGCGGCCCAGCCGGACGGTGCCGTCCGGGGCGAACATCTCGGCGCGGTCGCGCAGCGCGCGGCCGGCCTCCTGGCGGGCGGCGGCCAGCCGGCCGTCGAGCTCGTCGGCGGGTACGGTCTCGCCGATGCGGCGCAGTTCGGCGGCGGTGGCGCGGACGCGGGCGACCAGGGGGTCGGCGGCGAAGTAGGCGTTGACGGCGTCCTGGGTGTCGAGGTCGGCCAGGGAGGTGGCGCGGCGGGTGACGGTGGCCAGCAGCCGGTCGGCGGAGGCGGCCAGCCGCCGGGCGTGGTGGGCGCGTTCGTCGAGCCCGGCCTGCTTGCGGGCGGCGAAGGTCTCGTGGATCTCCTCGCGCCGCCGGGTGAGTTGGTCGAGGAAGTCGTCGGTGGTGCCGAAGCGCGCGGTGAGGCTCTCCAGGTGGAGGAGGAGCCGGCCGAGGTGTTCGTCGCACTCCTCGGGGGTGGAGGCGGCGGCGAGGGAGGCGACGACGGCCTGGCCGAGGAGCGCCAGTTCGGCGACGAACTCGGCGCGGCCCTCGCTCTCGCCCAGCTCGCGGCGGCGGCCGTCGAGGATCGCGCGGGCGCGGTTGACGGCGCCCATGACCTCGCCGATGCGGGTGAGGAGGGCGGTGCGGACGGTGGCGTCGGCGATGTCGAGGCCGCCGATGACGTCGGTGACGGTGCGCAGGGCCTCGGCCTGTCCGTCGATCTCGGCGGCCAGCGGCTCGGCGTGCGCCACGCTGTCCACGGCGGCGGCGCGTTCGGCCAGGCGCGCGACGGCGGCGTGGGTGTCGTCGAACGCCTCGGGGCGGGAGAGGAACGCGACGGCGCGGCGGCCGGTGGCGGTCAGGGCCTCGGCCAGCCGGCCGGCGATGGCGTCGATGGCGTCCGTGTCGGCGTGCCGCAGGCCGCGCAGCGTCTCGGCGTGGCCCTGGGCACGGCGCAGTTCGGTGAGGAGCGCGACCCAGTCGTCGGCGGTCCGGTGGGCCTCGCCGCGGGCGCGGCGCAGCAGGGCGGTGACGTCGGCGTCGGCCTGGGCGACGGCGTCCGCGGCCTGCCGGCGCAGCCCGCGGACGCGTTCGTACTCGTCGATGACCTGGGTGGCGGTGGCGCGCAGGGTGGCGACGGGTTCGTGCAGGGCGGCGGCGCCGGCCATGCGCAGCCAGGGGTGCTGGTCGGTGAGCCGGTCGCAGGCGGCGACGACGGCCTCGAAGACGGCGGTGTCGGGTTCGAGGTCGGTGGCGAGCCGGGCGACGGTGAACGCGTCGGAGATGCCGCGCACCAGCTCGGCGTTGCCGATGCGGGCCAGCGGCCCGGCGGCTGGCGGCTGGGCGGCGGCGTGCGCCTCGGAGACGAACGGGGTGCGCCAGAGCTGCACGGGGTGGACGCGGGCGGGCTCGCTGGTCTCGGCGCGGCCCAGGGCGAGGGTGCCGTCGTCGAAGAGGGCGAAGCCGTACGCGGTGAGCGGGGCGGCGACCTCCTTTCGGATGAGGTTGTAGGGGAGCAGCAGGGCCCGGCCGCCGGCCGGGTCGCGGAAGACGTACAGCAGGTCCTCGCCGTTGGGCGAGCGGATGACGCCGTCCCGGGCCAGGCCCCGGGTGTCGGTGTCGAAGGTGCGGGCGGCCGAGCCGGCGGGGGCGGCGGCCAGGTAGTAGCCGCCGGGGAAGATGAGGCCCTGGTCGTCGGGGAGGGCGTGGCACGCCTGCCCGATGGCGTCGATGCGGACGACTTCCCCGGTGCGGGTGTTGTGGACGAGGTGGCGGGGCGCGGCCTCGTTGTAGGGGAGGACGCGCAGCAGGATCAGAGGGCCGACGCGGGCGTGCGCGACCTGCGCGTCGGCGAGCGACTGGAGGGGCTCCTCGACCGGCTCGCGGTGGATGCCGTCGGGGGTGGTGGTGTCGTTCTCGGTCTTGATGGCGAGGAAGCCGCCGACGGTGCTGACGTAGAGCGTGTCCTGGACGGCGATATGGGGGTGGGTGCCGGTGACGTGGTGCTCGCGGCCGGCGGGCACCCAGGTGATGTCCTCGGGCGCGGGCCGCAGATGGTCGCGTTCGCCCTTGGCGTCGAGGTATTCGGGGCGGCCGTCGGGGTGCAGGCGCCAGCGCAGGACGCGGATGTCGGTGGCCGCCTCGCCGGTGGCGAACACGGCCAGCAGCAGCCCGCCGGTGACACGCAGCCGGCGCAGCCGGGCCTGCCGGAAGTAGCGGTAGAGGTCGACCAGGTCGCGGGTGAACGCGGGGTCGTCCAGCAGCCCCGGCACCGCGTCGGGCGGTGCCGGGGTCAGGGTGTCGCCGGTTCTGTGGTGGAGGGTGAGCGTGTCCGGGCCGGTGAGCGGGTGGTGGCCGGCGAGCAGGGCGCCGCCGACCTGCACCAGGTCGGCGGGTGTGGCCGGCTCCTCGGTGCGCAGCCGGTCGGTGGCGACGAGTTCGAGGTCGCTGCCGCCGAACGTCTCGACGCGGCGGGCGTTGAGCGCCCGGGCGCGGTCGGCGAGGTCGCGCGCGGCGGCCGTCATCCGGTCGCGCAAGACCTCGTAACTGCCGCTGTCAAGGCTTGTCCCGGCCAGATCCGCCGGGTCACCGGCCCTCGTCGCGCCGGTCGATTCAGTGGTGTCGGTCACGTCGCTCGTTCCCCCCAGCCCGGTATCCGCTCGTTGTGAAACGCCGCTACTTGTGCAGCGAGACGGAATTGGTGCCGCTGCCCGCGCCGCTCAGCTCGGTCAGCCGCAGGTCGCCCAGCCCCTGCGCGGTGACCGTCTCCAGCAGGCTGCCGAGCTGGCCGCCCCGGTCGCCGCCGCGGGCGATCAGCGAGGTGAGCAGCCCGGCGACGGTGAGGTCGCGCAGGCCGCCCGTGCCCAGCCCGCCGAGCAGCGCGGCGAGGTCCTTGGTGAAGGTGGAGCCGTTCTTGTCCAGCCAGGGCCCGGCCATGGTCCGGACGTGCTCGGAGCGTTCGACGAAGGCGTCCACGCCCTTGCCCGCGGAGATCGCGCCGACCAGCCGGTCGAAGAAGACGGAGTCGCCGCCGACGATGTCGATGCGGGCGTTCTCCAGGCCCGCGCCGACGACCGCGGCCTGTGCCTCGGCGATCTGCCGCTGGACGTCGATGCCGGCGATCCGGATCTCCTTCTCGGCCTCCAGGCGCAGCCGGTACTCCTCGTGGTCGCGGCTCGCGGCGTCCAGGGCGGCCATGGCGCCGGCCTTCTCCTGGATACCGGTGGCCTCGGCCGTCATCTTCTCCCGCAGCGCCTCGGCCTCGGCCAGGCCCATCTCCTTGGTGGCCTCGGCCTCGGCGTGCCGGGTGCGGGCGATGGCGTCGGCCATCCGCTCCTGGACCTCGGCCTCGGCCAGGCCCTCGGCGGCGACGTCGGCGCGCTTGCCCTCGGCGAGGCGGATGGCGGCCTGCGCGTCGAGGTCGGCGGCCTTGCGGCGGGCCTCGGCCAGGGTCAGGGCCTCGCGGGCCTTGTGCTCGGCGGCGGCCTCCGCGGCCTCGGCGGCCTTGATGTCCTTGACCAGCCGCTCCTGGGCCTCGGCCTCGGCGGCGATGATCACGGCCTGCCGGCCGCGCTCGGCCTCCTCGACGGTGCGCAGCTTCTTGATCTCCTCCTCCTGCTGCGCGACGGTCTTCTCCACCGCGATGCGCTCCCGGACGACGTCGGCTATCTCGCGCTTCTCGCCCTCGACCTCCTTGTCCTTGGCGATACTGCGCAGCTCGGTCTCGCGGTCGCGCGCGATGACTTCGAGCAGCCGGTCCTTCTCGATGCGCTCCTTCTCGACGGCGACGACGCGGTCGCGGTTGAGGCGGGCGACGACGATCTCGCGTTCGCGGTTCTCGTTCTGGACGCCGAGCTGTTCCTCGGTCTTGATGTGGGCGGTCTGGGAACGCAGCCGCTCCTCGGCCTGGATGCGGGCGGTCTCGGCCTCCTCGCGGGCGCGGGTGGTCTCGATCTCGCGCTGCTGCTTGATCTCGGCGTCGGCCTGGCGGCGTTCGAGTTCGAGCACGGCCTCCCGGGCGTCGACGTTCTGCCGGGTGATCTCCTTCTCCTCGCTGCGCCGGAACTCGTTGGTGCGGACGTTCTGCGCGGCGGTCAGCTCGGTGATCTTGCGGATGCCCTGGGCGTCGAGGATGTTGTTCTTGTCGAGGTGCGAAAGCGGAGTCTGCTCCAGGTAGTCGATGGCCGCGTCCTCCAGGCTGTAGCCGTTGAGGTCGGTGCCGATGACGGCGATGATCCGGTCGCGGAACTCCTCGCGCTTGGTGTAGAGGTCGGCGAAGTCGAGCTGCTTGCCGACGGTCTTGAGCGCCTCGGAGAACTTCGCGTTGAACAGCTCCTGGAGCGTGGCCCGGTCGCTGGCGCGCTGCGTTCCGATGGCCTGGGCGACCTTGATGACGTCGGAGACGGTCTTGTTGACCCGGACGAAGAACGAGATGCGGATGTCGGCCCGGATGTTGTCGCGGCAGATCAGGCCCTCCTTGCCGGTGCGGCCGATCTCGATGGCCTTGACCGAGATGTCCATCGTCTCGGCCTTGTGGAGCACGGGCAGCACCACGGCACCGGTGAAGGTCACGTCGACCTTGCGGACCTTGGAGATGATGAGCGCCTTGCCCTGCTCCACCTTGCGGAAGAGCCGGCTGAGGATGAACAGGACGGCGATGAGGATGATCAGCAGCGCGGCGATGAGCACGCCGAGGCTGGCGCCTATGGTGTCCATGACGGAATGAGGCCCCCCTCGTGAAGGTCACGGTCGTGTGGCGTGGACGGCAGGTGAAAGGACGCTGTCAGGTGAGCGCCCGGTTCTCCCCGGGGCCCAAGTCCCCGGAATCGTAGGGCGCCACCCAGAAGTACGCGCCGTCGGACTCGTAGCCGAAGATCAGCGCGCGCCGCCCGGCGGTGAGCTCGGCGGCCTCCGGGCCCTCGGCCCGGACCTGGATGATCGAGGTGCCGCCGTCGTCGGCGGTGATCTCTGCCTGGCCGAAGTCGTGGGCCACCCGGCCGGTGCGGATGACGCACACCCGGCCCACGAAGTCCTGGTGGTAGACGCCCTGCTCGGCGGGGAACGCGCGCCGCAGCGGCAGCACCACGAGCCGGGCGCCGCACCAGCCGCCCAGCAGGGCGGCCGGCAGTGCGGCGGCGCGCTGCCAGCCGGCGTCGAGCAGTTCGGTGCCGGTCATCGCGACGAACCACCCGACCGCGATCACCAGCGACACCGGGATTGCGGCGGGCACGCCGCCGAGGCCGGCCAGGGCCAGCGCGCCCGCGACGCCGCCGGGCTCCCCCGGCTCGGCGGTGTCGGCGACGGAGGCGCCCACCCCGAAGAGGATGGAGAAGATCCAATAGAGCAGGACGACGGCGAGCGGAAGGGTGAAGACCACCGCGGGAAACTGCGCAGCGGTCGTGAAGAACTCTCTCATGCCCCACCCCTGGTGAACACGCCGGCCGTCGTAGTACCTCACGCGCCGCCGGGCCCGTTGGTTCCGGCGCACCGACATGACGTGCCAGGACCGCGTTAAGAAACCCCTGCTCGGCACCATGACCGCGTTAGGGTGACCCGGTTGTCGGCCCCCCGCACGGAACGGCGAACGACGTGGCGCACCTCCCCGCACCGCTGCGCCGGATGGTGTTCCACACCCACCCGGCGCGCATGGTGGCCATTGCCTTCGGCATCACCGTGGTCATCGGCACCACCCTGCTGGCGCTGCCCGTCGCCACGACGGACGGCACGTCGGCTCCGTTGCTGACCGCTCTGTTCACCGCCACCTCGGCGGTGTGCGTGACGGGCCTGGTCGTGGTGGACACCGGCACGTACTGGTCCGGGTTCGGCGAGGGCGTGATCCTGGCCCTGATCCAGGTCGGCGGTTTCGGGATCATGGCGCTGGCGTCGCTGCTCGCGCTGCTGATGGCGGGCAAGCTGCGGCTGCGGATGACGCTGAGCCTCCAGGCCGAGACGAAGAGCAGCGGCATCGGCGACGTGCGGTCCGTGCTGCGCCGGGTTGCGCTGATCACCCTGACGGTGGAGGCGGTCACCGCCACAATCCTGACCCTGCGGCTGTTCCTCGGGCGCGGCGAGCCGTTCGACCGGTCGCTGTACTACGGGGTCTTCCACGCGGTGTCGGCGTTCAACAACGCGGGGTTCGGCCTGTACGCGGACAGTCTCGTCGGCTACGCCGAGGACCCGTGGGTGATGCTGCCGGTCGCCGGAGCGGTGATCCTGGGCGGCATCGGCTTCCCGGTGATCATCGAGCTGCTGCGGCACCGCTCGCGGCGCCGGACCACCGGGCGGGTGGGCTGGTCGCTGCATCTGAAGCTCACCCTCCTCACCACGGCCGTGCTGCTGGTCGCGGGCACCGCGATGACCCTGCTGCTGGAGTGGTCCAACCGGGGCACACTCGGCCCGCTGGGCGTGGGCGGGAAGGCGCTCGGCGCGTTCTTCCACTCCGCGATGAGCCGCACCGCCGGGTTCAACGCCACCGACATCGCCGCGATGGAGCCCGCGACGCTGCTGGGCACCTGTGCGCTGATGTTCATCGGCGGCGGCAGCGGGGGCACCGCGGGCGGCATCAAGGTCACCACGTTCGCGGTGCTGGGCGTGGCGATTCTGGCGGAGGTGCGCGGAGAGCCCTCCTCCGGCATCTTCGGGCGCAAGCTCGCCCCGCATGTGCTGCGGCAGGCCCTCACGGTGGCGCTGCTGGGCGTCGGCCTGGTGATGGCCTCCAGCATCGCGCTGCTGGCGATGGTCGACGCGCGCGCCGACCTCGTGCTGTTCGAGACGGTGTCGGCCTTCGGCACGGTGGGCCTGTCGGCGGGCCTCACCTATGACCTCCCGGCGGCGGCCGAGCTGATCCTGATCATGCTGATGTTCATCGGCAGGGTCGGGCCGATCACCCTGGTCTCCGCGCTCGCGCTGCGCGAGAGGCGGCGCCGTTACCAGCTTCCCGAAGAACGACCCATCATTGGATAGCGATGAATACCTACCTGCACTCGCTGCGCCGGCGGCGCGGCAAACGGCTGGCGCACACCTACGCCCAGCAGCACACCGGGGACCAGCGGGTCGCCGTCATCGGCCTGGGCCGCTTCGGGAGCTCGCTGGCCGGGGAGCTGATGCGGCGCGGCTGGGAGGTGCTCGGCGTGGACGAGGACGAGCGCCTGGTGCAGCGGCACAGCGAGACGCTCACCCATGTCGCGGTGGCCGACTGCACCGACATCGAGGTGCTGCGGCAGCTCGGCGTGCACGAGTTCCCCAGCGTGGTCGTGGCCATCGGCACGGACATCGAGGCCAGCATCCTGGTGACCTCCAACCTCCTGGACGACTCGGTCCCCAACATCTGGGCCAAGGCGATCAGCCGCCAGCACGGCAAGATCCTGGAGCGGCTGGGCGCCCACCACGTGGTGCTGCCCGAGCACGAGATGGGTGAGCGGGTGGCCCACCTGGTGACCGGGCGGATGCTGGACTTCATCGAGTTCGACGACGACTACGCGCTGGTCAAGACGGTCGCCCCGGAGGTGGCCACCGGCGTTCCGCTGGGCGTGAGCGCGGTGCGCACCAAGCACGGCGTGACGGTCGTCGGCATCAAGCGGCCGGGCCAGGACTTCACACACGCGACCGCCGAGACCGTGGTGGCGCCGGGCGACGTGATCATCGTGACCGGGCGGACCGAGGCGGTGGAGGCGTTCACCGAGCTGAGCTGATGCGCGCGAGGGGCCCGGGGAAGGCGGTCTGAACAAACGACCGGTTTGCGGGTACGGTGTTAAGAGGGCGTAAGCGTGTACCCGCGCGATGCCCCTGGTGCGCCGGGAAGTCTGGTCGGCAACGTACGTCTATGTCTGTTTCCGACCGAAAGGCCGCCATGACGCAGCCCCCCGCCCTGCCGCCGTTCCGCGCCGCCCGGGACTCCCACGCCGAAGAGGAGCGCGACCGCCGGTCGCTCGCGGAGTTCCTGCGGCTGGAGGTCTCCGGCGGGCTGATGCTGCTGATCGCGGCGGCCCTCGCCCTCGGGCTGGCCAACTCCCCGCTCGCCGAGGACTACTTCTCGCTGCGCGACCACCACCTCGACATCCCCGCCCTGGGCCTGGAGCTGTCGGTCGGCCACTGGGCGTCCGACGGGCTGCTGGCGATCTTCTTCTTCATCGCCGGCATCGAGCTGAAACGTGAGCTGGTGGTCGGCGAGCTGCGCCGCCCGGCCGCCGCCGTCCTGCCGGTCGTAGCCGCCGTCGGCGGCATGGTCGTGCCCGCGCTGATCTATGTGGCCGTCGCGGTGGCCGGCGACGGGGACACCGGTGGCTGGGCGGTGCCGATGGCCACGGACATCGCGTTCGCGCTGGGTGTGCTGGCCGTTGTCGGCCGCCATCTGCCCAGCGCGCTGCGCACGTTCCTGCTCACCCTGGCGATCGTGGACGACCTGATCGCGATCATCGTCATCGCGATCTTCTTCACCTCCGACCTGAATCTGCTCGCGCTGCTCGGCGCGCTGGCGGGCCTGGCCCTCTTCTACGTGCTGCACCGCCGCGGCGTCACCGGCTGGTACATCTATGTGCCGCTCGCCCTGCTGATCTGGGGCCTGATGTACAACAGCGGCGTGCACGCCACCATCGCGGGCGTGGCGATCGGCATGCTGCTGCGCACCACCGCCGGGCCGCTGGAGAAGCAGTCGCCGGCCGAGCGTGTCGAGCACCTGGTCCACCCGTACTCCGCGGGGCTCGCGGTGCCGCTGTTCGCGCTGTTCGCCGCCGGGGTGGAGGTGTCCCCGGACACCTTCGGCGACATGGTGACCGAGCCGGAGGCGCTGGGCGTGGTGCTCGGCCTGTTCGCCGGGAAGGTCATCGGCGTCTTCGGCGCGACGTTCCTGGCGGCCCGTTTCACCAAGGCGCGGCTGAACCCGGCGCTGACCTGGCCGGACATGTTCGGCGCGGCGATGCTCGCGGGCATCGGCTTCACCGTGTCGCTGCTGATCGCCGAGCTGGCCTTCACCGGCGTGCCGCACCTGGAGGAGCACGTGAAGGTCGCCGTGCTGATCGGCTCGCTGCTGTCCGCGGTGTGCGCGGGTGTGCTGCTGACGCTGCGCGGCCGGGTGCACCGGGCCGCCGCCGTTCAGGACACCAGCTCGCCGTCCCGGTAGAGCAGCACGCGGTCCGGCCGGGGCGTGGCGAAGCCCGTGGTGCCCAGCGGCACCTCGGTGTCCTCGTCGACGACGACCTGCACGGGCCCGGCCGGGCCGTCCAGGGTGACCAGTTGGGCGCTGCCCAGGTTCTCCACGACGGTGACGCGGCCGGTCAGCGCGCCGTCGGCCGCCTTGGTGCCCCAGCCCAGGTACTCCGGCCGCACGCCGTAGACCACCTTCTCGCCCTCGGTGACGCCGCCGGTGCCCGGGCCGCCGGGCACCGGCACGCCGCCCACGGCGACCCGGCCGTCGCCGCGCACGACGCCGTCCAGCAGGTTCATGGGGGTGGAGCCGATGAACGAGGCGACGAACGTGTTGGCGGGGCGGGTGAACACCTCGGCCGGCGTGCCGACCTGGCGCACCCGCCCGTCCTCCAGGACGGCGATCCGGTCGGCCAGCGCCAGCGCCTCCGCCTGGTCGTGGGTGACGAAGACGCAGGTGACCTTCAGCTCCCGCTGGAGCCGCTTGAGGAACGTCCGCGCCTCCAGCCGCATGCGCGCGTCCAGGTTGGACAGCGGCTCGTCCAGCAGGAACGCGCGGGGGTGGCAGGCCATCGCCCGGGCCAGCGCGACCCGTTGCTGCTGCCCGCCGGAGAGCTGGCCGGGGCGGCGCGCCAGGAAGCCGTCCAGCCCCAGCGCGGCGGCGGTCTCGGCCGCCTTCGCGCGCCGCTCGCCGCCGGGCACCTTCTTGATGCGCAACGGGTAGGCGATGTTGTCGGAGACGGACATGTGCGGGAAGAGCGCATAGTCCTGGAAGACCATCGCGATGTCCCGCCGCCCCGGCGGCAGCTCCGTGACGTCCGCCCCGCCGATGCGCACCGCGCCGCCGGTGGCCTCCTCCAGCCCGGCGATGGTGCGCAGCAGGGTGGTCTTGCCGCAGCCGGAGGGGCCGAGCAGGGCGAAGAACTCCCCGTCGGCGATGGCCAGATCCACGGCGTCCAGCGCCTTGACGCCGCCCGGGTAGAGCTTGGAGAGCCGGGTCAGTTCGATCGCTGCCATCAGTGCTTGATCCCTCCGTGGAACCGGAAGCCGTACCGGGAGGAGACGAACAGGAACATCACCACGACCGGCAGGGAGTACAGCAGGGAGAAGGTGGAGATCAGCGCGAGGTCGGGCTGTCCGCCCTCGGTGTAGAACGTGTACATCACGACCGCCGCCGGGGACTTCTCCGGCGAGCGCAGCAGCAGGAACGGGATCAGGAAGTTCCCCCAGACCTGCGCCACCGACCACACGCCGACGGTGGCCAGGCCGGGCCGGATCAGCGGGATCACCAGGTGCCGCACGATCTGGAACGGTGAGGCGCCGAAGACGCGGGCGGACTCCTCGTAGGAGCGCGGGGTGGTGTCGGTGAAGTCCTTCAGGATGAAGATGGCGCTGGGCAGCAGCCCGCCGGACAGGACGAGGATGACGCCCAGTTGGGAGTCGATGAGCTTCAGCTCGTACGCCAGGTTGAACAGCGGGACCATCGCGGCGGTGCCGGTGACGATGGAGGACAGCAGCAGCAGCGCGTACAGCAGCCCGTCGCGCCCGGGCAGCCGCACCCGGCTGAGCGCGTACGCGGCGAACGCGGCCAGCGCCACGACGATGCCGCCGGTGCCGGCCGCCAGCAGCACCGAATTCCGCAGCGAACGCAGGGCGTTGTCGTTGTCCAGCAGCTCCCGGAAGTTGTCCAGGGTGAACTGGGGCAGCGCGGCGGCGGTGGCGGGCTCCCGGTCGAACGGCGCGAACGCCAGCCACAGCAGCGGCAGCGCGAAGAAGCCCAGCAGCAGACAGACGAAGGTGTAGCGGACGATGACGCGAACGGCGGCCCCCACGCCGGTCGTTGGGGTCATGGCAGCGTCACCTCCGGCCGCTCCCGGCGCGCGCGCAGCAGCCGCACGTACACCAGGGCGATCACCAGATTGACCAGCAGCATGAGCACCGACAGGGCGGCGCCGTAACCGAGTTCGCCGCCGAAGAGCGCCGTCTTGTAGATGAAGACGGGCATGATCTCCGTCTCGTCGCCGGGGCCGCCGTTGGTCAGCAGGAACGGGGTGAAGTCATTGAACGTCCACAGGCTGATCAGCAGCAGATTGGTGAGGACGTGCCCGCGGATCGCGGGGAACACCACGTCCCGCAACTGCTGCCAGCCGGAGGCCCCGGCCAGCCGGGCGGTCTCCAGTTGCGTCGGCGACACGGTGCCCAGCGCGGCGGCGTAGAGCATCATCGAGAACGCGGTGCCGCGCCAGATGTTGAAGACGATGATCGAGGCCATCGGGTGCTCCACCAGCCAGGCGGTGCCCCCGGTGCCCAGCAGCGCGTTGAGCGTGCCGTCGTCCCGGTCCAGCAGGGCGATCCACAGGAACGCCACCACCGAGCCGGGCAGGATCCAGGCCAGCAGCACCAGCGCCTCGACGAGGCGGCGCAGCAGGCCGGTGCGCTCGCGCAGCAGCCAGGCGATGGCGAAGCCGAGGACGGCCTGCCCGAGGACGGCGGACCCGACGACGAACTGGAGCGTCAGCCCCAGCGAGTGGGTGAAACTCTCCTCGTCCAGGGCCCGTTCGACGTTGTCCAGGCCGACGAACTGCGGGTCGGCCGCGGCCAGCCCGGTCAGCCGGTAGTCGGTCATGCCGAGGTAGAGGGTCCACAGGGCGGGGAAGACCAGGAAGCCTGCGATCAGCAGCAGCGCCGGCGCGACGAACGCCGCGGCCCGCCCCCGCCCGAGCCCCGCGGCGTCAGCCGGCACCGCCCGCGACCTCCCCGAGTCCCTCCGCGTAGTCGGCCGCGGCCTCCTCCGGGCTGCTGTCGCCGGCGGCGACGGCGGCCGTGGCCTCCTGCAACAGCACGGACACCTGCGGGTATTCGGCCAGCGGCGGCCGGAAGGTGGTCAGCGGCAGCACCTCCTCGGCGATGAATGACAGCAGCGGATCGCCCGCCAGCACCTGGTCGTTGACATCGGTGCGCGCGGTGATCCGGGCGTCGCCCTCCACGGCGGCGGTGATGGCCTCGGCGGAGTTCATGAACGTCAGCAGCTCGTACGCCACATCGGCGTGGTCGCTCGCCGGGTTCACCACGCGGACGCTGCCGCCCGACATGCTGACGAAGTCCTGGCCGCCGACGCCCGCCCCGGGCTCGGCGGCCGGGATCAGCGCCCAGCCGACGGCCTCGTCGCGGTTGTCCATGGGGGCGGTGCCGCCGTCGGGGTTGATGACGCTGCGCCAGAAGTAGTCGCCCTCCACCAGGATGCCGATCTCCCCGGCGGCGAACCGCTCGAACGACTTGTCCCGGCCCTGCGCCTCCTCCTGGAGCACCGGATCGCCCAGCCCGCCGCCGTAGATCTCCTCGTAGAACGCGAGGGCTTCGGTGAGGCCGGCGCTCGCGCCCGTCCACTCCTCGCCGTCGTGGATCTCCTCGCCGGCGCCCGCCAGCAGCGGCAACAGCCCCTGCATGGTGGTGGCTTCGCCCATCGCGGTGCCCGCGTTGAGCTGGATGGGCGTCACGCCGTCGAGTCCGGCGAGCGCCTCGGCGGCCTCGGTGATCTCCGCCCAGCTCGTCGGCTGCCAGTCGGCGGGCAGCCCGGCCTCGGCGAACAACTCCTTGTTGTAGAAGAGCACGCGCCCGTCGGTGCCCCACGGGATCCCGTACAACTGGTCCTCGAACGCGGCCAGTTGCTGCACGGCCTCGGGGATCTGCGACCAGCCGTCCCAGTCGGTGTCCGGCAGCGGCTCGATGTACCCGGCCTGGGCGAACTCCCCCACCCAGATGCCGTCCAGCGTCAGGATGTCCGGTCCGGCGCCGGCCTGGAGGTCGAGCGCCAGCCGGGTCTTGAACTGCTCGTCGTCGACGCCGCTGGGCTCGAAGGAGACGTCGACCTCAACGCCCCGGTCACGCTGCTCCGCCTCGAAGGCGGGGATGACCCACTCCTCGATCCACTCGGCCTCCTCGGTGTTCTTTCCGCCGGTCGCCGCGTTGGCGGAGATCGTCAGCTCGATCGCGCCGCCGTCCCCGTCGGAACCGGACCCCCCGCACGCCGCGAGGACGAGTCCCGTTCCCACGGCTCCGGCCAGCGCCGTGGCACGCCTGGTGAGCTCCCGCATCAGCCATCTCCTCGTTGAGACGATGCAGGACAGTTACCCGAGGAGCGGACAGTCGTAAAGCCCTGCGACCGGATCGGCGCCGGAACGGGCTTCGGCCCAACTCCCCGGTGCGGCCGGGGAGTCAGCAGCGGCGGAGGGTGGCGCCGACCGCGCGCAGCGCCTCGGTGGCCCGCGCCACCAGCTCCGGCGGCAGGCCGGCGAACAGCTTCTCCTGGGCCGCGGCCTCGGCCAGCACGGCCCGCTCGGCGAGCGCCCGGCCGCCGTCCGTCAGCTCGATCAGCGCGCCGCGCCCGTCGCCCGGGGCCTCCAGGCGGCGCACCAGGCAGCGGGCGCCCAGCCGGTTGATGATGTTGCTCGTGCCGCCGCTGGACAGCAGCACGGCGCCGCTGAGCTCGTTGGGCCGCAGGCGGTAGGGCGGGCCGATGCGGCGCAGCGTCACCAGCACGTCGAACTCGGCCGGGGTGAGGTCGAACGCCGGCAGCTCGCGCCGGGTGACCGCCGCCATCTCGGCCGCGAGCGACATGACGCGCTTGACCAACTCCGTTGCCGGGCCGAGCGCCTCGGGGAGCTCGGCCTTCCATGACGCGATCAGCTCATCCACCTGGTCACTGTCACCCACGCGCTTAGCGTAAGAGCGGCTCCGGAAGAGCCG
Organism: Streptomyces litchfieldiae; assembly: GCF_031845365.1. Classification (NCBI taxonomy): domain Bacteria; kingdom Bacillati; phylum Actinomycetota; class Actinomycetes; order Kitasatosporales; family Streptomycetaceae; genus Streptomyces; species Streptomyces litchfieldiae. Next base: position 256,070 of record NZ_JAVREL010000004.1, read on the forward strand.
AAAGCCCCCCGCTTTGCAAATCTTTGACGATTGATCGGAATCGGGTCAGCGGCCCCCCAGGTGCGTGTCGCCCAGCGCGATGAGCAGGCGGCGCAGCGCCGTGTCCAGGGCCCGCCGGTCCCCCTCACCGAGGGCGGCCAGCATGCGCTCCTCGTTGGCGATGTGCACGACGACGACGCGGTCGATCAGCTCCAGGCCGGCCGGGGTGAGCCGGACCCGCACGGCGCGGCGGTCGCCGAGGTCCGGGCGGCGCTCGATGAGGCCCTTGCGCTCCAGCTTGTCCAGCCGGTTGGTGATGGCGCCGGAGGTGACCATCGCGGACTTCAGCAGCCCGCCGGGGGTCAGCTCGTACGGGGCGCCGGACCGGCGCAGGGTGGCGAGCACGTCGAACTCCGGCTGCTCCAGGTCGAATTGGGCGAACACGGACTTCATTCCCCTGGCCAGCAGATGGGACGCGCGGTTGATCCGGCCGACCAGGGCCATGGCGTCCAGGCCCCCCAGATCGGGGCGCTCGCGCGCCCACTGCCCGCGCAGCTCGTCGACGGCGTCGGTCTCGCCCGTGCCCATGCGCACCCCTCCGGCCATTCGCCTCGAGATTCGTCTCAACATTCAGATACTTGACGTTCTCGGGATTCTACCCGCACACTTGTCTCAACATTGAGAAGACCAGCACTGAGATAGCGAGGGCTGAGAGATGTCCGAGTCCAGCGTGTTCGCGCGCCCCTGGGCGACCGCCGCGCTCGCCGCCGTCGGCCCGGCCACCTGGGGCACGACGTATGTGACGACCACCGAGCTGCTGCCGCCCGACCGCCCGTTGCTGGCCGCCGCGCTGCGCGCCCTGCCCGCCGGGCTGCTGCTGATGGCCGTCACCCGGCGGCTGCCCCGGGGCGCGTGGTGGTGGCGCGCCGCCGTCCTCGGCCTGCTCAACTTCGGGGCGTTCTTCCCGCTGCTCTTCTACGGCGCCTACCACCTGCCGGGCGGCGTCGCCGCCACGATCGGCGCGGTGAGCCCGCTGCTGGTGGCGGCGTTCGGCATCGGCGTGCTCAAGGTGCGGCCGTCGGCGGCCACGCTGCTGGCCGGGCTGGTGGGCCTGGCCGGGGTTGCGCTGCTGGTGCTGCGGGGCGGCGCGTCGATGGATCCCGGCGGGGTGGCGGCGATGCTGCTGGCCACCGCGCTGATGGCGTTCGCCGTGGTCCTGGCCAAGCGCTGGGGGCGGCCGGCGGGCGTCTCGCTGCTGACGCTCACCGGCTGGCAGTTGACGGCCGGCGGGCTGGTGCTCGCCCCGCTGGCGCTCGCCGCCGAGGGCCCGCCGCCCGCGCTCGGCCCGGGCCACCTCGTGGGCTACGCGTATCTCGGACTGGTGGGCACCGCCCTGGCCTACGCGCTGTGGTTCCGCGGCATAGAGCGGCTGCCGGCCTCGTCGGTGGCGTTCCTCGGCCTGACCAACCCGATCGTGGCCACGCTGGCCGGGCTGCTGGTGCTGGGCCAGACACTGGGCGGCTGGCAGGTGGCCGGGCTGGTGCTGGTGCTGGCCGGTGTCCTCGGCGGCCAGGTCGCCGGCCTCCGGCAGCGCCCGGCCACTGCCGCGGCACTCCCCCGCCCCCGCCCCCGGGACCGGCGACCGGTGGCGGGCGGCCCGGGCGGGATTCCGGTCCGCAACGGGCAGCGGGAGATAGCCTGTTCGACCGATGGCGACCATGGCCGTGACCGGCCACCAGCGTCTTGTCAGTGAGTACCGGCCTCCTGTCAGACCGGCGGAAAATGGGTTCTTAAGACTGCTCCCACAGTGATGATTCTTCGTGGTGACGCTGCGGATGGGGCTGACCCGCTCTGACAGTGTCTGCCCGCGCGGACATCCATACCCTCAGCCATAACCAACGTACGTAGGGTGTTCGCATGCAGCTTCGTTACCAGTACCGCGTCACTCTGACGCCCGGCCAGCGCATCAGCGCGGCCAGGGTGTTCGGGTGCCGACGCGTGGTCTGGAACGATGCCCTGGCCCGGCAGAAGTCGGTGAAGGCATCGAACAAGCTGCTGGGTAACCCCAAGAACCGGCTCGCCCAAGGCCCATACCAGTACGTGCCGAAGAATGCGGACTTGTCCAGGACGCTGATCACGCAGGCGAAGAGGACCGCTGAGCGGGCGTTCTTGACCCACTGCCCGGTCGGTGTGATGCAGCAAACCCTGCGGGACCTGGACGCCGCGTGGAGGGCGCACGAGGACTCCAAGACGGGCAAGCGCAAGGGCCCCAGGGTCGGGCCTCCGCGCTTCAAGTCTAAGCGGGACAGCCGACAGTCGGCCCGCTACACCCGATCCGACCGGTTCGCGATCCTCGACAACGGGCGCCTGCGCCTACCGAAGATCGGGGATGCGCGGGTGAAGTGGACCAGGGATCTTCCCTCCGGCCCGACATCGGCGACGCTGATCAAGGATCGGTCCGGCCGGTACTTCGTCAGCTTCGTCGTGGAGACCGACCCCGCCAATGACGCACTTCCGCCCGTGGACGGTGACCAGGGCATCGACCTGGGCCTGACCCGCTTCGCGGTCCTCGCCGATGGGTCACACATCGCCAGTCCGAAGTACCTGCGCCGGGCGGAGACGAAGCTGAAGAAGCGGCAGCGGGAGCTGTCACGCAAGCAGAAGGGATCGAACAACCGGGAGAAGGCCCGCCTCCGGGTCGCCCGCGCGCATGCCAGGGTCGCCGACAGCCGTCGCAACTTCCATCACCAGTGGTCCCACAAGCTGACGAGCGAGAACCAAGCCGTCTTCACCGAGACCCTGAACGTCCGTGGACTGGCGCGAACCCGGCTGGCCAAGAGCGTGCACGATGCGGGATGGGCACAGTTCCTGATGTTCTGTGAGTACAAGGCGATCCGGCGCGGCCGATCCTTCGCAAAGGTCGCCCGCAATTTCCCGAGTTCCCAGACATGTTCCGCCTGCGGCTTCCGCGACGGCCCCAAGCCGCTGCACGTGCGCACCTGGACCTGCCCGGACTGCGCAACACGGCATGACCGGGACTGGAACGCTGGACGGAACGTCCGCCTCGAAGGCCGCCGCATCCTCACAGCCGAAACGACAGAACCACCCACCTCCGGACGGGAGGCCCGACGCCGGTAACGGCGGCGGTAAACGCCTGCGGAGCGCGCATAAGACCAGGCAGCAGCCCGGCAGCACGCACAACCCCCACCCCGCGTGGGGAGGAAACAGGAACCCACCCGGAGCCGGTAGCCCTGATACAACGGGACCACCAGCAGACGGAGAATCCCCGGTGCTTCAACGCGGGGAGGGGGACGTCAAATGAATCTGACGGACGCGACGACGGCGCCGCCGAGGCCGTCGTCCGGGCCCGGACGACGGGCCTACTGTCCACGTGATCCGGCCGCCGGGAGTAGCCCGGCGCGCCGCCCGACCCGTCCTCGTCAGCAGGCGTCGAAGACCCAGGTGTCGCCCTGGAGGCGCCAGGGCTGCCCCGCCAGCCGTTCGTCGAACTCCGGCACTCCCACGGTGTAGGTGACGCGGGCGAGTTCGCCCTCCATCTGCTCCACCACGAAGCTCTCGACGGCGAGCCCGCCATGGTCCGCGGCGGCCTGGTCGAGCTGTTCGGCGTAGGCCTCCAGCTCGATCGCGCCCTGGCAGCGTTCGGAGATGAGGCCATAGGCGGTCTCCGCGTCCGGGGCGAAGAACGCCTCGGTGTAGGCGCGTACGGACTCCTCCAGCGCGGCGGCGGCCTCCGGGTCGATGTCGGCGGCGGGCGGCTGGTCCCGCGTGGACTGCTCGGGCGGAGCGGACTCCTCGGATTCCTCCCCGTCGTCCCCGGAGTCGTCGGAGCAGCCGGCGGCCATGAGGGCGAGCAGGGCCGCGGCCGTGAGGGCCGTCAGGGCGCGCGGAAGGCGCGGGCGGATGCGCTGTGACATGAGCACAGCGTGACACGGAAGGGGCGTGTGGGGGCAGGGGCGCGGGCGCCCGGCCCGGGGCCGTCCCGACCGTGCACCGTGCACGCTTCGGTCCCGGAATTGGGCGCCGTGCACTTTGGCCGGTCCCCGTCGCGCGCCTTACCTTCTCCGTCTGGGGACGAGGCTGAAGCAGTACGGAAGGAAGGAATGGGCAATGCGCATGCCGCAATCGACCACCGAACGGCTCGTTTCCCGGCCCGGGCCGGCCGCGTTCTCCGACATCAACGTGACCAGGTCGCGGTGAGCGGTGACTTGAGGCCGTGACCGGAATCGAACCGGCGTAACTCGCTTTGCAGGCAAGCCCCTCAACCACTCGGGCACACGGCCGCTGCGCCACCGACTCTGCCGCCCGCCCGGGGACCGGTCAACGGATCCGGGCCATCCGCAACACGACTGCCGACCGGCGTTCATGCCCGTTCATGTGGGTTCATGAACGGATCAAAAGCTGGAGTTCGAAGGTGTAGCGGGAGGCCCGGTAAAGGTGGGTGCCGTACTCGACCGGGCGGCCCGAGTCGTCGAACGCGGTGCGATGCATGCTCAGCAGCGGGGCGCCCGGCGACTCGTCCAGGAGCTCGGCCTCCCCGGGGGTGGCGGCCCGGGCGCCGATGGACTGCCGGGCGCTGTGCAGGGTCGTGCCGGCCGCGCGCATCAGCCGGTACAGGCCGGTGGCCTCCAGGTCGGCCCGGGCCGGCGGCCGGCGGCCGGCCGGCAGGTAGTTGCGCAGATAGGCCAGCGGGGCGCCATGGGTGAGCCGGAGCCGTTCGATCCGGTGGACCTCGGTGCCCTCCGCGACCCCGAGGGCACCGGCGACCTCGGCCGGGGCCGGCACCGCCGTGATGTCCAGGACGCGGGTCGCCGGGCGCTGCCCGGCGGCCGCCAAGTCGTCGTAGAGACTGCTCAGTTCCAGGGGCCGCCGGACCTGGCTGTGCACCACCTGGGTGCCGACGCCGCGCCGGCGCACCAGCAGGCCCTTGTCCACCAGCGCCTGGATGGCCTGCCGCACCGTGGGCCGGGACAGCCCGAGGCGGCCGGCCAGGTCTATCTCGTTGACCAGGAGGGTGCCGGGCAGCAACTCGCCGTGCTCGATGGCCGCTTCGAGCTGCTGGGAGAGCTGGAAGTACAGCGGCACCGGGCTGGTGCGGTCGATGCTGAACTTCACGTCCATCGGTTCAACCTATCGTTCCGGGTACTTGGGCCGTTCGATCATCTCCACGGCCACCCGGCGGCCGGTCCGCTGGGCCTCGATGCCCGCCTCGCAGGCGGCCACTGCGGCGTAACCGTCCCAGACGCCGGGCCCGGTGACCTCGCCGCGGCGCGCGGCGTCGGCCCACTCCTGCACCTCGCGGTCGTAGGCGGCGGCGAAACGCTCGATGTAGTCGGGCGCGATCCGGCCGCCCCACCGGCCGTCCGCGCTGGTCACCAGGGCGTGTTCGTCCCCGATGCGGGCGGTGCCGCGCTCGCAGACGGCCTCGGCCTGCACCTGGTAGCCGAAGCCGGTGTTGAGGAAGATCTCGACGTCCACCAGGACGCCGCCCTCGGTCTCGAAGATGACCAGTTGCGGGTCGCTCAGCCCCTCGCGGGCCAGGGAGCTGGGCGCCGGGCGCAGCACGCGGACGGCCGCGATCTCCTCGCCCAGCAGCCAGCGGGCCGCGTCGAACTCGTGGGAGACCGAGTCGCTGATCATCATCTCGTTGGTGAAGTACGGGTGGACCGAGAGGTTGCGGTGCCGGCAGTGCAGGAGCAGCGGGCGGCCCAGTTCGCGGTCCCGCAGCAGCCGGGCGAGCTGGCGGTACTCGGCGTCGTAGCGGCGCATGAAGCCGACTTGAACGCGGCGGTGGCCGAGCTTCCGTTCGGCTTCCAGCACGCGCAGGGCGCCGGCGGTGTCCGGCGTCAGCGGCTTCTCGCACAGCACCGGCAGGTCCCGGTCGAGGGCGGCGAGCAGCGTCTCCTCGTGGGCGGGGCCCGGGGAGGCGATGAGAACGGCGTCCACGCCGGGCGCGCCCATGGCCGCGTCCGGGTCGGTGTGCGCGGTGCAGCCGGCGATTCCGGCGGCGGCGCTCTCGGCGCGTTCGCGGTCGGTGTCGGCGACGGCGGCGACGCGGGCGCCGCTGATCACCCGGTCGATCCGCCGGACATGATCTGCGCCCATCTTCCCGATGCCGATGACGGCCACGCCGAGTTGGGCCTGCGTGGTCATGGTGCCTTCTTTCTCGTTGGCGCGGTTCCTTGCGGGCCGCTCGCTGTCAGGCTCCGCAGGACGCCAGGAAACGGCGGGTGCGGCTCGCGATGGGCAGCGGCTGGTCGGGGGGACAGGGGTACATGTCCTGTTCGACGATGGCGAACAGCTCGACGCCCAGGCCCCGGGCGGCGTCCAGGACGGGCGGCAGTTCGGGCACGCCGTTCGGCGGTTCGCACATGACGCCGCGCCGGACGGCCGGGCCGAACGGGATCCGCTGGGCGACCACGTCGGCCAGGATCCGGGGGTCGACCTGCTTGAGGTGCAGATAGCCGATGCGTTCGCCGTAGGTCTCGATCAGCCGGACGCTGTCGCCGCCGCAGTACGCGTAGTGCCCGGTGTCCAGGCAGAGGCTGACGATGTCGCCGTCGGTGGCGTTCAGGAAGCGGGTGACGCTCTCCTCGTCGTGCAGGTGGGTGTCGGCGTGCGGGTGGACGACCATGCGCAGCCCGAACTCCTCGCGCAGCCGGTGGCCGAGCCGTTCCATGCCGCTGACCAGGTTCGCGAACTGCTGGGGCCCCAGCCGCCCCGGCTCCAGCTCCTCGCCGCTGACCGGGTCGCGCCAGAACTCGGGGATGACGACGAGGTGTCCGGCGCCCATGGCGCGGGTGAGGGCGGCGACGTCGGCGACCTGCGCCCAGGTGGCGTCCCAGACGGCCGGCCCCCGGTGCAGCGCGGTGAACACGGTGCCCGCGGACACCCGGAGCTCGCGGCGGGCCAGTTCGTCGCCCAGCCGCGCGGGGTCGGTGGGCAGATAGCCGTAGGGGCCCAGCTCGATCCAGGAGTAGCCGGCCTCGGCGACCTCGTCGAGGAACCGGTGCCAGGGGGTCTGGCGCGGGTCGTCGGGGAACCACACGCCCCAGGAATCGGGGGCCGAGCCAACGCGGATGGTCATCGTTCCGTACCGTCCTCTCCGGGGAGCGCCTTGGTGTCCACGCCCGCGGTGCGGGCCAGTTCGTGCTTGAGCGCGGTGAGTTCGGCGCCGCCGGCCATGTGCAGCGTCAGGTCTTCCAGGGTCACGTCGGCGCGGGCCGCGCTCAGCTCGACGGTGCCGAGCCGCAGCACGGTGAAGTGGTCGCCGACCAGGTAGGCGTGGTGCGGGTTGTGGGTGATGAAGACGACGCCGAGGCCGCGTTCCCGGGCGGCGGCGATGTACTTGAGGACGACGCCGGACTGTTTGACGCCCAGCGCCGCGGTGGGCTCGTCCAGGATCAGCACCCGGGCGCCGAAGTGGACGGCGCGGGCGATGGCCACGGACTGCCGCTGGCCGCCGGAGAGCGAGCCGACGGGCTGGTCGAGATCGTCCAGCTCGATGCCCATCGCGCGCAGTTCGGCGTCGGCGACGGCCTTCATCCGGGCGATGTCCAGGCGCTGGAACGGCCCGCGTCCACGGGTGAGTTCGGAGCCGAGGAAGAAGTTCCGCCAGACGGGCATCAGGGTGACGGTGGCCAGGTCCTGGTAGACGGCGGCTATGCCGCGGCCCAGTGCCTCGCGGGGCGACGACAGCCGCACGGGCTCGCCGTCGATGCGCAGTTCGCCCTCGGTGTGCCGGTGCACCCCCGAAATGATCTTGATGAGGGTGGACTTGCCGGCGCCGTTGTCGCCGAGGACGCAACTGACCTCGGCTGGGCGGACGTCGAGGTCGACGCCGTGCAGGGCGCGGATGTTGCCGTAGGTCTTGCCGACGCCGGTGAGCCGGACAAGGGGGGTCGCGGTCGCGGGCACGCTCGTCACCTCCGGGTGGCCTGCTTGCGGACGTACAGGTTCAGCAGCGTGGCGAGCAGCAGCATCGCGCCGAGGAAGAACATGAACCAGTCCGGGTCCCAGTCGGCGTAGACGATGCCCTGCTGGACCATGCCGAACAGGAACGCGCCGATGAAGGGCCCGGCGATCGAGCCGTAGCCGCCGGTGAGCAGGCAGCCGCCGATCACCGCGGCGGCGATGTAGAGCAGCTCGCGGCCGACTCCCTCGCCGGACTGGACCGTGTTGAACGCGAAGAGCTGGTGCATGCCGACGAACCAGGCCGCGAAGCCGACCAGCGTGAACAGGCTGATCTTGACGAACGCCACCGGCACCCCGACCGCCCGCGCGCTCTCCGGCCCGCCGCCCGCCGCGAAGATCCAGTTGCCGTACTTGGTGCGCAGCAGCACCCAGGTGGCCAGGACGGCGAAGCCCGCCCACCACAGCACGGTGACGCGGATGGTGGTGTCGCCGACGCTGATCGTGGAGGCGAAGACGTCCCGCGCCTGCTCGAAACCGTCCATGTCGCGGATCGAGTCGGTCGCGACATTGCCCGTAATGGCCTTGGTGAGCGCCAGATTGAGACCTTGAAGCATCAGGAACGTGCCCAGCGTGACCAGGAAGCTGGGCAGTCTGGTCACCACGAGCAGGATGCCGTTGAACGCGCCGATGGCCAGCGACAGCACGAGCGCGACGAGCACGCCGGACCACACGTTCAGCGTGAACTGGAACGCGACCATGCTGGCGGTCAGCGCCGAGGAGGTCACGGCGACGCCGGCCGACAGGTCGAACTCGCCGCCGATCATCAGCAGCGCCACCGCCAGCCCGACGATGCCCAGCGTGGAGGACTGGTAGAGCACGGTGGACAGCGAGTCCAACTGCCGGAAGGTGGGCGCGACGGCGTAGAAGAGCACGTAGACGGCGAGCGCGCCGATCAGCGTCCCCGTCTCGGGCCGGGCCAGGACGCGGCGCGACAGCGAACGGCGCGGGCTCGCCGGGCGGGGCGGCGCCCCGGCGGTGTCGGTGGCGGCGCTCATCGGGTGCCGTTCCGGGCGAACTCGGCGACGGTATCGATGTTCTCCTGGTCGACGAACGCCGGTCCGGTCAGGACCGGTTCGGCGCCGCCGCCGCTGAAGTTCCCGTTGTTGTGGTAGAGCCAGAGCGCGTCAATGGCCAAGTACCCCTGGAGATATGGCTGTTGGTCCACCGCGAACTGCACCTGCCCCTCCTCGATGGCCGGCACGATCTCGGTGTTGAGGTCGAACGTGGCGATCGCGGCGTCGCTGCCCGCGTCGGCCACGGAGTCCACCGCGGTCAGGGCGAACGGGGCGCCGAGCGCCACCACGTAGTCGATGGAGTCGTCCTGCCGCAGCTTGGCCTCGATGGTGGAGCGCACCGAGGGCATGTCGGCGCCCTCGACGTACAGGATCTCGGTCTCGCCCTCGAACGTGGCGGCCACGCCCGCGCAGCGCGCCTCGTGGCCGACGTTGCCCTGCTCGTGGATGACGCAGATGTTGTGCCGCGCGCCGAGTTCGTTGAGCCGTTCGCCGAACGCCTCACCCGCGACCGTCTCGTCCTGGCCGAAGAACGACAGCAGGTCCATGTCCTGCCAGGCGTCCATCCCGGAGTTGATGCCGACGACCGGGATGCCCGCCTCCCGGGCCTGCCGGACGGCGCCGGAGAGCCCCTCGGGACTGGCCATCGAGATGGCTATGCCGTCCACGTCCTGATCGATGGCGTTCTGGATCAGATTGGCCTGCCCGGCGACGCTGGGGTCGCTGGAGTAGATCAGTTCCGCGTTGCTCTTGTCCGCCCCGGCCTCCGCGCCCTTGCGGACGGTGTCCCAGAACGTGTCGCCGGGCGCCCCGTGCGTGATGAGCGCGACCTCCATCCGGGGAGTGTCGGCCCGGCCCGCGGCGGCCTCCTCGGCTTCCTCCTGGGCCCGCTTGCCGCCCGAGTCGCTGGAACAGCCGGCCATGAGCAGGACCCCCGTGGCGCAAAAGGCCGCGAGAGCGGAGCGGTTGAGGCGGTTCATCCTCCGGTACCTCACTTCGGTGTGAGAGCGGTGTGAGAGCTGGGCCCGATCCTGTCCCGCAGCAAACTCCCGGTCGGCTGAGCATGTCAATAGTTTGTCAGGACAATATATTGACAGGTGCTCCCGCCCGGCCTACACCTGGGTGGTATGGCCGGACCGTTGGACCTCATCACCATGGGACGTATCGGCGTTGACATCTACCCGCTCCAGACCGGCGTACCACTGCCCCGCGTCGAGACGTTCGGCAAGTTCCTCGGCGGCTCCCCCACCAACGTGGCCGTCGCCGCGGCCCGGCTCGGCCGCGCCACGGCCGTCATCACCCGCACCGGGCGCGACCCGTTCGGCGAGTACTGCCATCAGGCGCTGCGCGAGTTCGGCGTGGACGACCGGTGGGTCACGGACGTCGACGCGTACCCCACGCCCGTGACGTTCTGCGAGATCTTCCCGCCGGACGACTTCCCGCTGTACTTCTACCGGCTGCCCAAGGCGCCCGATCTGGTCATCCACCCGCACGAGTTGGACCTGCCGGCCATCACCGCCGCACGGGTGTTCTGGATGACCGGCACCGGGCTGTGCGCCGAGCCCAGCCGCACCGCGACGCTCACCGCGCTGGCCGCGCGCGCCGCCGGCGGCCGGGACGGACAGGTGGCCACCGTCTTCGACCTGGACTGGCGGCCGATGTTCTGGCCCGGCGGCGACCCGGCCGCCGCCCGCCCGTTCTACCGCGCCGCCCTCGCCCACGCCACCGTCGCGGTGGGGAACGTGGCCGAGTGCGGGGTCGCCACCGGCGAGCGGGAGCCGCGCGCCTGCGCCGAGGCGCTGCTCGCCGCCGGGGTGGAGCTGGCCGTGGTCAAGCGGGGCCCGGCGGGCGTGCTGGCGATGCGCCGGGACGGCACCACCACCGAGGTCGAGCCGCACGACGTGGAGGTGGTCAACGGCCTGGGCGCGGGCGACGCGTTCGGCGGCGCGCTGTGCCACGGGCTGCTGGCCGGCTGGCCGCCGGAGCGGCTGACGCGCTTCGCGAACGCGGCCGGCGCGCTGGTCGCGGGCCGGCTCGCCTGCTCCGCCGCGATGCCGTACGCCGCCGAGGTGGACGCGCTGCTGGCCGCCGAGGCGACAGAGTGAACATCCGCGCGGTCGAACTCGCCGCGGTGCGCGCCCGGCACCCCGAGGCGATCGCCGAGGCCGCGGCCCGGCGCGCCCGCCGTCCGCTGCTGGGCGACCGCGGGCGGCTGCTGATCGTCGCCGCCGACCACCCGGCGCGCGGCGCGCTCGCCGTCGGCGGCCACCGGCTCGCCATGGCCGACCGCCTGGACCTGCTGGAACGGCTCACCCTCGCGCTGTCCCGGCCCGGCGTGGACGGGGTGCTGGCCACCGCGGACATCCTGGACGACCTGCTGCTGCTGGGCGCCCTGGAGGAGAAGGTCGTCGTCGGCTCGATGAACCGGGGCGGGCTGGCGGGCGCCGCGTTCGAGCTCGACGACCGGTTCACCGGCCACCGCCCCGAGGACATCGAACGGCTCCGCTTCGACGCCGGCAAGCTGCTGCTGCGCATCGACTACGCCGACACCGGCTCGCTGTCCACCCTGCACGCCACCGCCCGCGCCATCGACGAGATGGCCCGCCGTCAACTGCCCGTCTTCGTCGAGCCGTTCATCTGCCGGAGGGTGGACGGGAAAGTGACCAGCGACCTGAGCGCCGAGGCGGTGGCCACCTCGCTGGCCATAGCGTCCGGGCTCGGCGGCACCTCCGCCTACACCTGGCTGAAGGTGCCGGTCACCGCGGACCCGGCCGCCATGGCCCGGGTGATGGCGGCCTCGACGCTGCCGGCCGTGCTGCTCGGCGGCGAGGTGCGCGGCGACCAGGAGGCCACCTTCGCCAAGTGGCGCGCGGCGCTGCGCCTGCCGACCGTGCAGGGGCTCGTCGTGGGCCGCTCGCTGCTCTACCCCCCGGACGGCGACGTGGCCCGGGCCGTGGACACCGCCGTAGGACTGCTTTAGAGGATGTGACCCGTTGACCAGCCGAACCACGCGCCCCGCCCGAGCGGCGCGCCGTCATCTGCCCGCCGGGTCGGCCGCCGCCGGCCCGTACACCCTGGACATCTCGCCCGCGTCCGCCGGCTGGGGGTTCTCCTCGCTGCGGGTGCTGCCGCTGGCCCCCGGCGGCGAGCACACGTTCGCCACCGGGGACAGCGAGTGGATCGTGCTGCCCCTGGCCGGCTCCTGCGCCGTGGCCGCGGAGGGCGAGACGTTCACCCTGCGCGGCCGGCCGTCCGTCTTCGCCGGGATCAGCGACTTCGCCTACGTGCCGCGCGACGCCGAGGTGACCGTCGCCTCCCGCGGCGGCGGCCGGTTCGCCCTGGCCGGCGCCCGCTGCGGGGACCGCCTGCCCGCCCGGTACGGGCCCGCCGAGCAGGTGCGGGTCGAACTGCGCGGCGCGGGCGCCTGCTCCCGGCAGGTCAACAACTTCGCCGCCGCCGACGCCTTCGAGGCCGGCCGGCTGATCGCGGTCGAGGTCCTCACCCCCGGCGGCAACTGGTCCTCCTACCCGCCGCACAAGCACGACGAGGACCTGCCGGGCGAGGAGTCGCTGCTGGAGGAGATCTACTACTACGAGATCGCCGGCGCCCCGGCCCACCCGGCGGCCGAGGGCGTCGGGTACCAGCGCGTCACGCCGTCCGGGCACGGCACCGGCACCGACGTGCTGGCCGAGGTCCGCACCGGCGACGCGGTGCTCATCCCGGACGGCTGGCACGGCCCGTCCATCGCCGCGCCGGGGCACGACATGTACTACCTCAACGTGATGGCCGGCCCCGGCGCCGACCGCGCCTGGCTGATCAGCGACCACCCCGACCACGCCTGGATCAGAGGCAGTTGGGCGGACCAGCCGACCGACCCCCGGCTGCCGCTGTACGGCGCCCCGCCGGTCGGCCCCCGGCCCTGACAACACTCCATGTCCCAGGAGGGGTTCGTGCACACCACCCACCATCTGACCGTGGCGCAGGCCCTGGTGCGCTTCCTGGCCCGGCAGTACACCGAACGCGACGGGCGGAAGCAGCGCCTCATCGACTCCTGCTGGGGGATCTTCGGGCACGGCAACGTCGCCGGGATCGGCCAGGCGCTGGTCGAGCACGGCACCGGCCCCGACGCCGAACTCCCCTTCCACCAGGGCCGGAACGAGCAGGCCATGGTGCACGCGGCGGTCGGCTTCGCCCGGCAGCGCAACCGGCTCGCCGCCCAGGCCGTCACCACCTCCATCGGCCCGGGCGCCACCAACCTGGTCACCGGCGCCGCGCTCGCCACCATCAACCGGCTGCCGGTGCTGCTGCTGCCGGGCGACACGTTCGCCACCCGGCCCGCCGACCCCGTTCTCCAGCAGCTCGAACACCCGGGCGCGGGCGACATCTCCGTGAACGACACGCTGCGGCCGGTCAGCCGGTGGTTCGACCGGATCACCCGGCCGGAGGCGCTGGTGCCCGCCGCGCTGGGCGCCATGCGGGTGCTCGCCGACCCGGTGGAGACCGGCGCGGTCACCCTCGCGCTGCCGCAGGACGTGCAGGCGGAGGCGTACGACTGGCCGGCCGCGTTCTTCGCGCCGCGCGTGTGGCGCGTGCCGCGGCCCGCGCCGGACGCCGCCGCGCTCGCCGCCGTCGCCGAGGCGGTGCGGGCCGCCGCGCGCCCGCTGCTGATCGCGGGCGGCGGGGTGCACCACAGCGAGGCGGACGACGCGCTGCGCGCGCTGGCCGACGCCACCGGCATCCCGGTGGCCACCACACAGGCGGGCAAGGGCGCGCTGCGCCACGACCACCCCTGCGAGGTCGGCGGGATCGGCCACACCGGCACGGCCGTCGCGAACGAACTGGCCCGCCGCGCCGACCTGGTGATCGGCGTGGGCACCCGCTGGACGGACTTCACCACCGCCTCCGGCACGCTGTTCGCCGAGCCGGGCGTGCGATTCGTCGGCCTCACCATCGCCCCCGCCGACGCGCACAAGATGGGCGCGCTGCCGCTGGTGGCCGACGCCCGCGCCGGTCTGGAGGCGCTGACGGCGGCCCTGGCGGGCCACCGGGTGGACCCGGCGTACGCCGCCGAGTACGCGGCGGGCCGGGAGCGTTGGGCCAAGGTGACCGCCGCCGCGTTCACCCCGCGCGACGACGGTGACCGGCCCACCCAGACCCAGGTGATCGGCGCGCTGGACGCGGTCGTCGGCGACGAGGACATCGTCATCAACGCGGCGGGCTCGCTCCCCGGCGACCTGCACAAGCTGTGGCGGGCCCGGTCGCCGCGCCAGTACCACCTTGAATATGGCTATTCCTGTATGGGGTACGAGATCCCCGCGGCCATCGGCGTCCACTTGGCCGAGCCCGGCCGCCCGGTGTGGGCGCTGGTCGGGGACGGCACCTATCTGATGATGCCGACCGAGCTGGTCACCGCGGTGCAGGAGGGTGCCCCGATCAAGCTGGTACTCGTCCAGAACCACGGCTACGCCTCGATCGGCGGGCTGTCGGAGGCCACCGGCGCCGAACGGTTCGGCACCGCCTACCGGTTCCGGGCGCCGGACGGGTCCTACACCGGCGACCCGCTGCCCGTGGACCTGGCCGCCAACGCCGCCTCGCTGGGCGTCACGGTGCTGCGCGCGGAGACCTGCGGCGAGCTGCGCGCCGCGCTGGCCACCGCGCGCGCGGAAACCGGGCCGGTCTGCGTCTATGTCGAGACCGATCCGGCGACCACCGCTCCGCCCGCCGAGGCGTGGTGGGACGTGCCGGTGGCGGCGACCGCCGCCCGCCCGGCGGCTGCGCGTGCCCGCGCGGATTACGAGCGGCACTCCGCCGCCCGCCGCCGGCACCTGTGAGAGAAGGGGCACCCATGGCAGTGACATCGGCGGCAGCGGCATCAGCGCGGCGGCGGCAGGGGAAGGGACCGGCATGAGGACCATCGGGCACTTCATCGACAACAAGCCCGTGGCGGGCGCCTCCGGCCGGTTCGGCCCGGTGTGGGACCCGGCCACCGGCGAACAGGCCGGCCGCGTCGCGCTGGCCTCGCCGGAGGAGGTGGACCGGGCGGTCGCCGCGGCGGCCGGGGCGGCGCCGGCCTGGCGGACGGCGTCCCTGGCGCGGCGCGCGGCGCTGCTGTTCCGCTACCGCGAACTGCTGGTGGCGCACCGGGCCGAGCTGGCCGGGCTGATCACCGCCGAGCACGGGAAGGTGCACGCGGACGCGCTGGGCGAGGTGGCTCGCGGCCTGGAGATCGTCGAACTGGCCTGCGCCATCCCGGAGAAGCTGAAGGGCGAGCTGTCCACCGAGGTCTCCACCGGGGTGGATGTGGCCTCAATCCGGCAGCCGCTGGGCGTGGTCGCCGGAATCACCCCGTTCAACTTCCCGGCGATGGTGCCGCTGTGGATGTTCCCGGTGGCGGTGGCCTGCGGGAACACGTTTGTGCTCAAGCCCAGCGAGAAGGACCCCTCGGCCGCGCTGAAGCTGGCCGAACTGGCCGCCGAGGCCGGCTTCCCGGACGGCGTGCTGAACGTCGTCAACGGCGACAAGCCGACCGTGGACCGGCTGTTGGCACACCCCGAGGTCACGGCGGTCAGCTTCGTCGGCTCCACGCCGGTGGCCCGCGCGATCCAGCGGGGTGCCGTCGAGCACGGCAAGCGCGTCCAGGCGCTGGGCGGCGCCAAGAACCACATGCTGGTGCTGCCCGACGCCGATCTCGACCTGGCGGCGGACAGCGCGATCAGCGCCGCCTACGGCTCGGCCGGCGAGCGCTGCATGGCCGTCTCGGTGGTCGTGACGGTGGGCGAGGCGACGGGCGACGCGCTGGTGGCGCGGCTGGCCGAGCGCGCGGCCGGGGTGCGGGTGGGCCCGGGCGGCGATCCGGCCTCGGAGATGGGCCCGTTGATCACCGGGGAGCACCGGAACCGGGTCGCGGGCTATGTGCGCGGCGCGGCCGGGCAGGGCGCGGAGGTGGTGGTGGACGGCACCGGGTACACGGTGCCGGGCCATGAGGGGGGCTTCTTCCTGGGCGTCTCGCTGCTGGACCGGGTCACGCCGGAGATGGACGCCTACCGCGACGAGATCTTCGGCCCGGTGCTCTGCGTGGTGCGGGCGGAGACCTACGAGGAGGCGGTGACGCTCATCAACGCCTCGCGCTGGGGCAACGGTTCGGCGGTCTTCACCCGGGACGGCGGCGCGGCGCGGCGTTTCCAACTGGAGGTGGAGGCCGGGATGGTGGGCGTGAACGTGCCGATTCCGGTGCCGGTGGGCTACCACTCCTTCGGCGGCTGGAAGGAGTCGCTGTTCGGCGATCACCACATCTACGGCAACGACGGGGTGCGGTTCTACACGCGCGGGAAGGTGATCACCACGCGCTGGCCGGACCCGGCGGACGGCGGGGTCAACCTCGGGTTCCCGCAGCACCGCTGACGTTCAAGCGGACGTTTCCATCGGAGAGTTCAGTCAAGCCGCCGTCTCGCCGTCCGCGGGTCTTTCGGGGCCGGCGGGCGGCAGCGCGACGGCGGGCGACGGGCGGCGTCCGAGGCGGCTGAGCGCCTGCGCCAGGGCGGCGACCACCAGCGAGACGCCGGAGCCAATGAATATCGAGGACCAGGTGTTGTCCAGCGCGGAGCCGCCCCAGTAGCCGAGGCCGACGCTGTAGGAGGCCCAGACCACCTCGGCTATGCCCGCGCCCAGCAGGTAACGCCGGGCGCCGTAGCGGGCGATGGCGGCGGTGAGTCCGCCGATGAGCCGGCCGCTGGGGATGAACCGCACCCCGATGACGAACGGCAGGCCGTGCGCGTGCATCCGGTCCGCCGTCCAGGTCAGCGCGGCCTTGCGGCGGGTGGTGCGGGACAGCCAGCGCGTGGCCCGGCCCTCGGCCAGCCGGCCGATGCCGTAGACCGCCGCGTCGCCCGCGACGGCGCTGCCGGCGACGACCAACAGGACGAGCACCAGGCTGAGTTCACCGGCCTCGGCGAGCGCCCCGGCGGAGGCGATCAGGGCCGCGTTGGGGACCAGGGGCGGTGCGGTGGTCAGCGCGAGCAAGGCGTACATCCACAGTCCGCCGTCCATGCCGGTATCCATTCGTCTCCGCGGGTCTCCCCGGTGCCCAACCCAACCTGTAAGTCAAAGCTGACACGTTGACGACTCAACCCGAAAGGCCGCCCGAAGCATTCCCGGGAAGGCACCGGGTCTCCCCTAAGGGCCTGCGTTTCGGACCCCCGAGAGACCGGGCTCCATACCCCCAAGGGGTATGATGACGGGAGAGAGCAACCGGCACCACAGAAACGAGGCATGCCCCATGAGCACCACCACGTACAAGGTCTCCGGGATGACCTGCGGCCACTGCGAGGGCGCGGTCCGCGCCGAGATCGGCGCGCTGCCCGGGGTGACCGAGGTGACGGCCGCGGCCGGCACCGGGCTGGTCACGGTCACCGCCGAGGCGCCGCCGGACGACGACGCCGTGCGCGCGGCGGTGGACGAGGCGGGCTACGAACTCATCGGCCGCGCCTGAGCGTTCCGGACACCAAGCAACGGCAGCAAGCCCGGGCAATGACCGCAAGTCCGGGCAGCGGAAAAGCGCCCCGGCGACGGGTCCCCCCACAGGGCCCGGCGCGGGGCGCTTCCTGCCGTCCGCCCAGAGCGTCCCCCCACGGGACCCCGGCCGACGGCCGTCGGCGTGGATCCAGCCGAATCCGCGCCAACGTCGACCGGTTAGACCCGCGACTCCGGCAAAAGTTGCACGCTCTTTGATGTGACCTGCGTCACACTCTCAGCGCTGCTCCACGGGCAGGTAATCACGCTCGACCACGCCGGTGTAGATCTGCCGCGGACGGCCGATGCGCGTGCTCGGGTCGGTGATCATCTCGTGCCACTGGGCGATCCAGCCGGGCAGCCGGCCGAGCGCGAACAGCACGGTGAACATGCTGGTCGGGAAGCCCATGGCCCGGTAGATCAGGCCGGTGTAGAAGTCGACGTTCGGGTAGAGGTTGCGCGAGACGAAGTAGTCGTCGCTCAGGGCGTGTTCCTCCAGACGCAGGGCGATGTCCAGCAGCTCGTCGGACTTGCCCAGCGCGGAGAGGACGTCGTGCGCCGCCGCCTTGATGATCTTCGCCCGGGGGTCGAAGCTCTTGTAGACGCGGTGTCCGAAGCCCATGAGCCGGACGCCCTGCTCCTTGTTCTTCACCTTGCGGATGAAGGCGTCCACGTCGCCGCCCGACGCCTGGATGCCCTCCAGCATCTCCAGCACGGCCGCGTTGGCGCCGCCGTGCAGCGGCCCCCACAGAGCGTTGATACCGGCCGAGATGGAGACGAAGAGGTTGGCCTGGGAGGAGCCGACGATCCGCACGGTGGACGCGGAACAGTTCTGCTCGTGGTCCGCGTGCAGGATGAGCAGCTTGTCCAGCGCGCCGGCGACCACCGGGTCGACGTCGTACTCCGCGGCGGGGACCGAGAAGGTCATCCGCAGGAAGTTCTCCACGTAGCCCAGGTCGTTGCGCGGATAGACGATCGGGTGGCCGATCGCCTTC
The DNA here is from genome assembly GCF_031845365.1 of Streptomyces litchfieldiae. Taxonomy (NCBI): domain Bacteria; kingdom Bacillati; phylum Actinomycetota; class Actinomycetes; order Kitasatosporales; family Streptomycetaceae; genus Streptomyces; species Streptomyces litchfieldiae. The sequence continues at coordinate 274,557 of NZ_JAVREL010000004.1, forward strand.
TTGTAGGCGTAGGCCGCGATGGTCGGGAGCTTGGCCAGCAGCCGGATCGTGGAGATGTGCCGCTGCCGCTCGTCGAACGGGTTGTGGCTGTCCTGGTAGAACGTCGACAGCGCGCTGACCACCGACGTCAGCATCGCCATCGGATGGGCGTCCGTCGGGAAGCCGTCGAAGAAGCGCTTGACGTCCTCGTGCAGGAGCGTGTGCTGGGTGATCTCGTCGCGGAAGCCCGCGAGCTCGTCCACGGTCGGCAGCTCACCGTTGATGAGCAGGTACGCCGTCTCCAGGAACGTGCCGCGCTCCGCGAGCTGTTCGATGGGGTAACCCCGGTAGCGGAGGATGCCCTTCTCGCCGTCGAGGTAGGTAATGGCCGATTTGCACGCGGCGGTGTTGCCGTAACCGGAATCCAGGGTCACCAGACCGGTCTGGGCCCGCAGCTTGCCGATGTCGAAGCCGCGGTCGCCGACCGTGCTCTCCACCAGCCCGTAGCGGTACTCCTCGTCGCCGTACCGCACTACTACTGCATTGTCTGCATTGTCGCCGTAGCGGTTTTCGCTCACGTCATCCCTCACCGACGTTGTGCCTCTTCTTCGAGGTGCCCTGACTCCCTCCACTGTCCCCCATCCGGCGCCAAGATGTGCACTCGGGGTCGACTATTGACCCAAAATCTGGCACGCGGTGCCGCCGAATTCCGTACATCACGGAACTATCGCCCCGGCCAGCCGGGCGTCCAGCGCCGTGCACCGCCGGCCCGCCGAGGCGCTGCGGACCGCCTGACCCAGCGCGCGACGCGAACCGACGAGCACCACAAGGCGCTTGGCACGTGTCACGGCCGTGTACAACAGGTTGCGCTGGAGCATCATCCAGGCACTCATCGTCACGGGAACGACCACGCAGGGATACTCGCTGCCCTGCGAGCGGTGGATGGTGACGGCGTAGGCGTGGGCCAGCTCGTCCAGCTCCGCGAAGTCGTAGGGAACCTCCTCGTCCTCGTCGGTCAGCACGGTCAGCCGCTGATCGTCCAGGTCCAGGCCGGTAACGACGCCGACCGTTCCGTTAAAGACGCCATTGGCGCCCTTCTCATAATTGTTACGGATCTGAGTGACTTTGTCGCCAACACGGAAAACGCGACCGCCGAAGCGCTTCTCCGGCAGCCCGGGCCTGGCCGGGGTGACGGCCTGCTGGAGCAGGCCGTTCAGCACGCCGGCGCCCGCCGGCCCGCGGTGCATCGGAGTGAGCACCTGAATGTCCCGGCGCGGATCGAGACCGAACTTGGCCGGAATACGCCGGGCCGCGACATCGACCGTGAGCTTTCCGGCCTCCTCCGTGTCGTCCTCCACGAAGAGGAAGAAGTCCGACAGACCCGAGGTGAGCGGCGGCGTGCCCGCGTTGATCCGGTGCGCGTTGGTCACCACGCCCGACTGCTGCGCCTGCCGGAAGATCTTGGTCAGCCGCACCGCGGGCACCGGCCCGCCGGGGGCCAGCAGGTCCCGCAGCACCTCGCCCGCGCCCACCGACGGCAACTGGTCCACGTCCCCCACCAGCAGCAGGTGCGCCCCCGGCGGCACGGCCTTGACCAGCTTGTTCGCCAGGAGGAGGTCCAGCATCGACGCCTCGTCCACCACGACCAGATCCGCGTCCAGCGGCCGGTCCCGGTCATAGGCGGCGTCCCCGCCCGGCTTGAGCTCCAGCAGGCGGTGCACGGTGGACGCCTCGGCCCCGGTCAGCTCCGCCAGCCGCTTGGCCGCCCGGCCCGTCGGCGCGGCCAGCAGCACCTTGGCACGCTTGGCCCGCGCCAGCTCCACCACCGACCGCACGGTGAACGACTTCCCGCAGCCCGGCCCGCCGGTCAGCACCGCCACCTTCTCCGTCAGCGCCAGCCGGACCGCCGCCTCCTGCTCCGGAGCGAGCGACGCGCCGGTCCGCCCGGCCAGCCAGGTCAGCGCCTTGTCCCAGTCCACCTCGGTGAACGCCGCCAGCCGGTCCTCCGCGCTGCCCAGCAGCCGGCGCACCTGCCCGGTCAGCGACAGCTCGGCCCGGTGGAACGGCACCAGGTAGACCGCCGTCACCTTCTCCGGTCCGCCCTCCGGGTCGGGCACCGGCTCGCGCACCACGCCCTCCGGCTCCTCGGCCAGCTCGCCCAGGCACTCGATGACCAGCCCGGTGTCCACCTGGAGCAGCTTGACCGCGTCGGAGATCAGCCGCTCCTCGGGCAGATAGCAGTGCCCCTGGTCGGTGGCCTGGGACAGCGCGTACCGCAGCCCGGCCTTGACCCGGTCCGGGCTGTCCTCCGGGATGCCGACCGCGCGCGCGATCCGGTCCGCCGTCAGGAACCCGATGCCCCACACGTCGGCGGCCAGCCGGTAGGGCTGGTTCTTCACGACGGAGATCGAGGCGTCGCCGTACTTCTTGTAGATCCGGACCGCGATGGAGGTGGACACCTCCACCCCCTGGAGGAAGACCATGACCTCCTTGATGGCCTTCTGCTCCTCCCAGGCCGCCGCGATCAGCGCCGTCCGCTTGGGCCCGAGCCCGGGCACGGCGATCAGCTTCTTCGGGTCGTCCTCGATGACGTCCAGCGTCTCGGTCCCGAAGTGGTCCACGATGCGCTCGGCCGTCTTCGGGCCGATGCCCTTGATCAGCCCTGACCCCAGATAGCGGCGGATGCCCTGCACGGTGGCCGGCAGGACGGTGGTGTAGTTCTCCACGGTGAACTGGCGGCCGTAGCTGGGGTGCGAGCCCCAACGGCCCGTCATCCGCAGCGACTCCCCCACCTGCGCGCCGAGCAGCGCGCCGACGACCGTCAGCAACTCCCCGCCGCCGCGCCCGGTGTCCACGCGGGCGACGGTGTAGCCGTTCTCCTCGTTGGCGTAGGTGATGCGTTCGAGGACGCCCTCGACCACCGCGCTCTGTGACATGCCCCGACGGTAGCGCCGGCCACCGACAGCACCGAACGGGCCCGCCCCCGCGGCGACCGGCGCCGGAGAAGTCCGAAGGGCCTGACCCCCCGTCAGGCCCTTCGCTCCCCTCCACCGAGTACGACCCGCGACACAGCGGATTGGTTGCACGACGGTGTGCGTTCAGTCACATGCATATGCATAAGGCCGGTGACGGGCGGCAACCGCCGGGCCGGTCCTGGCCGTAACCCGCCGGTGGATTTTGCGACACATCCCGTTTTGCTGTCAGGTACCCGCGGTTTCCCGGCGTCCTTCTCCAGGGCCGCGGGATCGCGGTATCGCAGGAGGCGACGATGACCATCACCGACATCGAAGTCAACGACGACGGTCCGCACAGCACATTCGCGGGCGTCGCCCTCGCGCTGAACGACCCGCGCGCCGCGCGCGCGGAGCTGACCGGCGGCAAGGCCGCCGCCCTCGCCCGGGCCGCCGCGGCCGGACTGCCCGTGCTGCCCGGCTTCGTGGTGCTGCCGCCGGGCTCCGGCCGGCCCGGCGGCGATCTGCGGGCCGCCTGGCGGGAGTTGAGCGGCGACGGCGCCACGCCGCTGGCCGTCCGCTCGTCCTCGGCCGCCGAGGACACCGCGGAGTCCTCCATGGCCGGCCGGTTCACCACCGTGCTCGACGTGCGCGGCTGGGCCGCGTTCACCGAGGCGCTGCACACCGTGCGGGCCTCCGGCGACGAGTCGATGGCCGTGCTGGTCCAGCCCATGGTCAACTCCCGGGCGGGCGGCGTGCTGTTCGGCGCGGACCCGGTCGCCGGGCGCACCGACCGGATGCTGCTGAGCGCCGTGCCCGGCGGGCCGGACGGCCTCGTCGGCGGCGTCCGGCAGGGCACGGACCTGCGCCTCACCCGGCACGGCCGGCCCGACGGCCGCATACCCGCCGGCCCCGAGCCGCCGTTGCTGTCGCCGGCCGAGCTGCGCCGGCTGGCCGCGCTGGCGCGCCGGGCCCGGCGGGTGTTCGGCGCGCCGCAGGACATCGAGTTCGGCTTCGCCGAACACACCGGCCGGCTCTGGCTGTTCCAGTCCCGGCCCATCACCGCGATGGCGCCCCGCCCACCGCGCGGCGCCCGGCTGCTCGGCCCCGGCCCGGTGGCCGAGACGCTGCCCGGGGTGCTGTGGCCGCTGGAGGAGGACCTGTGGGTGGTGCCCATGGCGCACGGCCTGGCCACCGCCCTCGACCTGGGCGGCGCCGCGTCCCGCCGGACGCTGCGCGCCGTGCCCGTGGTGACCACCGTCGGTGGGCGGGCCGTCGCCGATCTGGCGCTGCTGGGCGCGGGGCCGCCCCGGCGCCGCGTGGCCGCCCTGCTCAACCCGGTGCCGCCGCTGCGTCAACTGGCCGCGGCCTGGCGCGTCGGCCGGCTGCGCGTCGCCCTGCCCGGGCTCGCCACCGCGCTGGCCGCCGAGGTGGACCGGCGGCTCACCGAGGCGCCGCCGCCCGCCGGGCTGACCGGGGCCGAGCTGGTCGCCGCGCTGCGCTGGAGCCGCGCCACGCTGGTCGCGTTGCACGCCCAAGAGGCGCTGGCCGGCGCCCTGTTGCCGCCGGAGAGCCGGTCGGGCGCGGCGGTCGCGCTGGCGGCGCTGCACCACGGCCGGGCCGAGGGGCTGACCGACGACGAGGTGGTGGCCGCCCGGCCCGAGGTGCTGGCACTGGTGCCGCCGAGCCTGACCGGCCCCCGGCGGCTGCCGGCCGACGCCGCACCCGGCACGGGTGCGGGCCCCGGCGCGCTGGGCCCGCGCGAGGCGCTGCGGCTGCGGGTGCGCTGGGTGCAGGAGTTCCAGGTGGCACTGGTCGCCGAGGTGGCCGCGCGGCGCGGCGGCCCGGAGCGGGTGGCGCTGCTGCGCTGGCCGGAGCTGATCGCCGTCGCGGAGGGCGGGCCGCTGCCGGCCGACCTGGGGCGGCGGCGGCCGCCCGCCGAGGGGCCCCCGCTGCCGGACGCGTTCCGGCTGGCCGAGGGCGGCGTGGTCGTCGCCCGGGGCGGCCACGCGGCGGGCGCCGCGCAGGGCGTCTCCGGCGGCCAGGTGTCCGGCACCGCCTGGGACGGCACCGGGGAGCCGCCCGCCGACGCCGTGCTCGTCGTCCGCCATCTCGACCCGGCGCTCGCCCCGCTGCTGCCCGCGCTGACCGGGCTGGTCGCCCAGACCGGCAGCCCGCTGTCCCATCTCGCCGTGCTGGCCCGGGAGGCGCGGCTCGCGGTGGTGACCGGCGCCGCGGACGCCTGCGACCGTTTCCCGCCGGGCACGCCGCTGCTGGTCGACGGCGCCACCGGCGAGGTCGCCGTCCGCGCGGAGGCCGGGGAGGTGCGGCCATGAGGTCCGCACGGCTGGCCGCGTACCTCTTCGGCGGCGCCGCCGCGCTGGGCGCCGCGGCCTATCTGGTCATCTACCTGTACCGCTGGCAGTGGCAGCGGACGATCATGAGCGGCGTGCTGCTCCTGATCGTCGAGGTGCTGCTGCTCGGCCTGGCCGTGCTGGACCGCGTCGGGCGGCTGGAGCGCCGCCTGGCCGAGGGCGACCGGCGCCAGGAGGAGATCCTGGAGCAGCTTCGCGCGGCCGAGCGCGACCAGCGCCCGGGGCCAGGCGGCCCGCGTTTCGCCTGGCTGACCCGGGACCTGGACCGCGACCGGGGCCGCACGTTCGTCTTCGTCCCGGTCCTGATGGTCGCGGGCGTGGCGCTGTCCGGGCTGGCCTGGGTGGTGGAACGCATCGCCCGCGTCACGGTCACCCCGGCCGGCCGCCGCCGGCTCGCCGGCCGGCTGGCGCCGCTCGCCGCCCCGCCGGGCGGCCCCTCGGCCGCCGTGCCCGACCTGCCGGCGCGGCCGGCGGTGGGCGGCGGGCCGCGCGGCGGCCGGGCGGCGCGCGCCGGCGCACTGGTGGTGGCCGCGGCGCTGTGCGCCGGGCTGTTCGCCGGGCTGTCCGCGCTGACCGAGACGGAGCCGCCACGGCGCGGCGACGAGACCGCGACCTCGCTCCTGTTCACGGTCGACGGCAACGGGATCGGCGCCACCCGCGCCGCGCTGGCCGCCGAGCAGGTGTGGGAGCGCTGCCGGGACGCCACGTCCCTGGCGCTGCTCCAGGCCGGGCTGACGCCGCTGGACGACGGCCTGTACGCGGCGGTCATCCATCCGTCACTGAGCGATCACGACGAGCTGCGGCTGCGCGGCTGTCTGGAGGACGCCGGCATCGACCGTGTCCAATTGCACATCCTCGGCACCGGCTCCATCAACGCGGCTGATTCGCGTTAGGTGGCGCCGGCCCGCCGGCGGATGCCGTGAAGGACCCGCATACATCGGATGAGTCTGGGTAGCCGCGCGCCCATGGCTCCACCAGAGAGAGAAAATTCGACATACACACGAAGAGCGGGAGGGATCAGCCGCCGGTCGCTCCTGGCCGGGGCTGCGGCTCTTGGCGCGCTCGGCGCGGCCGGATGCAGCAGGGTCGCGGCCGAGGGCAAGGTGGAAGGCGGCGATCTGCTGGAGCGGCTGCGGGACAGCGGCAGCGTGAAGATCGGCATCGCGAACGAGCCCCCCTTCGGCTTCATCAACGACGACGGCGAGCCCACGGGCGAGGCGCCCGAAATCGCCAAGGTGATCTTCAAGCGGCTGGGTGTGGATGATGTCACTCCGGTTCCGGTCGATTTCAGCGCGCTGATTCCGGGGCTCAAGGCCCGGCAGTTCGACGTGGTGTCCGCCGGAATGTTCATCAACCCCACCCGGTGCGCCCAGGTGCTGTTCGCCGACCCCGACTACCTGATGCAGGACGCGTTCATCGTGCCCAAGGGCAACCCGAACAACATCCAGAACTACGAGGACGTGGCCGCGCAGGGCCTGCGGCTGGCCACCGGCCAGGCGTACGCGGAGATCGAGTACGCCGAGGCCGCGGGCATCGACAACCTGCTGATCCTCCCCGACCAGGTGGCCGGCCTCGAAGCCGTCGCACAGGGCCGGGCGGACGCGTTCGCCGGGACGAATGTCACGGTCAAGGGCGCCGTCGAGGGCAGCGGCCGCGTCGAGGCCACCGAGCCGTTCCAGCCGATGCTGGACGGCGAACCGGCCTATGGCGCGGGCGGCTTCGCGTTCCGGCTCACGGAGCGGAACCTGCGGGACGCGTTCAACGAGGAACTGCACCGCCTCAAGGACAGCGGGGAACTCCTGGACATCGTCGCTCCCTTCGGTTTCACCGAAGCGGAGATGACGGACCTGACGGCCGAGGAGCTTTGCTGATGATGACCGAGGGAATGTTCAGCAATTACTTCCTGCCGGGCATCTGGATCACCATTCAGGTCACCGTGTTCAGCGCGCTGCTCGGCGTGGTCGTGGCGTTCGTCATCGGAACGCTGCGCACCTCGCGGCTGTGGATCGTCCGCTTTCTCTCGGGCGTCTACTTCGAGCTCTTCCGGGGCATGTCGTCGCTGGTCCTGATGTTCTGGCTGGTGTTCTCGGTGCCGCTCATCCTGCAATGGCAGTTCGTGCCGATGTACGCGGGTGTGCTGGCGCTGGGCCTCACCTATGGCGCCTATGGTTCGGAGGTCGTGCGCGGCGCGCTGGCCGCGGTGCCGCCCGCCCAGCGCGAGGCGGGGATCGCACTGGGCTTCACCCGCTTCCAGCGACTGCGGCGGATCGAGATCCCACAGGCGTGGCCCGAGATGGTGCCGCCGTTCAACAACCTGCTGATCGAGCTGCTCAAGGGCACCGCGCTGGTGTCCACCATCACCGTCGCGGACATGACCTACGCCGGCAACCTCGTCCGCATCGGCAGCAACGAGAGCGCCCCGATCTACACGCTGCTGCTGGTCCTGTACTTCGTCTTCGCGTTCATCCTCACCCGCGGCATGCGCGTGCTGGAACGGCACGCCAAGGCGGGCGTCGGCCAGGCGCCGCCGCGCAAGGGGCTGTGGTCGCGGCTGTCGCTGCGCGAGAGCGCCGGTGAGGGCTCGGGGGCGCTGACCGCGGGAGGTGCGGCCCGGTGAACTGGGACTGGAACGTCGTCGACGACTTCATGCCGCGCTTCTGGGACGGGGTGGTCGTCACCCTCCAGGCACTGGCGCTCGGCAGCCTGATCGCCTTCACCCTGGGCCTGGTCTGGGCCATCGCGCAGCGCTCCCGCTACGCGGTGATCCGCTGGCCGGTGAACGCGATCACCGAGTTCATCCGCAACACCCCGTTGCTGGTGCAGCTCTTCTTCCTCTACTACGTGGTGCCCGAGTGGGGTCCGTCGATGTCGTCGCTGACGACCGGCATCATCGGGCTCGGCCTGCACTACTCGACGTACACCGCCGAGGTGTACCGGGCCGGAATCGGCGGCGTGCCGGCCGGCCAGTGGGAGGCGGCCACCGCGCTGAGCCTGCCCCGCACCCGGACCTGGACCGCGGTGATCCTGCCGCAGGCCGTCCGCCGGGTGGTCCCCGCCCTGGGGAACTACGTCATCGCGATGCTGAAGGACTCCCCGATGATCGCCATCATCGGGGCACTGGAGATGTTCGGAGAGGCCGAGGGCTTCAGCAACGAGACGTTCACCACCGAGGCGTACACGATCGTCGGCCTCGCCTTCATCGTCATCGCCTACCCGGCCTCACTGCTGATTCGCCTTCTGGAGCGTCGTCTTGCCCTCACCAGCTGATACCCCGAGAGACACCCCCGCGACCCGGGCCAACGGCTCGGAACTGGTCCGCTTCGACAAGGTCACCAAGCGCTTCGGCGGCGTGACCGTCCTGGACCAGCTCGACTTCTCCGTCTCCACGGGGAAGCACGTCACCCTGATCGGCCCGTCCGGATCGGGCAAGACCACGATCCTGCGGCTGCTGATGACCCTGGTGCGGCCCGACGAGGGCACCATCAAGGTGGACGGCGACTACCTCACGCACGAGGAGCGCGGCGGCAAGCTGGTCAAGGCCGGCGAGAAGCACGTCCGCGAGGTCCGCAAGAAGATCGGCATGGTCTTCCAGCAGTTCAACCTCTTCCCCAACATGAAGGTGCTGCGCAACGTCACCGAGGCGCCCGTGCACGTGCTGGGGATGCCGAAGGACGAGGCGGAGCAGCGGGCCCGGGAGCTGATCGAACTCGTGGGGCTGTCCGAGCACTTGGACAAGTACCCCAGCCAGCTCTCCGGCGGCCAGCAGCAACGGGTCGCCATCGCCCGCGCGTTGGCCATGCGCCCGCAGGTGCTGCTGCTGGACGAGGTGACCTCCGCGCTGGACCCGGAGCTGGTCGCCGGGGTGCTGGACGTGCTGCGCGACATCGCGCACACCACGGACATCACCATGCTGGTGGTCACCCACGAGATGTCCTTCGCGCGCGACATCTCCGATGCCGTGCTGATGTTCGACCAGGGAAAGATCGTGGAATCCGGGACGCCGGACAAGATGTTCAGCGAGCCCGAGCACGATCGCACCCGCGAGTTCCTGAGCACGGTGCTCTGAGCCGGTGCCCCTCTTCGGGGACGCCGGGGCAGCCGGGGCCGCGCGCCGCTTCCGGCGCGCGGCCCCGGCGCGTTCCGCGTCGATTCACACCAACCGCTACGCCCGGACGGCCGTTCGTCGCTAGGCTGATGACCATCCGCTCCCGCGAGGACGCGAGCAGGAGGAGGACCAAGTGGCGACCACGTCCGGACGGACCGCCCCGTTCCAGTCCGCACGCCAGGCCCTGCGGCTGCTGGAGGCGATCGCCGGCCATCCCGACGGGCTGACCGAGGAGGAGCTGGCGCGCCGCGCGGGCCTGCCGCCCGTGCTGCTGCCGCCCCTGCTGAAGATGCTGTGCCGCGACGGCTACCTCAGGCGGCTGTCCGACGGCGGCTACGCGGCCGGCGAGACGCTGATCCTGCTCGGCGCGGGCGGCGACCGGCGCGCGATCCGGCAGGAGAAGCTCCAGCAGGCGCTCGACGCGCTGCGCGATTCCCTGGGCGCCGCCGTCTATCTGGCCCGGTACACCGACGGCGAGCTGGAGGTGGCGCTCACCTCCGACACCCCGCAGACGCCGCAGGTCAACGAGTGGGTGGACTTCCGTTCCGCCGCGCATGCCACCGCGATCGGCAAGTGCCTGCTCAGCCAGCTCGACCACGAGGGGCGGCAGGACCACCTCTCCCGGCACAAGGCCGCCCGGCTCACCTCCCGCACCATCACCGACCAGCGGGCGCTGCTCAGCGCGCTGGACCGGCAGCCGCCCACCATGCCGGTGCTGGATCTCCAGGAGTACGCGGTCGGCACGCTGTGCGCGGCGGTCCCGCTGACGGCCGGCGCGTCCGTCGGCTGCCTGGCGCTGTCGCTCCCGGTCGGCCAGGCGCACCGGCTGCGCCGCGCGGCCGAGGCGCTGAACCGCCAGGCCGCGCCGACGCTGCTGTCCCTGTCGCTGTGAAGTGCCGTCGTTGTAAGTGTCGTCGTTGTGCAGTGTCGTCGTTGTGAGGGGCCCCCGGCTCAGCCGGCCTTGGGGCCGGCCTGCTGGACCACCTCGAACGACCACAGCGTGGCCCCGGACGCCGCGGGCCGCCCGCCGCCGCCCTGATGTGCCTCGCGCATGGGCCCGTTCAGCCAGTTCTGGAAGTCCTCCTCGCTGCGCCAGCGCGTGTACACGAGATAGGTGTCGGTGCCCTCGACCGGCCGCAGCAGCTCGAACCACTCGAAGCCGTCCTGGCTCTCCACCACCCCGGCCCGCGCGCTGAAGCGCTTCTCCAGGGTCTCCCGCTGCTCCTCGGGAACGGTCAGCACGTTGATCTTCACGACGCTCGCCATGCGGCCCATCGTAGGTCCCCGGCCGGGCGGGCCGGGGGCGCTGGGTCACTCACCGCCGAAGCCCGTCGCCCAGGTCGGCCGCCCGGGGCGCCAACCCCGTTCCCGGGCCAGCGCGTTGACCGCCCCGCGCGCCCAGGCCGGGCCGCCCGCGCCGGGCGCGGGGGCGGGCACCCCCAGCGCCTTCGCCAGGACCGGCAGCCAGTCGCGGGCCCGCGCGGGCTCGTCGTCCACGATGTTCACCGGGCCGGACGGCCAGTCCAGGGCGGCGACGGCGGCGCTCGCCGCGTCGTCGACGTGGAGGAACGAGCTGACCGCGTCGTTCGCCTCGACGCTCCCCAGGAAACGCGCCGCCGGATCGCCGGCCAGCGCAGCAGCACCGCCGTGCCGAGCTCGGCCGCGGTCTCCTCCAGCGCCCGCACCCCGTCGACCACTCGGGACCGGGGATGCGCCGCGCCGGTGTCGAGCGGCACAGTCTCGTCGGCCGGGCCGTCCCCGGGGGCGTAGGCCCAACTGATGGACGCCGCCACGATCCGGGCCACGCCCGCCGCCCGCGCCGCGTCCACCAGGTGGCGGGTGCCCTCGTGGCGCAGCCGGTTGTTGGCGGCGCCGTCCGCGTGCCCGAGGTCGGTGAGCTGGTGGATGACCGCGTCCGGCGCCGTCTCGGCCATGGCCCGGCGCAGCCCGGCCGCGTCGCACGCGTCGACCCGGATCAGGGTGGCGCGGTGGGCGGTAGAGGTTGGAGGTGGGAGTGTCCATGACGATGCCGTCGATGCGGTAGTCGCCCTCGTTGAACCAGGTCAGGATCCACTTGCCGCCCAGCGGCCGCAGGCACAGCTCGCCGAAGCGGCCCTCCAGGATCGGGGTGGGCGGGTTGCCCCAGGCCCAGACCCCCTCTCGCCAGCCCCAGGGCTCGTACGCGGCGAGGTCGGTGATGCGGTCGGAGCGGACGCGGTGCAGGATGATCGGCTTGTCCCGCTGGAAGCCGGTCGAACAGACGTACACGAAGCCGTCGTTGCCCTCGCCCCAGGTCAGCAACTGGAACATCCCGCCGTGCAGGTCGGAGGGGAACTTCGCGCCGGTGTGCTGCCAGGTCGCGCCCGAGTCGGTGGACCGCCAGATCTCGGTCCAGACGACGTTCCCCAGGCCCTTGTTGACCATGACGTGCAGATAGATGGTGTTGCCGATGGTGATCACGTCGGACGGCAGCACCGTGGAGAAGACCGGGTTGTCGTGCTCGTAGTACCAGAACTGCTCGGCGGCGGCGCCGCCCACCGCCCCGGACCACGTCACGCCCGCGTTCAGATCGGTCGTGGTCGAGTACAGCCCCACCGGCGAACGCCACCGGCCCGGCCCGACGGCAGCGCCCTCGAAGGTGTCGCCGAACACGAACAGCAGCCGGCCGTCCGGCGTCCGGACGGGAATGCCGAGGTCCGTGGCCTCCATGCGGAAACGCGTGGTCAGCCCAGGACCGGTGAGGTCACGGATCTTGTTCACCTGAAGCGCGGCGGCCGACGCGTCCCGGCCGGTGCCGAGCGCCAGTCCGCCGCCGAGGGCGGCCCCGGCCGTCCCCCTGAGAAACGCCGAGCGAGTCATCGCCTTGCCTGTGCCCATGCGCACCAGCACAGTGGAGCCGCGCCCGGAGGGTCAACAACTTTCGGCCACCGGTTGAACGTCCCGGCCCCGCCGCCGGACGGGGCCGGAACGCGCGCCGTCAGGCGAGGAGCTCGGCCTCGAGGGTGATCGGGGCACCGGCCAGCGCCTTGCTCACCGGGCAGTTCTCCTTGGCGTTCTGCGCCGCCGTCTGGAAGTCCTCGGCGGACAGCCCCGGCACCCGCGCCTTGACGCTGAGCACGATGCCGGTGATGCCCTGCCCCGGCTGGAAGGTGACGCTGGCCTGGGTCTGCACCGTCTCCGGCGGCGTGCCGGCACCGGCGAGCCCGTGCGAGAGGGCCATCGAGAAGCAGGAGGAGTGCGCGGCGGCGATGAGCTCCTCCGGGCTGGTCCGCCCGTTCGGCTCCTCGGCCCGGGAGGGCCAGCTCACGTCGAACTTCCCAACCCCGGACGAGTCCAGGGAAACGGTGCCGGCGCCCTCCATCAGGGAGCCTTCCCAGTTCGTCGTCGCGATGCGTGTGGTTGCCATGGTCGATCCTCCTGGAGGAACCGGAGAAGCAGGTCACGAATGGGTGGTACGGGTACACGCTATCGCTGCCGCCCCCCGCCCGGGGCACCACCCGCCCCCGGCCCTCGGGGCATTGACGTGCCGCAACCGTTTCTTCAGGGGGACTTCAGCGCGCCGTTGGCCGGCGTCGCCCAGCGGCGGGCACAGACTGGCGGCATATGCCAAAGCCCCATGCACGGCAGGACATATGTGCCATAACCCCGAACTGGGGGCGCGAGGCGTCCCCCGCGCGCCCCAGTGGCACACCGGGGCCCCAAGATCCAACTACACTCGCCACTCCGTTACACCAGGCAATTTGTAGTAACAGGAGACGCCGTGCTCACGCACCACCGCATCACCACCCCGGTCCCCCACTTCTCCCGCTCGAACGCCGGCCAGCACGTGGCGGCGCAGGACAGCCAGCGGATCTGGATGTGGATAATCGGGCGGTGATGAACCGCCGGCCCGGCTCTCAGGACACGTCCACCGCCGGGCCGGCGAGCCGTCGTTCCACGGCCGCCGCCTCCTCGGTGGCGCCCAGCCGCCGGTAGAGGTCCAAGGCGCGCAGTCCGTGGTCCCGGGCCGCGTCCGCGCCGCGGATGCGCAGCAGCACTTGGTGCACCCCGTCCAGGGCGCGTGCCCGCCCGTCCGTCACGTTGATCCGCTCGGCGATCTCCAGCGCCTCCTGATACGCGTCGAGAGCGGCGCCGTAACGCCCCGCGGCCTGCTGCCACGCGGCGATGCCGAGGAGCGCCCGCTGGGTCTCGAACCCGTTCCCGATGCGCCGGGCGATGTCCAGGGCCGTGGTGAAGTGCGTCAGCGCCTCGGCGGCCTGCCCGGACTCCTGCAGCGCCCGCCCTATGTTGATGTGGGCATCGGCCGTGCTGAGCGCCTCCTGCCGGTCCGAGCTGTAACCCTCCAGCGCACGGCGGTAGTAGGTGAACGCCTCGGCCGTCCGGCCGGTCGCCCGGTAGACGTTCGCCATGTTGTTGTGGACGTTCGCCACCTCACGGCGCGACCCCACCCGCTCGGCCAGCACCCGGGCCTCGACCAGGTACCCCAGGGCCTCGTCGTAGCGCTTGGCCAGGTAGCACGCCTCGGAGAGGTTGTTCAGGGCCCGCATCTCGCCGTGCGCGTTTCCGATCCGGCGCTGGAGCGCCAGCACTTCGCGGCACTGCCGGAAGGCGCCGTCCAGGTCCCCGGCGTAACCGAGCGACACCGCCCGGAGGTTCAGCACCTCGGCCTCGCCATGGCGGTCGCCGACCAGCCGGTACAGCGGCAGCGCGCGGTTCAGGTACTCGTGCGTCCGGTCGTGCCGGCCCGCCGCCAACTGAGCCCGGGCCAGTTGCACATGGGCGTCCGCCTCGGTGTGCCGGTCGCCGTTGCGGATGGCGATGGGGACCGCCCGCCACGCCGAACGGGCCGCCTCGGAGTGGTTCTCCTCGCACAGGATCGTGGCGCGTTCCACCAGGTTGCGGGCCACCGCGGAGGAGTCGCCGCGCGCGGTCAGCACCGCGATGGCGGCGCTGAAGAGTTCGGCGCCGATGTGCCGGGCGCCCCAGGTGAGGAAGGCGCGGGCGAGGAAGTGCGGGAAGAGCGCGGCGTGGTCCGGCGAGACCTCGACGGCCAGCCTCGCGACGGCCAGCAGGTTGGACTTCTCCCGGTCCAGCCAGTCCGCGGCGTCGTCCGCGCCTCGGAAGCCGCCCGAGTCGCCGTACCGGCACTCGGGGCCCACTTCCAGGCGTCGCCGCGCCGGGTGGCGGATCCGGTCCGCCTCCTCGGCACGGGTGAGGTAGTGGCTCAGCAGCCGCCGGGTGGCCGTCGCCCGCGTGGCGGCGGTGTCCTCCTCCCGGCCGAGCCGCTGGGCGAAGCCGCGGACGAGGTCGTGGAAGCTGTACCGGCCCCGGAGTCGCTCGGTGAGCAGATGCCAGTCGAGCAGTTCCTCGATCGCCGCGGAGATCCCACGCTCCTCGGCCATGAGCGCACCGACCGCCAGCCGGTCGAGATCGGGGCCGGGATGCAGGGCCAGGCGCCGGAAGAGCCGCCGCGCGGGTTCGCCGAGTTCCCGGTAGGACAGTGAGAAAACGCCGGCGTTGGCGCCGTCCTCGCCCAACGGTTCGCCGCTGTCGGCCAGTTGGTCCGCCAGATCGGTCAGCGTCCAGGCGTCCCGGTGGCGGAACCGGGAGGCGGTCAGCCGCAGCATCATCGGCTGGCGGTGGCACAGGCCGACCACGCGGCTCAGGTCGCCCGGGTCCAGGGGCCGCTCGTCGCCCGCGATCCGCGCGAACAGGCCGGCGGCTTCCGACTCGGACAGCGCGCCCAGGGAGACGAAGCGCGCGCCCTCCAGCCGCGCCAGCCTGCGTCTGCTGGTGACGATGGCCCCGGACGCCGGCGAAGCCGGGATCAGCGGGCGTACCTGCTCGGCGTCGCGCGCGTCGTCGAGGACGAGCAGCAGGCTGCGGTCGGCGGTCCAGCTCCGCCACACCGACATCCAGTCCGAGAGGTCTCTCGGCACTTGGGTCAGCGGGATCCCGGCGTCCATCGCGAGTGTCGCCAGCAGGTCCATGGGGCTGCGCGGCTGCTGGTCGTGGGCGCGGAGCTGCACGAAGTACACGCCGTGCGGAAAGCGGTCGCGCAGCGCGTGGGCGGCGCGGACCGCCAGCGCCGTCTTGCCCATGCCGCCCAGGCCGTGCACGACCGTGACCGGGGACACCGGCTGCGCGCCGTCGCCCAGGGTGAGCAGCTCGCGCAACTCGGCCTCGCGCCCCGTGAAGTCGGGGGTGTCGCGGGGCAGGGTGCACGGGGCACCGACCGGTCGCCCGGGGTCCGCCGGCAGCAGGAGCGAGGGGTCCTCGGCCAACATCCGCTGGTGCAGTCTCTCCAGGGCGGCGCCCGGCGGCTGGCCGGTCTCCTCGGCGAGCCGCTGCCGCAGCGCGCGGTACGCGGCGAGCGCCGCGCTGGCCCGGCCGCTGCGGTGGAGCGCGAGCATCAGCAGCTCCACGAAGTTCTCGGCAAGGAGGTCGGTGGCCACCAGTTCCCGCAGCTCGCCGGTCAGGTCGGCGTGCCGGCCCAGGTCGAGCTCCAGCCGGATCCGTTCCACGCGCATCCCGCGCAGTTCCTCGGTGAGCCGCTCGCGCTGCGCGCAGGCCCAGTCGGCGGTGAAGCCCGCCAGCGGCTCGCCCCGGAACAACGCCTCCGCCTCCCGGAACAGTTCGACGGCGCGTTTCTCCTGGCCGTCGGCCACCGCCGCCCGGGCCCGGCCCCGCAGGTGGCGGAAGCGCAGGAAGTCGACCGCCTCGGGGGCGTCGACGCGCAGGTGGTACTGGCCGGGTCCGGGGCGCTCGATGTCCGCCCACCCGCCCACCACCCCGCGCAGCCGCTTGCGCAGTCGCGAGACGTGGCTGCGCAGGGAGTTCACCGCCTCCGGTGGCGGGGTGCCGTTCCAGACCTTGTCGACCAGTTCCTCGACCGACACCGGCCGGCCCTCGGCGCACAGCAGCACGGCCAGTACCGCTCGCTGCCTGGCCGAGGTGAGTTCACAGCGTTGCCCCTCGTGTGACACGTCCAGGGGCCCCAGTACACGGAACACCAGCATCCCCCCGCTGGTTCGCGCTCGTCGGCTGACGATTGCCCGTTCACCGTCAAGTCTCGACAGCGCCGGACGCCGTCCGCAGCGGCTCGTGGGCGGCCTCGGGTGGGACGCAGGGGCGCACGGTGGCATGAAACGGGCGCACGGGGCCGCTGCAAGGTCCCTGCAACGTGGCCGCAAGGCAGCCGTCCAAGTGCGCCGGGCACCACGCCCGTGTGACCGCGAACCGCGCGGTCCGTCAAGGGGGACGTCCCGGGCGCCGGCCAACCGGCGGGCGCCCGGGGCGCAGTGAGGAACTGGGGAAAATGCGATGAATGTGATCCCGGATGCGGGGGGCGGCCGTGCCGTGCCCCTGCGCCTGGACTCCGAACGCTGGGCCACCCGGCGCACCGAGCGGCGCGTCCTGGTCGTGGTCCACACGCTGGTCGGCGGTCAGCGGCTGCTGGACGTGGTGCGGCTGCTGGAGAACGACCTGCGGATCGAGGTGACCTTCACCGTCGCGCCGGACGTGTTCAACCACGGGGTCGCCGAGGACCTCCACCGGCGGGGCGTGGTCGCCCTGCCGTGGCGGCAGGCGGTCGACACGCGGTTCGACCTGGCGCTGGCGGCGTCCTACGACCACGTGGACGAACTCCACGCGCCGGTCATGCTGTTCTCGCACGGCGCGGGCTTCAACAAGTTCGCGAGCAGCCGGCCGGGGGCACGGGGCGCCGGACCGCGGGACGCCTACGGACTGGACCGGCAGCGGCTGGTCAAGGACGGTGTCCTGGTGGCCGACACGCTGGTGCTCGCCCACGAGGAGGAACGGGAGCGCCTCGCGCGGCAGTGCCCCGAGGCGCTGCCCACGGCGGTGGTCGTCGGGGACCCGGTGTACGACCGGGTACTCGCCAGCCGGCCCGCCCGCGCCCTGTACCGGGCGGCGCTGGGCGCGCGTCCCGAGCAGAAGCTGGTGCTGTTCACCTCCACCTGGGGGCCGCGCTCGATGTTCGGGCAGACGCCGGAACTGCTGGCTCGGGCAGTCGCCGAACTGCCGTCGGACACCTACCGCGTCGCCATGCTGCTCCATCCCAACTCCTGGGCGGCGCACGGGGAATGGCAGATCCAGACGTGGCTGGCCGGGCTGTGCCGGGCCGGGCTGGCGCTGATCAGCCAGCACGCCGACTTCTGCGGCGCGGTGGTCGCCGCCGATGTGGTCGTGGGCGACCATGGCTCGTTGGCGCTGTACGGCGCCGTCGGGGGCGCGCCGGTGCTGCTGAGCGCCTTTCCCGAGAGCGGTGTCGACCCGGCGGCGCCCATGAGCGGTCTCGCCTCCTTCGCGCCCCGGGTGGACGGCTCCCGGCCGCTGCCGAGGCAGTTGGAACGCGGCGCCGCCCGCTTGGGCCCGGAACGCTACCGGCGGATCGCGGAGCGGCTGTCGTCCGAGCCCGGCCGCTTCGCGCCCCACATGCGCCGGCTGCTGTACCGGAAGCTGCGGCTGCGGCCCCGGGGCACGTGTCCGCGCACCACGGCGGCGCCGCCGCCGTTCACGGTCGCCACAGGACCCGAGCGGTGGAGCGCGGCGTCATGACCCCGATGGTCATGGCGCTGGCCGAACGCCTGGGCGCCGGGCGGACGATGGCGATGGTGGTGCCGGACGGCCGGGACTGCCCCGCCGCGCTGGCGCTGCTCACGGATCCGGCGCCGGGCCGGGGCGGCGGCCTCGCGACCGCCGTGCTGGTGCGCACCGGCTCCGGCCCGGGCGCGCCCGTGGTGGATCAGCACCTGCGGGTGGACGCCGGGGCGCGCGGGCCCCGGCCCGATCTCGCGGACGTGGTGATCGGGTCCCGCCGGATCCGGGAGCTGGCGCGGCGGCATCCGGCGGCGCCGGTGGTGGCCTCGCCCGTGGCGGGCGAGTGCTGGCTGCGGCCCGGCCCGGGGGCGGTCACCCGGCTGCGGGTGATCTCCACGGAGCCGTTCTGGCCGGTGTGGGGCTCGTTGCTGCACGGCTGGCTGGCGGCCGGGCTGCCGCCCGGCGGGCTCGCCTCGGCCACCGGCTACGCGATCCGGCACCGGCCGGGCGGCGTCGCCGCCGAGCAGAGCGTGCTGTTCCGCCGGGCCTGCCGCTAACCGGCCGGTCCGGCCAGCCGGTCGAGCCGGTCCAGCCGGGCCCGCAGCTCGTCGGCGGCCGCTGCCGGGAGCCGCAACGCCGCACAGACGGCGAGCGCCTCCCGGCAGCGGTCCCGGGCGAGGCCGAACCGCCGCTGCCGCTCGGCCAGTTCGGCCAGCGCCGCCAGCGCGCGGGCCACCTCCCAGTCGGCCGTCATGCCGCGCAGCGACGCGAGCGCGCTGTCCAGCGCGGTCTCCGCCTCGGCCAGCCGGCCGTCGGCGAGGCGGGCGCGGCCGAGGAGCATGGTGGCGCGCGCGGCGTTGTACGGGTCGCGCTGCGCGGTCAGCGTGTCCAGCGCGGCGGTGGCGTGCGCCGCCGCCTCCCCGGCCCGGCCGGCGGCGAGGGCGACCTCACCCTGGTTGTGCCGGGCCAGTCCGCCGGCCCGTTCGTCGCCGTGCCGGGGGCACTCCACGGCCGCCCGGGCGAACAGGGCGGCCGCGTCCGCCAGCCGGCCCAGCCGGTGGCAGGCCAGGCCGCGGTAGTTGAACGTGCGGGCGAGGCCCAGCTCGTCGCCGGACTCGGCGCACAGCCGCGCCGCCTGATCGAACATCTCCAGGGCCACCTCGGGCGCGTCCGTGTCCAGTTCGCCCAGGCCGCCGGAGACCAGCATCCGGAACTCCGCCTCCACCGCCCCGCACGCGCGCGCCGCCGCCAGCCCCTCCCGGTACGCCGCGCGCCGCGCGTCGTGGTGCTTGCGGCGCAGGAAGAACGGCCGCAGGGCGTCGGCCAGTTGCCAGGCGAGCGACGGCTCGCCGGCGCTCCCGGCGGCCCGCAGCACCGCCAGCAGGTTCTGGAGCTCGGTCTCCAGCCAGGCCAGCACGACGGGCTCCGCGCCGCCGAAGTCCTCGGCCACCACCGGGCCCGCGCCATAGCCGCGGACGAGCGTCCGGTGGTGCGGGTCGAGGATCTCCTCGGCGCGCGTGGCCGTGGCGAGGTAGGTGTCCCAGATCCGGCGCCGGGCGGCCCGCCGCGCTTCGTCGTCCTCGGAACCGGCCCGTTCGACGGCGTGCAGCCGCACCAGGTCGTGGAAGCGGTACCGCCCGTCGGATACCTCGGTCAGCAGGTGGGCGTCGTGCAGCATGTCGATCGCGTCCTCGGCGTCGGCGGGATCCGGCGCGCCCAGCGCCGCCGCGGCCGCCGCGCGCCCGAACTCGGGCCCGGGGTGCAGGCCGAGCAGCCGGTAGAGCCGGGCCGCCCGTTCCGGCAGCGCGCGGTAGGACATGTCGAGCGCGGCGCGCACGTCGTGGTCCCCGTGCAGCCCGAGCCCGGCGAGCCGGTCGCGTTCCTCCGCCAGGTCCCGGACCATGACCGCGATGGAACGGCGCGGCCGGGCGGCCAGCCGGGCGCCGGCCACGCGCACCGCGAGCGGAAGCCGCGCGCACAGCCTCACCAGCCGCCGCGCCTCGGCCCATTCCGCTTCCACGCGGCCGTCGACCAGCGTGGTCGCCAGCAACTCCACGGCCGCGTCGGTGTCCAGCGCCTCCAGGTCCAGCAAGTGGCCGCCGTCCAGGGACAGTCCGGACAGCCGCCAGCGGCTGGTCACCGCGACGACGCTCCGCCCGGCCGGCAGCAGTGGCCGTACCTGGGCCGCCGAGACGGCGTCGTCCAGCAGCAGCGCCAGACGCCGCTCGGCGGTCAGCGTGCGATAGAGCGCCACCCGTTCCGCCGCGGTGGCCGGAACGCGCTCCGGCGGGATCCCGAGGCCGTTCAGGAACCAGCCGAGGACCTCGCTCGTGGCGGGGGCGCCCGCCGGGGACCGCGCGCCCAGGTCCGCGTACAACTGCCCGTCGGGACACGCCGAGCGCAGCGTGTGCAGCCAGGCCGTGGCCAGCACCGTCTTGCCGACGCCGCCGAGTCCGGTGATCACGCCGAGCGCGGGCCGCCCCTCCCGGGCCGCGCGCTTCCGCAGGCGCTCCAACCGCGCCAGTTCGCTGTCACGGCCGACGAGGCCGCCGACGGGCGGCAGTTGCCACGGCCGCTCGGCCGGCCGCGCCCCGGGGCCGGCGAGATGGATGCCGCCGTAGACCGTGCCGACCTGGACCGCCTGCCCGGTCAGCTCCCCGCTGAGCTCGTTGCGCACCGTGCGCTGTTCGGATCCCTCCATGCACCGCCCCCCCCGTGAACACCCGCGATGAATCGATCACTTGTGCTCGCTTGCACAAGGGTCATACCCACTCAACACGGGTCGTGCCCTCCGATTCGCCACCCGGCCGCCGGCAGCGCGAAGAGGCATGCGCACGGCATGCGGAGGGGGACGCGGCAAGGCGCGCGGAGAGGGGTGGAGAAGTGCGGCCGGAGGGATTCGAACCCTCACGCGCGCGAGGCGCACTGGGACCTAAACCCAGCATGACTGCCAGTTCCATCACGGCCGCTCGGCGGCCGATTCTACCGGCCGTGGCGGTGGCTCAGCCTCCCGCGGCCCTGGTGATCGCGTGGATCGCCAGGCCGGCCAGGGAGCCGATGATCGTGCCGTTGAGGCGGATGAACTGGAGGTCGCGGCCGATGTGGAGCTCGATCTTGCGGGAGGTCGTGCGCGCGTCCCAGGAGGCGACCGTGTCGGTGATCAGCGAGGTGATCTCCGTGCGGTAGCCGGAGACCACGTGGATGGTCGCGTCCGCGACCCAGCCGTCGAGCTTCGCGCGGAGGCGTTCGTCGGCGGACAGGCGCTCGCCGAGAGTGAGGACCGCGGCGCGGGCGCGCAGGCGCAGGGCGCTGCGGTCGTCCTCGGCGGCGGTGAGGATCATCGCGCGGACGCTCGCCCAGGCCGAGGCGATCAGCTCCTGCACCTCGGGGCGGGTGAGGAAATCCGACTTCAGCCGCTCCACGCGGGCGCGGGTCTCCGGGTCGTGCTGGAGCTTGGCCGCGAAGTCGGCGAGGAAACGGTCCAGGGCGCCGCGCGCGGGGTGGTCGGGGGCGTCGCGCGTCTCGCTGACGAAGCGCAGCAGTTCGCGGTAGACGCGGTCGCCGACCCGGCGGTCCACGAAGCGCGGGGTCCAGCCGGGGGCGCCGCCCTCGACCGCGGCCAGCACCGTGTCGCGGTGCTTGACCAGCCAGTCGTGCGCCTGGGCGAGCATCAGGTCCACGAAACGGCGGTGGCCGTCGTCGGCGATTGTCTTCTCCAGCAGGCGGCCGAGTCCCGGCGAGATCTCCTGGGTGTCGGCCCGCCGCGTGATGGCCTCCGCCAGCACGGCCTGTACGTCCGCGTCGCGCAGCACGCGCAGGCCGCCGCGCACCGCGGTGGCCAGCTCGGCAGTCACCCGGTCGGCGTTCTCCGGGCGGGCGAGCCAGGCGCCCAGCCGCCGCGCGAGGGCGACCGAGCGCAGCTTGTCCCGGACGACGCTCTCGGCCAGGAAGTTCTCGCCGACGAAGTCGCCCAGGGACTGGCCGAGTTGGTCCTTCTTGGTGGGGATGATCGCGGTGTGCGGGATGGGCAGCCCGAGGGGGTGGCGGAAGAGCGCGGTGACCGCGAACCAGTCCGCGAGCGCGCCCACCATGCCGGCCTCGGCGGCGGCGGCCACATAGCCGGCCCAGGCGCCGGCGCCGCGGTGCTCGGCCCAGGTCGCCAGGGCGTAGACGACGGCGACGGCCACGAGCAGCGCGGTCGCCACCGACTTCATCCGGCGCAGCCCGCGCAGCTTGACGGCGTCGGCCTCGGTGAGGACGTCGGCGGCCGGCGTTCGTTCTGCCATGCGTTCCATTGTCGCGGTTCCGGTGGCCGGCCCCGGGCGCGGCGGCCCCGGTAATCCGACCGTGGGATCATGTGCTGGTGGGAGTGGTGAGTGTGCGGCGGGTCTTCGCCCTGCTGACGGGGTTGACGGCCGTGCTGCTTGGGGTGGTCCTCGCCATGGGAACGGGCCGCGACGCGCGGCCCCAGGCGGCGGCGCCGGTGCCCGCGCCGGCCGAGGAGGTCGTTCCGGCGGCCGGCGCCGAATGGGTGGGCACCTGGTCGGCCGCGCCGACCGGCGGCGAGCCGGGCACCCGCGACGGCCTGGCCAACCGTTCCGTGCGCAACGTGGTGCGCGCCTCCGTCGGCGGCACCGGCGCCCGCGTCGAGCTGTCCAACCGGTACGGCACCGCACCGGTGACGTTCACCCATGTCACGCTGGCGCGCGCCGCCGGCGGCGGCCCGGCCGCCGTGCCCGGCAGCCTGCGGCGGGTGACGTTCGGCGACATGACGTCGGTGACCGTTCCGGCGGGCGGCTCGGTGCTCAGCGACGCGGTGACGCTGGAGGTGGCGCCCGGCGGCGACCTGCTGGTCACCGTGTACGCGCCGGGGCCCTCCGGCCCGGTCACCTACCACCGCATGGCGCAGCAGACCGGCTATCTGGCGACCGGCGACCACGCCGACGAGCCGACCGGGGCACCGTTCACCGAGGCCGGCGAATTCTGGCGCTATCTGACGGCCGTGCAGGTGCTCAGCCCGGCCGCCCCCGGCGCCGTCGTGGTGCTGGGCGACTCGCTCACCGACGGCATCACCTCGACGCCCGACGCCAACCGCCGCTGGACCGACCTGCTGGCCGCCCGGCTCCGCGAGGAGACCGGCGCCCCGGCGCCCGCCGTGCTCAACCAGGGCATCAGCGGCAACCGGCTGCTGCGGGACGGCGCCCCCGACCGGCAGTTCAACGGGACCAGCGGGCTGCGCCGGCTGGGCACCGACGTGCTGCCGCAGGCCGGGGCGCACACACTGGTGGTGCAGCTCGGCATCAACGACATCATCCTGGAGCCGCGCCAGACCGACCCCGCGGTGATCCTCGCCGGGCTGCGGCGGCTCGCGGAGGAGGCCCGGGCGGAGGGCCTGCGCGTGGTGGGCGCGACGCTCGCGCCGTTCGGCGGCCACGACGGCTACGCGGCCGAACTGGACCGGGTGCGGCTGCTGGTGAACGCGGGGATCCGGGCCGGCGACATCTTCGACGCGGTGGTCGACTTCGACCGGGCGCTGCGGGACCCGGTCGACCCGCACCGGCTGGCCCCGGCGTTCGACTCGGGCGACGGCCTGCACCCCAACGACGCCGGCTACCGGGCCATGGCCGAAGCCGTCGATCTGGCCGCCCTGCGCGGCGACATCACCGAGCGCGCGCTGTAACGACCGGACCGGCAGCCGGGTGAGCGCCGACCGCCGTCCGGGGGACAGCCCGGGGGCGGCCGGTGTGGCCGCGGCGCGGGGTTCGTTACGCACGGTGCGACAGTGTCTCCAACCGGACAGATGGGACAGACACCGCACCGTGAGCGACCAGAGCGAGCCCGCACACAGCGCCGGCCGGTGGCCCGGGTGGCCGTCCAGAGGAGCGCTGCCGCCGCGCCCGCCGCGGCGTCGCCGCACCGGCTGGCGGCGGCTGGTCCCGACCTGGCGGATGGTGCTGGGGGCGACGCTGACGGGGTTCGTGGTGCTGTTCGGGGCGCTGATCGCCGGCTATCTGCTGGTGGAGATCCCGGAGCCGAAGTCCGCGGCGGCGGCCCAGGGCAACGTCTATCTCTACGCGGACGGCTCACAGCTCGCCCGGGTGGGCGAGGTCAACCGGGAGAACGTGCCGCTGTCCCAGGTCCCCAGGGCCGTGCGGCACGCGGTGCTGGCCGCCGAGGACCGCGGCTTCTACTCCGATCCGGCGGTGGACGTCACGGCCATGGCCCGCGCCGCGTGGAACATGCTGCGCGGCGGCGGCCGGCAGTCCGGCTCGACGATCACCCAGCAATATGTGAAGAACTACTACCTGGACCAGCGGCAGACGGTGACCCGGAAGGTCAAGGAGCTGTTCATCTCGGTCAAGCTGGGCCGCGAGGTGAGCAAGGACGAGATCCTGGAGGGCTACCTCAACACCAGCTACTTCGGCCGCAACGCCTATGGCATCCAGTCGGCGGCGCAGGCGTACTACGGCAAGAACGCCGACGAACTGACCACCGCCGAGGGCGCCTACCTCGCGGCCCTGCTCAACGCGCCCAACTCCTACGACGTGCGCGCCAATCCGCAGAACACCGACGAGGCCGTCGCCCGCTGGGAGTACGTGCTCTCCGGCATGGTCTCCGAGGGCTGGCTGAGCGAGCGGGAACGGAAGCGGATGTCCTTCCCGCGCCCGGACCCCCTCGCCACCGACTCCGGACTGGCGGGCGAGCGCGGCTACTTGGTGGAGGCGGTCAACGCCTACCTCACGGAGAACGGCATCGCCGACGAACAGCAGCTCGCGCAGGGCGGCTACCGCATCACCACGACCATCGAACCGGACCGCCAGCGCGCCATCACCGACGCGGTGCGCGACCAGTTGGAGGCCGCGCTGAGCGGGGACCGCGAACAGGACACCTGGGTACGGGCGGGCGCCACCTCGGCGGATCCGGAGACCGGCCGGGTGGTGGCGATGTACGGCGGCCGGGACTACACGCTCCAGTTCGTGAACAACGCCACCCGCCGCGACTACCAGGCGGCGTCCACGTTCAAGCCGATCGTCTACGCCGCCGCGCTGGAGCACCGCTCCGAGACGCATGACGGGGAACGGATCGGCCCGGACACCGAGTACGACGGCGACAGCGGCCGGGAGGTCCTGGACCGGGACGGCGACGGCACCGGCTGGTCGCCGGAGAACGAGGGCGACGAGGACTACGGCGACATCTCCGTGACCGAGGCGATGGACAAGTCCGTCAACTCGGTCTTCGCGCAGATGGGCGCGGACGTCGGCCCCTCCCGGGTCCGGGAAACGGCGGTGGCCCTGGGCATTCCGGAGTCCACGCCGGACCTGGACTCGGCCCAGGGGTCGATCTCGCTGGGCACGGCCACGCCGAGCACGCTGGATCTGGCGCAGGCGTACGCGACGCTGGCCGCGCACGGCGAGCACCGGCCGCTGACGCTGGTGGACGAGGTGGTGCGCCAGGGCAGGAAGCTGCCGCTGCCGCCCTCGCGCACCAAGCGCGTGATCTCCCGGGAGGCGGCGGACGGCACCACGGCGGTGCTGCGCAGCGTGGTCGATCAGGGCACCGGCACCGCCGCGCGCGCGGCCGACCGCCCGGCGGCCGGGAAGACGGGCACGGCGGAGCAGGACCGGGCGGCCTGGTTCGCCGGGTACACCCCGGAACTGGTCACCGTGGTCGGGGTGTTCGGCCAGGACTCGGTCAGCGGCGAGCAGCGGGAGCTGTACGGGGCGGCCGGGCTGGAACGGATCAGCGGCGGCGGCTTCCCGGCGCAGATCTGGGGGCAGTACACGAAGGACGCGCTGCGCGGCGAGCCGGTGCGGGACTTCGACCTGGACGCGGACGAGCCGGTGCCCGATGTGACGCCGAGCGAGGAGCCGGGCGCGGACACCGGAACGGAACCGGAGCCCGACGAGCCCCAGGAAGACGAGGACGAGAACGAGGTTCCGGAGGAGACGGCCGAGCCGCCCGCCGACCGGGGCGAGGAGACGCCGGTGCCGACCGGGGAGCCCACGGCCCCCACCGAACCCGCCGCGCCGGGCCCGTCGCCCACGCCACCCGGAGAACCGGGGGAGCCGGGGGAGCCGGGTCCGGCCGAGTCGCCCGGGCCGCCGCAGGACACGGGGGCCGCCACGGCGCAGGCCGCCGCACTGCCGCAGACAGCACCGCCGAACACCGCGGAACCTGACTAGAGGTAGAGCCCCGTGGAGTCCTCGCTGCCCTGGAGGCGCTCGGCGGCCACGGCGTGCAGGTCGCGTTCCCGCATGAGGATGTACGACACGCCGCGGACCTCGACCTCGGCGCGGTCCTCGGGGTCGTAGAGCACGCGGTCGCCCGCCTCGACCGTGCGGACGTTCTGTCCGACGGCGACCACCTCGGCCCAGTCAAGACGGCGGCCGACCTGGGCCGTTGCCGGAATGACGATGCCGCCGGAGGAGCGGCGTTCGCCCTCGGCGGTGTCGGCCCGGACCAGCACCCGGTCGTGCAGCATCCGGATAGGCAGCTTGTCGTGGGTGGGGTGGGAACTCACGTGATGACCGTATCTCAGGAATGCGGGAACGGGTGCCGCGGGACCGGGCCGGAACGACTCAGCGCCGGCGGCGGCGGGAGGACAGAACGAGCAGGCCGGCGACGGCGACCGTCAACACGGCGGCGGGGATCACCCGGTCCAGCCGGGGGGTGCCCTCCGGCGAGACGAGCTGGGCGCGGACGCCGCTGACGGCGCGGTTCACCGCGACGAACGCCCGGCCCGCGGTGTGGTCGACGGTGGCAGCCACGCGAGCCCGGGCGTCGCCCACGACGGTGCTGGGGTGGACACGGACACCGATCTCCTCCAGCGTCGTCTTCAGGTCCTGCCGCCGCCGGGCGATCCGGGCCTGGATCTCCGCGGGGGTCTCGGCTGCTTCCGGCACGCTCGCGCCTCCGTCCTCGTCGGTTTACCGCACAGTGTGTCAGCTCACTCGGCGGGTCGCCCGCCGGATCCCCCGTTTAGGCTGGGCGGCGCGAGTGGAGACCGAACGACGAGGAGCCGCCATGAGCGTGCGTTTGCAGCCGGGTGATCCGGCGCCCGCCTTCACCCTGCCGGACGCCGACGGGAAGCCGGTGTCGCTGGGCGACCACGCGGGGCGCAAGGTCATCGTGTACTTCTACCCGGCCGCGCTCACCCCTGGCTGCACCAAGCAGGCGTGCGACTTCACGGACAACCTCCAGCTCCTCACGACCGCCGGTTACGACGTCATCGGCGTCTCCCCGGACGCCCCGGAGAAGCTGGCGAAGTTCCGCGCCAAGGAAGGGCTGACGGTCACCCTGGTCAGCGATCCGGAGAAGAAGGTCCTCCAGGCGTACGGCGCCTTCGGGGAGAAGACGATGTACGGGAAAAAGGTGACGGGCGTGATCCGTTCGACCTTCGTCGTCGACGAGGACGGCACGGTGGCCCAGGCGCTGTACAACGTCAGGGCCACCGGGCACGTGGCGAAGCTGATCAGAGATCTGGACCTGTAGAGGAGCCCATCGACGTGGCAGAGCGCAAGCCGATCGAGTCCTGGCTGACCGACATGGACGGCGTCCTCATTCATGAGGGGGTGCCGGTTCCCGGCGCGGACCGCTTCCTGAAGCGGCTCCAGGAGTCGGGGAAGCCGTTCCTCGTGCTGACGAACAACTCGATCTACACCCGGCGCGATCTCCAGGCCCGGCTGCACCGGATGGGTCTGGAGGTGCCGGTGGAGAGCATCTGGACCTCGGCGCTGGCGACCGCGCAGTTCCTGGACATCCAGCGGCCGGGCGGCACCGCCTATGTGATCGGCGAGGCGGGGCTCACCACCGCGCTGCACGACGTCGGCTATGTGCTCAGCGATGTGGCGCCGGACTACGTGGTGCTGGGCGAGACGCGGACGTACAGCTTCGAGGCGCTGACCAAGGCGATCCGGCTGATCAACGGGGGCGCGCGGTTCATCGCGACGAACCCGGACCACACCGGGCCCTCGGCGGAGGGGGCGCTGCCCGCGACCGGTTCGGTGGCGGCGCTGATCACCAAGGCCACCGGCCGCGACCCGTACTTCGTGGGCAAGCCCAACCCGCTGATGATGCGCACCGGGCTCAACATGATCGGGGCGCACTCGGAGACCAGCGCCATGGTCGGGGACCGGATGGACACCGATGTGCTGGCGGGTCTGGAGGCGGGGATGGAGACGTTCCTGGTGCTGACCGGGCTGACCGCGCCGGGAGATGTGGACCGTTTCCCGTTCCGGCCGTCCGCCGTGGTGGACTCGATCGCGGATCTCGTCGACAAGATCTGACAGGGGCTGAGACCGACCGGGCGGTGCGCCGCCCCGTCCGGGCTAAGCGGGGCGCGCTGCGGATGCGGCCCCCGGTGAGCCGGGAGACCTTCGACGGGTAACGACCCGGAGGTTCACCATGGGCATCGCCTGCGCCAACAAGCTCTCCCCACTGAGGATGTCGCTGTGCGCGACGGCCGTCGCGTTCGCCGCCGTGGGTGCCGCGCCGGCCGTCGCCGTCGCCGAGGACGGCGGGGGCCGGGTCGGTGTGCACGTCACGCCGGTCAACCCCCGGCCCGGGGACGAGGTCGAACTGAGCGTGCTGGGCTGCGCGGGCGACTCCGGAACGGCGCGCTCGGGGGCGCTCACCGGCGAGGTGCGGCTGGCGCCGGGCACGGGCGGCACGCTGGCCGGCGACGCCCTGGTGCGGTCCACGGCCGAGCCCGGCGCGCACCCGGTCGAGGTGGCGTGCGACGCGCGGGGCGGCGAGGTCACCGGGCGGCTCCTCGTCACCGCGCGGCACGGCGACGGGCACCCCGGGCACCAACCGTCGGAGCGGCTGGGCGAGTCCGAGCGCCCCGAGCCGCCGGGGCACACCGAACGCCCGGGCGGTCCGAGCCAGCCGGGGCACACCGAACGCCCGGGCGGTCCGAGCCAGCCGGGGCACACCGAGCACCCGGGCGGCCCGGACCAGCCGGCCCGCCCCGAACACCCCACCGGCCCGGTGCGCGCGGGCGGTGGCGGCACGGCCGGCGAGGCCGCGGACGCGCACGGCACGGCGGGCACGGCCGGGCTCACGCTGCTGTCGGGCGCGCTGGCCGGCGGCGCGCTGCTGGCGGTCTGGCGGCTGCACGCGCGGGAGAGATGATGCCGGCCGGCGAGCCGCGCGCCTCGGGCGGCGGTCGCCTGGCCCCGGCAGTGACGTGGGGGCTGCTGCTGCTCGGCCTGTGGCTGTGGGGCCGGGATCTGACGGAAGGGGGGCTGGGGCCGACGGCGCTGCCCGGCGGTGGAACGGCGACGGCCGGGGCCCGGGCCGGCGTGGGGAACGCGCTGCCGCCGCCCGCCGCGCCGCTGGCCGGGGCCCCGGCGCCGAGCCTGGTGGAGATCGACGCGATCGGCGTGCGCGCCGAGGTGCTGCCGCGCGGGGTGGACGACGCGGGCGGGGTGGAGCCGCCGCCGTTCGACAGCCCCGGGCTGGTCGGCTGGTACGCGGGCGGGCCGACGCCGGGCGCCGTGGGCGCGGCTGTGCTGGTGGGGCACGTGGACACCGAGACGGAGCCCGCGGTGTTCTACGCGCTCAGCACGGTGGAACCGGGCAGCGCGGTGCGGGTGACGCGGGAGGACGGCAGCGTCGCCGCGTTCACGGTCAGCGAGGTGGAGGTCGTGGAACGCGGCGAGTTCGACGCGGCGCGGGTCTACGGGCCGCGCCGGGCGGGGGCGGCCGAGCTGCGGCTGATCACCTGCGGCGGCACGTTCGACCCGCGCGAGCGCGCCTATTCGGCGAACGTCGTGGTGTCCGCGTATCTCACCGGGGCGCGCTGAGCAGTTCGCGCACCAGCGGGGCGAGGGCGCGGAAGGCCAGCCCGCGGTGGCTGATGGCGTTCTTCTCCTCGGGCGTCAGCTCGGCGCAGGTGCGGGTGTCGCCGTCGGGCTGGAGGATCGGGTCGTAGCCGAAGCCGCCGCTGCCGGCCGGGGCGTACCGGAGCGTGCCGCGCAGTTGGCCCTCGGTGACGCGCTCGGTGCCGTCGGGCAGCGCGAGGGCGGCGGCGCAGGCGAAGTGCGCGCCGCGGTGCGCGTCGGGCACGTCGGCGAGCTGGGCGAGGAGCAGCTCCAGGTTGGCCCGGTCGTCGCCGTGCCGGCCGGCCCAGCGGGCGGAGAAGATGCCGGGCGCGCCGCCGAGGACGTCCACGCACAGGCCGGAGTCGTCGGCGACGGCCGGCAGCCCGGTCGCCCGGGCGAGGGCGTGCGCCTTGAGCAGCGCGTTCTCCCCGAAGGTGACGCCGGTCTCCTTGACGTCGGGGACGTCGGGAAAGGCGTCGGCGCCGACGAGTTCGACGTCGAGGCCGGCCTCGGCGGCCAGGATGGCGCGCAGCTCGGCGACCTTGTGGGCGTTGCGGGTGGCGAGGACGAGACGTTGCATGCGGCGATTATGGGCGATGCCCGCCGCATGCGACGCCTCAGCCCTCGCCCGCCCGTCAGGCCCGCTCCGCCAGGACGCGGACGTCCCAGGGGCCGAGGGTCAGCCGCTCGCCGGCCGCCAGCTCCTCGCCGGAGAGCACGTCGGTGACCGCGGCGGGCAGCGGGAAGGTGCTGGGCAGCCAGGCCCAGTTGTGGACGAAGCGCAGCCGCGTGCCGTCCTGCGCGGTGGCGCCGGTGACGGTCTGGCTGTCGGCCGCCGGGCGCCAACCCTCTCCCCCGGACTCCGTCTGGGAGGTACCCCCATCACCGGCCGGGGCGCACCAGCGCAGCACCGCGGCGGCCAGCGCCGGGTCGGGCACCGTGCCGACGTAGGTGACACGCCCGGCGTGGTGGCGGCGGGTGGTGACGGCCGGCCACCGGCTGAAGTGCGGGTGCTCGTAGACCGCGAGGGTCTCCGCGTCGGCGGGTTTGAGGCCGTCGATCCACCGCGTGGCGCGGGTGTCCTCGGGGAGTTCCAGCGGGGATCCGGCCGGGGCCAGCACGGGCAGCGGCGCCTCGATCGTGGAGAACTCGTCGTAGGACAGCCCGGCGGCCTCGGTGAGGAACGCGGGCTTGGTCTCCAGCCGGGCGCGGACCTCCTCGTCGCCGTAGCCGGTGTGGATGCCGAGCACCAGGTGGCCGCCGGCCGCCGCGTACGCCTCCAGCCACCGCAACTGGTCGTCGTCGGCCACCAGCAGCCCGGCCGCGACCAGCAGCGGCTGCCGGGCGGCGAACTCGGCGGGGTCGCCGGCGAAGAGCTGCCCGGGGTGCAGGATGCGGGACTGGAGCCCCGCGTCGAAGGCGCCGCGGCAGAAGGCGTCGAACACCGCCCGGTAGGAGCCGCGGTCGGGGCTGCCGTCGGGGTGGTGGAGCATGGGCGCGCCCTCCAGCGCCCACTTGGTGTCATGGGAGTGGACGAGCGCCACGTCGGCGTCCGGCGTCAGCCCGGCGACGAGCTCCCCGGCGCGCGCGAACTCCCCGCCCAGTTCGGCTATTTGCTCGTAGACGCGGCCGGGCTCCAGGCTGTGCGGGAGGATGCCGCCCCAGTACGTCTCGGTGCCGTAGTGCAGGGTGTGCCAGTGCCAGTACTCGATCATGGTGGCGCCGCGGGAGACCATGGCCCAGGCGACCTGCCGCCACTGGCCGTCGTAGGCGGGCTCGTTGACCCAGGGGCCGCCGATCGCCTGGGCGTTGGTCTCGGTGACGAGGTACGGCTCCTGGCGGGAGGCGTACATCCGGTCGGCGGTGGCGTAGAGGGACCAGGTGCCGTGGGTGGTCCAGCTCTGCTCGGCGGTGTTGGTGTCGGGCAGAGCGAGGGAGTCCTGCATCCGGTAGTAGGGGTTGCCGGCGGTGATGTCGAGGCGGCGGGTGAGGTCGTCGTCCTTGACGGTGGGGCGTTCGTAGGAGATGCAGGTCGTGACGAACTGGTCGGGGCGGGCGTACTCGCGCACGATGTCGGCCTGCCAGCCGATGAAGTCGGTGGTGAGCCCGGCCTGGAAGCGGCGCCAGGCCAGGTCGTACTGGGGCTGGCCGTTGGCGTCGGGGGTCCACAGGTCGGCCCAGGTGGACAGG
This sequence comes from Streptomyces litchfieldiae, assembly GCF_031845365.1. NCBI lineage: Bacteria > Bacillati > Actinomycetota > Actinomycetes > Kitasatosporales > Streptomycetaceae > Streptomyces > Streptomyces litchfieldiae. The sequence continues at coordinate 306,544 of NZ_JAVREL010000004.1, forward strand.
CGGTGCGACCAGTAGGTGAGCCCCCAGCGCTCGTTGATCTCCTCGACCGAGCCGTAGGTGCGGCGCAGGTGGTCGACGAAGCGCTGGAAGACGCCGTGGTTGAAGAAGATCTCGTTGCCCGGCTCGTTGTCGACCTGGTAGCCGATGACGGCCGGGTGGTCGGCGTAGTGGGCGACGATCTTGCGGATGACGCGTTCGGCGTGGAAGAGGAACGCGGGGTTGGTGTAGTCGATCTCCTGCCGGATGCCCCAGCCCATGGGCTGGCCGGTGCGGCGCTCGGCGTTGATCTCGGGGTGGGCGCGGGCCAGCCAGGGCGGCACGGCGTAGGTGGGGGTGCCCAGGATCACGGAGATGCCGCGCTCGTGGGCGCCGTCCAGGACCGGGCGCAGCCAGTCGAGGTCGAAGACGCCGTCCTCGGGCTCCCAGGTGGACCAGACGGATTCACCGACCCGGATCACGCTGAAGTGGGCCTCGCGCATGAGGTCGAGGTCCTTCTCCAGCCGCGGGACGGGCTGGTACTCGTGGTAGTAGGCCGCGCCGAAGAGGACCTGGCGGGGGAGGTAGCGCATGGGTGTCGGTTGTCCTTTCAGCCCTTGACGGCGCCGGTGGAGAGACCTTCCAGGAGCTGCTTGCGCAGCAGCAGGAAGACGAGGATGGTCGGCACGGAGGCGAGCACCGCGCCGGGCAGCACCAGGTCGAACGAGCGGTTCTCGGCCTTGAAGAGGATGTTGAGGCCGAGCGGAACGGTGTAGTTGTCGGTCTCGGAGATGAGCACCAGCGGCCACAGGAAGTGGTTGTAGCTCTGGAGGAACTGCCAGACGGCGAGCGCCCCGAGCGGCGGTCGCAGCAGCGGCAGCACGACGCGCAGGAAGATGCCGAATTCGGTGGCGCCGTCGATGCGGGCCGCCTCCAGGATTTCGTCCGGGATCGACTGGATGATGTATTGCTGCATCATGAAGATGCCGAACGCGGGCGCCACCCAGGGCACGATCAGGGCGAACCAGGGATTGGACAGCCCGGATTTCACGATCAGCACGAACAGCGGGACGAGGATCACCGCGAACGGCACCGACAGCGAGCTGAACATCACCGAGAACAGCAGGCGTTTCCCGGCGAACCGGTATTTGGCGAAGGCGAATCCGGCCAGGGCGCAGACGAAGACGGCGATGGCGGTGGCGATCAGCGCGGTGGTCACGCTGATGAAGAACCAGTTCCAGAACGGCTCGCCGTCCAGCAGATTGCGGAAGTTGTCGAGGGTGGCGGGGGACGGAATGAGCTTCGGCGGGTATTCGAAGATGTCGCCGCGCAGCTTGAACGAGCCGCTGACGGCCCAGATCATCGGCGCGATGAAGACGAGCAGCAGCACGGACAGGGTGGCGTAGAGCGCTATCCGGCCCGGTATCGAGCCCTGCCGCCGGGGGCGGTTCGCGGGCGGGGTCGCCGCGGTCATGAGGTCCTCCCGATGGACAGCAGCCGGTTCAGGACCTGGCTGATCCCGAAGACGATGACGAACAGGACGAGTCCGGCTGCGGCGGCGTAGCCGAACTGCTGGCGGTCGAAGGCCGCGCGGTAGACGAACATGGCCACCGACAGCGTTTCCTCGCCCGGCCCGCCGCCGGTGATGAGGAACGGCTCGTCGAAGATCTGGGCGGCGCCGATGAACGAGGTGACGACGATGAACGCGGTCACCGGCCGGATGCCGGGCAGCGTCACCGCGGTGAACGTGCGCCACATGCCGGCGCCGTCGAGCTGGGCGGCCTCGTAGCGCTCCTTGGGCACGGCCTGGAGACCGGCCAGGAAGAAGATGGTGAGGTAGCCGACCCAGCGCCAGAGCATCACGAAGCCGACGGAGACCTTGGCCAGGGTGGGGTCGCCCAGCCAGTTGGTGTTCCCGGCGCCGAAGAGGGCGCGCAGCACCGAGTTGAGCAGGCCGTAGTCGCGGTCCAGCAGCAGGCTGTAGACCAGGGCGATCACGATGGGCGAGAGCACCATGGGGATGAAGAAGGTGACCCGGAACAGGTCGCGGGCGCGCAGTCCCTTGGTGTTGAGCGCCTGGGCGATGAGCAGCGCGGCGGGCACCACGACGAAGATGCTGATGAGGACGTAGATCAGCGAGTTGCCGAGGGCCTTGTGGAAGCTGGTGTCCCGGGCGAGGTCGGCGAAGTTGTCCAGGCCGACGAACTCGGGTGTGCCGAGGCCGACCCAGTCGGTCATGGACAGGTAGATGCCGGCCCCGATCGGGACGATCATGAACAGGGCGTACAGGATGTAGAAGGGGGCGATGAACGCGTAGGGCGCGAGTTGCCGGCGCTTGCCGTCCGGACGGGCCGAGAGGGAGGTCATCGGGGGTCCTTTACGAGCGGGACGAGCGGGTCTGGCCGCGGAAGTCCTCGGCGGCGCGGGCCAGCGCCTCGCGCGGCGAGAGGTCTCCGTTGTAGGCCCGGAGCAGGTAGCCGCTGAGCACCGTGTCGAGGATCGGCTTGTCGGCGCTGAGGTAGAAGACGGGGGCCTCGTCGATGACGTCCCGGTAGACCTCGAACATCCGCTGGCCGCCGCAGTACTGGTCCTCGATGCCGAGGAGCTGGGGGTCCTCGAAGACGGACCGCAGGGTCGGCAGATAGCCCAGGTCGAGGTAGCGGCGCACCTGTTCCTCGGGGGTGAGGTAGGCGGCCTTGATCAGCTCGACGCCGGCGAGGGTGTTCTCCTTGCCGCGCAGCGCGGCGAACCCGGTGCCGCCGGTGAACGAGGTGCGGCCCCCGCCGCCGGGGAACGCGGGCAGCGGCCGGATCCGCCACTCCCCCTCGTGCTCGGGGACGTTGGGCACCAGGCCGTAGATCTTGTACCAGGTCGCCATCCACTGGCCGATGAGCTGGCCGGACTTGAGCGCTGCCTGCATCGAGGGCCCGAAGTAGTCGGAGACGGTGGCGACATAGCCCTCCTGCACACCGCGGACCAGGAACGCCAGCGTCTCCTCCGCCTCGGGGGACTCGATGGCGATGGTGCCGTCCTCGTTGAACAGCCGTCCGCCGCGCTGCATCAGCAGCATGTCGAACCCCTGGACGACCTGGCCGAGTTCGCTGCCGACGGTGACCGCGCCGAGGCACACGTCGTGCTGCCGGCGGACGGCGGCGGCGGCCTCGGCCAGCTCGTCCCAGGTGCCGAGGTCGGTGGGCAGGCCGACCCGGTCGAACTCGGTCTCGCGGTAGTAGTAGACGACCAGCGGCGAGTCGGAGTCCAGCGCGTAGAGGTTGTCGTCCTTGGTGAACGGGGCGGTGCGCGAGGGGAGCAGGTCGTCCCGCACATCGGCGACGGCGTCGTTCAGTGGCTGGAGCAGCTCGGCGGCGAGGTCGCCGCGCAGCAGCCGGGGGAACGCGCCGATCTCCAGGCCGGCCACGTCGGGGGTGCCGCGGCCGGCGATGGCCTGGGCGATGGTCTTGGTCACGATGTCGGTGGCGCCGGTGCGAGTGTCGTTCAGGGTCCAGCGGAACGGGCCGGTGCCCGCGGCCATCGCGTTGTCGGCGGCGACCTGGAAGAAGTCGACATACGCCTGGTCGTGGGTCCAGAAGGCCAGATCGACGCTCCCGGAGGTCAGCGGCTCGGCGTCCGCGGTCCGGGCGCAGCCGCTCAGCGCGCCGCCGAGCAGGCCGGCCGCGCCCAGGCCGCCGCCCATGCGGAGCAGTTGGCGGCGGGATATGTCGGGTGGTTGTCGTCGGATCATCGTCGTTCCTCGCTTGCTCGGCTTGCTTGCGTCGTCCGACCGGGTGGGGCGGCGGTGCTGGCGCGCACCACCAGTTCCGTGGGGATCCGCGCCCCGGGGGTGGGGCCCGGGGAGCCGTCGATGGCCGAGATGAGCCGTCGCATGCCCTGCCGGGCCATCTCGGCGAAGTCCTGTCTGAGGGTGGAGAGCGGAACGGAGAGGTAGGCGGCCTCCGGGATGTCGTCGAAACCGATGACGCTGATGTCGTCGGGCACGCGCCGGCCGGCGCGTTCGATGGCGTGGAGCACGCCGATGGCCATCTGGTCGTTCGCGACGAACAGCGCGGTCGGCGGCCGTTCGCCCGTCTCGTCGAGCAGCTCGCGGGCGGCCCGGAAGCCGGAGGCGGCGCTCCAGTCGCCGTGCCGGACGGGCGTCTCGGCGACGCCGGCGGCTCGCAGGGCGTCCCGCCAGCCCCGGATCCGCTGCGCGGTGACGGGCCAGCCGGGGGGTCCGGCGATGTGGTGCACGGTCCGGTGGCCGAGGCCCAGCAGGTACGCGGTGGCCTGGCGCGCGCCGCCGACGTCGTCGTTGCCCACCACGACCACGCGGTCCCCGGCGGGGGTGCTGGGGAACGGGTCCTCGGGGTAGCGCATGAGGAGCAGGGGAAGGCCGGCGGGCACCAGGGTGGCCGGGTCGACCAGGCCGACCGGGGAGGAGACGGCGATGCCGTCGACGCCCTGCCGCAGCAGGTGGCGGACCGAGTGCTCGGCCTCGGCCTCGTCGTCCGCGTCGGCGTGGACGATGCTCACGAAGTACCCGGCGGCGCGGGCGGCGTGCTCCAGGTCGCGCAGCAGGGAGGCCGGCCCGAAGTAGGAGATGCGGGTGGTGACGATGCCGATGCGCCGGGACCGGCGGGTGACCAGGGCGCGGGCGGTCTCGTCGGGCTGGAAGCCGAGCCGTTCTATCTCGCGCAGAACGCGCTCCCGCAGGGCCGGGCTGACATGCGGTTCGCCGTTGACGACGCGGGAGACGGTCTTCTGCGAGACCCCCGCGCTGCGGGCGACATCCGCCATCGAGACCCGTCCCGTCACCACCAGCTCCCTTGCCAGTCACAGCCGGTTGACAACGCAGTCAACCGAAGTGCGGACACGCTAAGGAGGCGTTTGGCGGCGCGTCAAGGGTTTGGTTCGAAATTCTGGGAGCCGTCCGTGATTACGAACGACCGGCCCGAGGTCAGGGAGAGCAGACGTCGGTCAGCGAGGCGGCCGCGTCGCCCAGCGGTGTGAGATCGACCTCGGTGCCGTCCACGACGCCGCCGCGGATGCTCTCCACCGCCTCCTCCACGGAGTTCGCCGCGTCCCGGACGTCCTCGTCGTCAACGCTGTCCCGCAACTCGCTCAGGTCGTCGACCACCGCGTCCGCGGCGTCCACGATGGCGGTCGGGTCGTCGCTCCCCGCTGCCTGCTCCAGGTGCTCGACGCTGCTCGCCACCTCCAGCGCGAGGCGGGCGCAGTCCACCGCCTGCTGAAGGTCGCAGCCCGTCGTGACCCCCGCGGACACCATGGTGAGCACCGCCGCCGACGCGGCGAACTTCGCTGACTTCACCGTTTCCTCCCCTGTTCTCCCCTCATGCCTACCCGCCCGCGAGGGCGGCACGCTGCGCCTCGTCGAGCCGCGCGCAGCCGGCCACCGCGAGGTCGAGCAGCGCGTCGAGCTCGGCCCGGGCGAACGGCTTGCCCTCCGCGGTGCCCTGAACCTCGACGAAGTTGCCGTCGCCGGTGCAGACGACGTTCATGTCGGTCTCGGCGCGCACGTCCTCCTCGTAGGCCAGGTCGAGCATGGGCACGCCGTCGATGATGCCGACGCTGACGGCGGAGACGGCGCCGGTCAGCGGCTGTGCCCGGGGCCGGATGAGCTTCTGCCGCTGCCCCCAGGCGACGGCGTCGGCGAGCGCGACGAACGCGCCGGTGATGGCGGCGGTCCGGGTGCCGCCGTCGGCCTGGAGCACGTCGCAGTCGAGCACCACGGTGTTCTCGCCCAGCGCCTTGAAGTCGATGACGGCGCGCAGCGAACGGCCGATGAGCCGGGAGATCTCGTGCGTCCGGCCGCCGATCTTGCCACGCACGGACTCGCGGTCGCCCCGGGTGTTGGTGGCGCGCGGCAGCATCGCGTACTCGCTCGTCACCCACCCCTCGCCCCCGCCGCGCCGCCAGCGCGGCACGCCCTCGGTCACACTCGCGGTGCACAGCACCCGGGTGTCCCCGAACGAGACGAGGACGGAGCCTTCGGCGTGCTTGCTCCAGCCGCGTTCGATGGTGACAGGACGGAGCTGGTCGGCCGCGCGGCCGTCGATACGAGACATGCCAGCGAGCCTAGCCCGTCGGCGGAGGGGGTTTATATGTCGTAGACCGCACCCGGGCGGGCCAGTTCGACCGCGCCGCCGAAGACCGCCTTCGCGTCGCACAGGTTCACCTGGGCGTCCGTCCACGGCGGGATGTGGGTGAGCACGAGCCGCTCCGCCTCCGCCGCGCGGGCGCACTCCCCGGCCTGCCGGCCGTTGAGATGCACCTCGGGCAGGTCCTCCTTGCCATGGGTGAACGACGCCTCGCACAGGAACAGGTCCGCGTTCCGGGCCAGCGAGGCCAGGCTGTCGCACCGCCCGCTGTCGCCGGAGTAGCAGAACGCCCGCCCCTCGTGCTCCACGCGGAAGCCGAACGTCTCCACCGGGTGCGTGACCCGCCGGGTCGTCACCCGCAGCGGGCCGAGTTCGAGAACGCCCCCGTCACTCAGCGTGCGGAAGTCGAACACCTCGCTCATCGACTTCTCCGAGGGGGTGTCGGCGTAGGCCGTCGTCAGCCGCCGCTCGGTCCCCTCGGGCCCGTACACGGGGACCTGGTCGCACCGGCCGCCCTCGTGGCGGTAGTAGCGGGCCACGAAGTAGCCGCACATGTCGATGCAGTGGTCGGGGTGCAGGTGGCTGATCGCGATGGCGTCGATGTCGTACAGCCCGCAGTACTTTTGCAGCTCGCCGAGGGCGCCATTGCCCATGTCAAGGAGCAGCCGGTAGCCCTCGGCCTCGATGAGGTAGCTGGAGCAGGCCGAGTCCGCGGACGGGAAGGATCCCGAGCAGCCGACGACGGTGAGCTTCATGAAAGGGGGAACCTCCGTAGTGGGGTTCGAACGACTGTAAGACGCAACTGCCCGGCCTGCTCCTTGTGCGGCCCGGGTTGTGGGCGGAATCACCAGCGCGGGCGACGGCCCCCGGCCGGGTCCGGGCACCCGCCCGACCGGCACGGGATCGCGCCCGATCGCCGTCCGGTCACATCCTGCTGCGAGACCGAATGCGGATGGCCAGCAGAAGACCAACGGCGATCCACATGGCGAACATCGACGAACCGCCGTACGACAGGAACGGCAGCGGAAGCCCGGTGACCGGCATGATCCCCAGCGCCATCCCCATGTTCTGGAAGCTCTGGAACGCGACCCACGTCACAATCCCGACGGCCACGATCGTTCCGTACACATCCGGCGCGTGGGCCGCGATCCGGCAGCCGCGCCACAGCACCACGCCGATCAGCAGGACCACCAGGCCCGCGCCGAGGAAGCCCAGCTCCTCGCCGACGACCGTGAAGATGAAGTCGGTGTGCTGCTCGGGCACGAACTGACCGGTCGTCTGGCTGCCGTGGAACAGCCCCTGTCCGGTCAGGCCGCCCGAACCGATCGCGATCCGGGCCTGGTTGGTGTTGTAGCCGACACCGGCCGGGTCCAGCGCCGGGTTCGCGAACGCGGCGAACCGGTTGATCTGGTACTCGTCCAGCAGCCCGATCTGCCACACCGTCAGCGCCCCCACCAGGCCGAGCGCCATCAGCCCCAGGATCCAGCGGCGGCCGGTGCCGGACGCGAGCAGCGCGCCCAGCGCGATCGCCGCGATCACCATCGTCTGCCCGACGTCCGGCATCAGCATGATCAGCACGGTGGGAATGGCGGCCAGCAGCAGCGCCTGGACCACCGAGCGGCCGTCCGGACGCTGGCGCCCGTCGCTCTCCAGCGGCGCGGCGAGCAGCGTGGCCATGGCCAGCAGGACGCCGACCTTCACCAGTTCGGAGGGCTGGAACGCGAAGCCGCCGCCGAGCTGGATCCAGCTTCGGGAGCCGTTGACCGTGGAGCCCAGCGGGCTGAGGACCAGCAGGCACAGCAGCACGGACAGCGCGTACAGCACGGGCACGGCGGTGCGCAGCCGGATGTGGCCGAGCCAGACGGTCAGCGCGGCGAGCCCCGCCCCGATGGCCACGTTGAAGAAGTGGCGCACCAGGAAGTACTCCGGCTCACCTTGGTTGAGATCGGTGCGCCCCCGGGTCGCGGAGTACACCAGCAGGGTGCCCATCAGCGACAGGGTCACGGCGGAGGTGAGGAGCGGCCAGTCCAGCCGCCGGGCCAGGGAGTCCCGGGCGGTGATCCTGGTCCAGACGGTCTGCTCGGCACCCGACGGGAAACGGGAGTAGCTGCGCACGGTCACGCGACCGCACTTTACGTGCCCGCGCGGCGACGGTGCGTGAGGCCGACCGGCCCCGGAACGGGTCGGGGCCGGGTCGGCTCAAGCGGAGGTCAGGCCCAGAGCTGACCGTGCAGGCGGGCGACCGCCTCCTCCGTGGAGGCGGCGGTGTAGATGCCGGTGGACAGGTACTTCCAGCCGCCGTCGGCGACGACGAACACGATGTCCGCGCTCTCGCCCGCCGCGAGCGCCTTGCGGCCCACGCCGATGGCGGCGTGCAGCGCGGCCCCGGTGGAGACGCCCGCGAAGATGCCCTCCTGCGCGAGGAGTTCACGGGTACGGGCGACGGCGTCGGCGGAGCCGACCGAGTAGCGGGTGGTGAGCACGGACTCGTCGTAGAGTTCGGGGACGAAGCCCTCGTCCAGGTTCCGCAGGCCGTAGACCAGGTCGTCGTAACGCGGCTCGGCGGCGACGATCCGCACCTCGGGGCGGTGCTCGCGCAGATAGCGCCCGACGCCCATCAGCGTGCCGGTGGTGCCCAGGCCCGCCACGAAGTGCGTGACCGACGGCAGGTCGTTCAGGATCTCCGGCCCGGTGGTGGCGTAGTGGGCGCCGGCGTTGTCCGGGTTCCCGTACTGGTACAGCATCACCCAGTCGGGGTGCTCGGCGGACAGCTCCTTGGCCACCCGCACCGCTGTGTTCGAACCGCCGGCGGCGGGCGAGGAGATGATCTCCGCGCCCCACATGGCCAGCAGCTCGCGCCGCTCGGAGGAGGTGTTCTCGGGCATCACGCAGACGATGCGGTAGCCCTTGAGCCGGGCGGCCATCGCCAGCGAGATCCCGGTGTTGCCCGAGGTGGGCTCCAGGATCGTGCAGCCGGGGGTGAGGCGGCCGTCCTTCTCCGCCTGCTCGATCATGAACAGCGCGGGGCGGTCCTTGACCGAGCCGGTCGGATTGCGGTCCTCCAGCTTGGCCCAGATCCGCACGGACTCGGCCGGGGACAGGCGCGGCAGCCGCACCAGCGGAGTGTTGCCGACGGCCGCCAGCGGGGAGTCGAAGCGCATCAGCGCATGCCCCCGGCGACGGCCGGGAGGATGGTGACGCTGTCACCATCCGAGAGCCTGGTCGCGATGCCGTCCAGGAACCGGACGTCCTCGTCGTTCAGGTAGACGTTGACGAAGCGGCGCAGCTCCTCGCCCTCCACCAGGCGGTCCTTGATGCCCGGGTGGTGGGCGTCCAGGTCCGCGAACAGCGCGGCGATCGTGTCCCCGCTGCCCTGCACGGCCTTCTGGCCGTCGGTGTAGCTGCGGAGGATGGTCGGGATGCGGACCTCGATGGCCATCGGGACTCCAGGATGAGGACAGGCGGATGGTGCGTAACGGACTGCGGCGAGGCGATCAGCGAGCCGCTGGACACGCGGCGCTGGCGAGGCGGCACAGATCGACGTGCAGGCGCGCCACGAGCAGGGGTCCGCTCGGTCGTTCGTCGCTCACGTCGTGGAGAACCATGGATTCATCGTATCGATTCCCGGCCGCCGCGCCCGGGGGTCGTTCATCATCCGGACGTTCCCGTCTCAGACGACGGTGACGTCCTCCTCCGTGATCTTGTCATCGGCGATCAGGAACGACCGGAAGGAGACCGGTCCTTCGCCGTTTCCGCACTCGGCGGTGGAGACCAGCACCCAGTGGATGCGCGGGTCGTTCGCGTTGCCGTAGGAGACGTCGGTACGCGAGGGGTACGCCTCGGTGGCGGTGTGCGAGTGGTAGATGACCACGATCTCCTCGTCGTCGTCGTCCAGCCGCCGGTAGAGGTCCCGCAGTTCGTAGGAGTCGAAGCGGAAGAACGTGGGCGACCTGGCCTCGTTCAGCATCGGGACGAAGCGCTCGGGCCGGCCGCTGCCCACCGGCCCGGTGATCACCCCGCAGGCCTCGTCGGGGTGATCGGCCCGGGCGTGGGCGACGATCTTGTCGTGCAGCTCCTGGGAGATGGTCAGCATGCAGCCAGCGTAAATCCGGCGCCTCGCGTTACTTCGCCAGGGTGATGGACTCCGCGGCCTCGGCGGCGGCCTCGTCGGCGTCGATCTGCTCCTCGGAGTCGCCGGCGTCCCGGCGGCGGACGTAGGCCAGCACCTTCCGCAGCTCCTTCTTCACCACGGGGGCGAGCAGGTAGAGGCCGATGATGTTGCACACGGCGGCCATGAACAGGAACGCGTCGGCCAGGTCCACCAGGGTGCCCAGGGTCAGCAGCGTGCCGGCGACGATCATCAGGCAGAACAGCGCCTTGTAGATCGTGTCGGTGACGCGGCCGGTGCCGAAGAGGTGGTGCCACGCCTTCTGGCCGTAGTAGCCCCAGGTGATGATCGTGGAGAACGCGAACAGGAAGACCGCGAAGGTCAGCACCCCGGGGAACCAGGGCAGCGCCGTCTCGAAGGCGTCCGAGGTGATGGAGATGCCCACGGTGGTGCCGCTGACGTCCCCGCCCGCGGCGGCGGTGTCCCGGGCTTCCTCGTAGGCCGGGCCGGCCGCGACGACGATGGTCAGCGCGGTCATGGTGCAGATGAGGACGGTGTCCAGGAACGGCTCGATGAGCGCGACCAGGCCCTCGGTGGCGGGGCGCTTGGTCTTGACGGCCGAGTGGGCGATCGGCGCCGAGCCGACCCCGGCCTCGTTGGAGAACGCGGCCCGCTGGAAGCCGATGATCAACGCGCCGATCAGGCCGCCGGTGACGCCCTCGGGCCGGAACGCCTCGCCGACGATCGTGCCGATCGCGTCGGGCACGTCGCCGGCGTTGAACAGGATCACCATCAGGCACGCGGTCACGTAGAGGATCGCCATGGCGGGCACCAGCCGGCTGGTGACCTGGCCGATGGCCCGGATGCCGCCGATCAGGACCGCGGCGGCCAGCACGGCGACCAGACCGCCGAACAGCAGGGCGCCGCCGGAGGAGTCGAAGAAGCCGGTGTGGTCCTCGGTGACGGTGGCGAGCTGCTCCAGGCTCTGGTTGACCTGGAAGAGGTTGCCGCCGAAGAAGGCGAAGAAGAGGATCATGACCGCGGACAGCAGCGACAGGACCTTGCCCAGGCCCGGCAGGCCGCGCTCGGCGAGGCCCTTGCGCAGGTAGTACATGGGGCCGCCGGAGACCCGGCCGTTCTCGTCGATCTCCCGGTACTTCACGCCCAGCGTGCACTCGACGAACTTGGTCGCCATGCCGAGCAGGCCGCACAGGATCATCCAGAACGTGGCGCCCGGCCCGCCGATGGAGACGGCGATGGCCACGCCCGCGATGTTGCCGAGTCCCACGGTGCCGGAGACGGCCGAGGTCAGGGCCTGGAAGTGGGTCACCTCGCCCGGCGCGTCCGGCTGCTCGTACCGGCCGCGCACCAGCCGCAGCGCGACGCGCAGGTACCGGAACTGGATGAAGCCGAAGTAGCCCGTGAATATGAGGCCGGCCAGCACCAGCCAGCCCACAATGAGCGGGAAATCGCTGTCGAAGACCCGGACGTCGTAGAAGACGATGTCCGTCAGGAAATCACGGACGGGCTCGAATACGTCATTGACCGCCTCATCGACCTCATCGGTCCAGGACTCGCCGTTCGCCATGACGTGACCTCATGCTGTGGGGGACAGGAATGACCAGTCTTCCTATCACATGAGATCACGGGAGCAGCGTTTCTACTAGAGATTCCTGGAGGCCACCGAGCCAGAAATAGGCCATGACCATTGGTTTGTTCGGGTCATCATCGGGTAGGTCGAACAGCTTCTCGGTGCCGTCGTCGTCCGTGATGTCCAGCCTGGTGGCGATGGCCAGCCGGAGATCGTTCAGCGCGCCGAGCCACCGCCGGGACTCCTCGGGCTTGAGCGTCAGCACCGCGCCGCCGGCGCCCGCCGCGCCGGCCTCGGCGTGGATGGAGTCCAGGCCGGTGACGAGGGCGAGCAGGTCCTCGCGCTTGCGCGCCCGCAGATCCCCCTCGGTGAACCGGCGGAACTCGGCCGACAACCGCCGGGTCTCCTCGTCGACCGGCTTACCGGGCTCGCCGTAGGCGTCGGGGAACAGCCGCGCCAGCGCGGGGTCGTCCGGCGGCTCACTGGGGCCCTCGGCGAACAGCGCGTCCAGCGGATCCTCACCCTCGGCGACGCCGCCGTCCGGGCCGATCAGTTCGAGCAATTGGGTGGCGAGACTGCGCAGAATCGAGATCTCCACCTCGTCCAGCGCGATCGCCGCGCCACCGTCGGGCCCGCCGGCCGGCTCGAAGTACCCGGCCATCAGCGGTCCTGCTGAAGCGTCGCCCAGAGCCCGTATCCGTGCATGGCCTGCACGTCCCGTTCCATTTCTTCACGACTACCCTGCGAAACAATCGCACGGCCCTTGTGGTGGACGTCCAGCATGAGCTTCTTGGCCTTGTCCTTCGGATAGCCGAAATACGTCTGGAACACATAGGTCACATAACTCATGAGATTCACCGGATCGTTGTGCACGACCGTGACCCATGGGACGTCCGGCGCCGCCTCCCGGGCCGGTGCCTGCTCCGACTCCGTGCGTTCGATCTCCATGGGGATGGCACTCACGTCTCCCATGCTGCCACCAACCCCGCCCCGGGGCCCAAACGGCCCGGCCGAAGGCCGTGCGCACCGCGCCGCGCCAGATATCGTCAAACTGACGAGATACGGGGTAGGGTGACGGCATGGACGTCATGGACGAAGCGCGGTCGGGCCTGCCCGTGATGGTGCCCTCCACCGCGCTCTTCACCGACCAGTACGAGCTGACCATGCTCCGGGCCGCCCTGCGGGCGGGCACGGCCCACCGCCGTTCGGCCTTCGAGGTCTTCACCCGCCGCCTCCCCGAGGGCCGCCGCTACGGCGTGGTGGCCGGCACCGGGCGGGTCCTGGACGCGGTGGAGAACTTCCGCTTCGAACCGGAGATCCTCGACTTCCTGGACGAGCGCGGCATCATCGACGGGCCGACGCGCGACTGGCTGGCGGACTACCGCTTCACCGGCGACATCCACGGCTATCCCGAGGGCGAGGTGTACTTCCCCGGCTCGCCGATCATGACCGTCGAGGGCACCTTCGGCGAGTGCGTGCTGCTGGAGACGGTGATCCTGTCGATCCTCAACCACGACTCGGCGGTGGCCGCCGCCGCCTCCCGGATGGCCGTCGCGGCCCAGGACCGCCCGCTGATCGAGATGGGCGCCCGGCGCACCCACGAGCTGAGCGCCGTCGCCGCCGCGCGGGCCGCGTACATCGGGGGCTTCTCGTCCACCTCGGACCTGGCCGCCGGGTTCCGCTACGGCATTCCGACCGTGGGCACCAGCGCCCACGCGTTCACGCTGCTGCACGACTCGGAGCGGAAGGCGTTCACCGCCCAGGTGGAGTCGCTGGGCGCGGGCACCACGCTGCTGGTGGACACGTACGACGTCACCGAGGCCGTTCGCACGGCGGTGGAGGTGGCCGGCCCCGACCTGGGCGCGGTCCGCATCGACTCCGGCGACCTGCTGGTCGTCGCGCACCGGGTGCGCCAGCAGCTCGACGAGCTCGGCGCCCGGGACGCCCGCATCGTCGTCACCAGCGACCTGGACGAGTACGCCATCGCCTCGCTCGCCGCGGCGCCCGTGGACGCCTATGGCGTGGGCACCCGGCTGGTCACCGGCAGCGGGCACCCGACGTGCTCGATGGTCTACAAGCTGGTCGCCCGCGCCTCGGACGAGGGGCCGGACACGCCCATGGTCCCCGTCGCCAAGAAGTCGCTGGGCGGCAAGCTGTCGGTCGCCGGCGTCAAGTGGGCCGCCCGCCGGCCGGACCGGTACGGGGTGGCCGAGGCCGAGGTGGTCGGCACCGGCCCGGTGCCCGAGGAGCTGGCCGACCGGCAGATCGCCGTGCCCCTCATGCGCGGCGGCCGGACCCTCGCCCGGGAACGGCTCGACGTCGCCCGCGACCGGCACGTCCGCGCCCGCGCGGGGCTCCCGCTGTCGGCCACCCAGCTCTCTCGCGGCGAGCCGGTTCTGCCAACGCGCTACACGGGCACGGCGGCGTAACTAAGCTCGGCCACAGCCCACCCACCGACCGTTCCGAAAGGGTGTCCGCTCATGCATCGCGCACTGATCGTCGTCGATGTGCAGAACGACTTCTGCGAGGGAGGCAGCCTCGCGGTCCCCGGAGGCGCGGACGTGGCCGCCGCCATCACCGACCTGATCGGCGCGGCGACCCCGGCGTACCGGCACGTGGTGGCCACGCGCGACCACCACATCGCCCCGGGTGACCACTTCTCGGAGAACCCGGACTTCGCCCACTCCTGGCCGGCGCACTGTGTGGCGGGCACGGAGGGCGTCGGCTTCCACCCGAACTTCGCCCCGGCCGTCTCCTCCGGCGCCGTGGACGCCTGCTTCGACAAGGGCGCCTACGCCGCGGCCTACAGCGGCTTCGAGGGCAGCGACGAGGCGGGCACCAGCCTGGCCGACTGGCTGCGGGCCCGCGATGTGAGCGCCGTGGACGTGGTCGGCATCGCCACCGACCACTGCGTGAAGGCCACCGCGCTGGACGCCGTGGCCACCGGCCTGACGACCCGGGTGCTGCTGAGCCTGACCGCCGGCGTGGCCCAGGACTCGGTGGACGCCGCCCTGCGCGACATGGCGGCGGCCGGGGTGGAGCTCACCGGGGAGCCGGTGATCGCGGCTTAGCAGGGCACCCAGGGGGCTCAGGCCACCCTCGGGCGGCACAGCAGGCGCCGCATGGGGTGCCAGCTCTCGGTGGCGATCTCCGGCGTCGAGCGCCAGACGACGCCGTCCGGGTGGTGCAGCACGGCCGAGATCTCGTCCGGGGTGGGCGGCGCGGCGTTCCCCCGCAGGTAGACCGAGCGCAGCCCCAGGTTCCGCAGCCGGGTCAGGGCGCGCGGCCGGTTCGCCGCGTGGACCAGCACGCGGACGGCGCTCCCGGGTGCGCCGGGGTGGGGCAGGGCGAGCGCGACGACGACACTGCCGTCGGGCAGCCGGACGAAGCCTCCTTCGGCCATGAGTCACCTTCCATCGACTCCGGACTTCTCGGAAACGGACTCCGCCATCCTTACGCCATCGGCCGCCGCCCGTCGAGGGGCGGCGGCCGAGACGTACGCTGACCTGCGGTTTTTTTTAAAGGATCACGGCACACTCCGTCAGATATCGACGGAGTGTGACCGTATCGACACCGTCACCGTGCGCTCGGGCCGACCTGAACCGTCATCGGCCGGGTCGGGTTCCCCGGCTGGTGCACGATCGAGATCCGGGTGTTGGTGTCGGGCACCATGACGCTGTTCCCGGGGTTGGACTCGTCCCAGTAGGAACCGCGGTGGTCGTCGAAGGCCCGCTGACCGCGCTGGGCGGGCAGTTCGGTGGGCACGCCCTCCTTGTGCAGGGTCAGTTCGGCCGTGGGCGCCCCGCTGAACGTCGCGTCCCGGGTCTGGATGCGGTTGCGCATCAGTGTCCCGTCCGCCCAGTGTTCGGCCTCCGCGTGGGCGTCCACCGGCAGGATGAGCCCCTCACCCGGGTGCTGGCTGACGTCGTTGTCCGACTGCGAGGTGTCCCACAGCCACACGAGCATGCCGTTCTGGTAGGAGAAGTGCTCGACCCAGTCCGGGCGTTCGGTGGCCCAGCCGAAGTTGTACGGGCCGGTGCGCAGCGTCCGGTCGAAGCCCACGTACTGCCGGTTCTCGATGACGTAGTACTGCGGGTAGTCGTCGGTGATGGAGCCGCCGACGACGCTGAAGCCGTCCACCTCCCAATCGCCCTCGCCGCTCTCGGCGTTGTCCGAGAAGACGACCTCGCCGTCTGCGGTGATGGTGAGGGCGTCGGCGGTGAAGCCGGTCAACGCCAGTGAGCCGTCCGTCTGGTAACGGAACCGCAGCTCAACCTGCTGGCCCGCGTAGGCGTCCAGCGGGAACGACAGCGCCGCGTCGCCGTCCGACTCACCGGTCAGCGCCGGGCGGTCGGCCGAGTCGCGGGGCAGCGCATCGCCGTTGGCGGTGCCGTCCAGCGCGGTCCAGGTGGCGCCGCCGTCCGAGGACGCCTCGACGTAGAGGTAGTCGAAGTCCTCCTCGATGCTCCACCAGCCGGTCAGGTCGAGCGAGGCGGTGGTCGCCGAGGTGAGATCCACGCTCCGGGTCAGGGTGTTGCTCAGGTCGTCGCCCGAGCCGCTCCACCACTGGGCCGCGCCCTCGGCGGGCTGGTGGATCTCGGTGGTGACCGTCTTCTCCGGCAGCTCGACGATCAGGCCCTGGGCCGCCCGGTTGCGCTCGCCCTCGGGGTAGGTGAGGGCGGACGGGCCGAGTTCGTGGGTCGACCGCGTGGCGGCCTGCGCCACCTCGTAGTCCAGCCAGCCCAGTTGGAGCTTCTCCCAGGGGCCCATGTCGTTGGGCAGGGCGCCGATGGTGCCGTCGCCGGGGCCGAGCCAGGAACCGGAGGACATCGCCGACCAGAAGCCGGTGCCGTTCTCGCCGCCCTGGGTGTCGTACAGGTCCGGCAGCCCGAGGTCATGGGCGAACTCGTGGGCGAAGACGCCGACTCCGCCGTTCTCCGGCTGGATGGTGTAGTCGCCCACCCACAGCCCGGTGTCCGCGATCTGTGTGCCGCCGACCGGGTTGTACTCCGGCCCGGACTGGCCGATCCGGTCGGCGAACGCGTACCAGCGGTGGGCCCAGATGGCGTCCTCGCCCTGCGCGCCGCCGCCGGCCGACTCGTCCTCGCCCGCGTGCACGATCTGGAAGTGGTCCAGATAGCCGTCGGGCTCGTTGAAGTCGCCGTCGCCGTCGTAGTCGTAGCGGTCCTGGATGTCGTACTCGGCCAGCGTGGCGGCCAGTTCCTCCGGCGTCGCGCCGGCCGCGAGCTGGTCGTCGTACCAGGCGTTCACGCCGTCGGTGACCACGTCCCAGACCGAGCGGCAGACGTTGGAACCGCAGGCGTTGTTGCCGTAGCGGGCCTCGTTGTAGTCCACCCGGACCCAGTCGCTGACATAACCGTCCACGGAGTAGCGGCCCGAGGACTGGCTCTCGAAGTACTGCTTGACCGAGGGGACGTCCGGGTCCTCCGAGTAGTAGACGTCCTCGTAGTACTGGCGGTCGAAATCCTCCTGCCAGATGGTGGTGTTGTCCCGCGAACGGTCCGGCTCGGGAATTTGGTTCACCAGCGGGCCGGGATCCCCGCCGAACTCCGGGTCTATCGTGTCGCCGAATTCCACCAGCACGGTGAAGATCTGGTCCGTGCCCGTGGTGGCGACCTCGACGAACTCCCCGTCGCTCAGCTCCACCACCTCCGAGCCGCCGACGGCGCGCGTGCTCGCCCGGCCCGAGATCAGCTCCTGCTGGGCCTGCTGCGTCTGCGCCTCCCGCTTCTCGGCGAGCGGGTTCTCCAGATGCGGCGAGGCGCCGAACGCCCGGACGTCCCGCGGCGCTTCGGCCGGGTCCGCCGGGGGCTGCGCCGCAGCCGCGCCGGCCGGGGCCAGTACCGCCGCGCCGATGGCGGCGATGACCGTCGCGACAGCGGCAGTTGTCGATCTCATGGATCGTTTTCCTGTATTCACGTGTTGCCTGTCCTCCCCTGCGCACGCAGTGATGTGACGGGACGCATTTGACATGAGTGAGACAGAAAAAGACAGCCCTTGCTTCGCCGGACCGGGCTCAACTACGGTCGTTCACTGGTCTGCCGGGGCATGAACCCGTGCGCCCCCCGTGCTTCCACCGCGCAGGTAAGGTCAGGCTTACCAGCCCCTCCGCACGGGCATCGAGGGCCGTAGAACCGTTCGAGAGGGGCACCCTCGTGCCTTCCCCATCTCGCGGACGGCGCAAGCACCTTGAACAAGGACGGAAGCACCGACATGCCGCACCTGACCCCCGTGCAGATCGCCTGCGGTTCGGCCACGGTCATCCCCATCACCTTCGTACTGCTCCTCCTGGCACCGACCGGATCGGCCCTCGCCGTGACGGTCATCGCCGTCGTCGCGCTGCTGCTCGGCGCGGCCGTCGCGGTGACGGCCCAGGCCCGGCGCGCCGCCCGGCGCCGCCCGGCCGAGCCGGTGCCGCACCCCCGTACCGCGCCCGAACGGCAAGGGGTGCAGGTCTGAACGCCCTTCGGGGCAGGGGACATCAGGCGGCGGAGACCACCACGGTCTTCGCCGCCTTGTCGTGCAGGCACTGGCGGTAGGGCTTGTCCCAGGTGCAGAACAGCGCGTTGACCACCCAGAAGAGAAAGCCCACACAGGGCACGAGCTGCGGCAGCGAGTAGACCGCGGCGCGCATCCAGGCGGGGGCGCCGCGCGGCACGGCGCCGTTGTCCAGCATCCCGACCCGCACGCGCATCAGCATCTTGCCCAGGGTCTGGCCCCGGGCGCTGAGCATCAGGCCCTCATAGACGAAATAGACCAGCAGCACGATCGTCTGCTGGCCATAACCGCCGTTCCCGCCGTTCCCGTCGTAGTTCCAGTCGCCCATCAGGGGCCACAGGAGGAGCGTCACCGGGATGCCGACGATCAGCGCGTCGACGATGCGGGCGACCAGGCGGCGGCCGAGCGGGGCGAGCGGCGGCATCCCGGCCAGCGGATCGACGGCGCCGCGCGCGTCGCCGTACGGATTGGCGCCGTAGGTATCGCCGGGCGGCGGCGCCTTCGGCAGCCCGGGCTCGTCGGCGGGGAAGGGGCCCTTTTCCGGCCCGTCGCCGGGGCCGGGGGGTGGCTGCTCGGTGCTCATGACCGCCAGTCAAACCCGATCCCGGGCACCCCGCATCCCGGCGAGGACGAACGGGCCCCTCCCTGCGCCGACCGGGTCAGGACGGCGGCGCGGGCGCCTTGCTGGTGGCGACGAACGTACCGGCCGCCTTGTCGTGCCAGCACTGCCGCCAGGGCCGGTCGCGCAGGCACCACAGCACATTGACGATGCCGACGACGACCACCGCCAGGAAGTTGTACACCAGCCAGCGCAGCATCGCGGCGCCGAACGACGGCTTCTCCTGGTTCGCCACGTCCTCCACGCGCAGGCCGAACAGCGCCTTGCCCAGCGTGCGGCCCCACAGCGCGACCGGCAGCGCCTCGAACAGCAGGGCGACCCCGAGGAACACCCCGATGACCGTGGCGAGATACCCGCCGGTGGTGCCGTCGATGAGCCAGATCGTCTCGGTGACACCGGCCCGTTCGGCCGCCTCCACCTGCTCGTCGATGTGGTCCTGCGCGTCGCCGAGCAGCGGCGCGCCGACCACGGCCGCCGCGCCGACGGAGAACAGCGAGTCCACGATGCGCGCCATCAGCCGCCGCCCGAGGCTGGCCGGGTACGACTGCGTCGGCTCGAACCGACGGACCATCGTGAGCGCTTCGCCCTGGTGCGACTGGAGGAACGGCGAAGCCTGCGGGGCCTGCTGTCCGGGCTGGCCCGGCTGCTGCGGATAGCCGTACCCGCCCTGCGCGGGCGGCACGGCCCCCGGCTGGGGCTGATGCGGCACCGGCTGCTGAGGCTGCTGCTGGTGCGGATAGCCGTAGCCGGGCGGCGGGCTCTGCTGCGGCGCGGCCTGTGGCGGAACGCCCTGCGGGGGCCCGGCCTGGGGAGGTCCGGCCTGGGGAGGTCCGCCCTGCGGCGGCAGGGACGGCGGCAGCGACTGGCCGGGCCCGCCCTGGGGCTGCCCCGGGCGCGGCTGACCGGCCGGCGGCTGCTGCTGTGCCTGCGGCGGCTGCTGCTGACCCTGCGGCGACTGCCGCGCGATGTCGCGCACCTGCCGCTCCCAGGACCCGCCCGCCGCGGCGCCCGCGCCGGCCGCCGCGATGTCGGAACGCCGCAGCGTGGTCGTCTGCTCCTTGGGGTCCGGCTCCTGCTGCCGCGGCGGCTCGGGCCGGCCCGGCGGCGTCGGGGAACCCTCGGCCGGCGTGACCCGGAACTGCCCGCGCGGATCGACCCGGCCGGCCGCGGCCACCGGGGAGGTGCTGACGTCCTCGTCCGAGGCCCAGGTGACCCGCTGGTCACCGCTCACCCCGGCCTGCCCACCGGAATCCGGGCGCCAGGCGTCGCCGGTGGGGGCGACCTCGCCCCGGCGGCGCACCTCGGGCAGCGCGTCACCGCCGCCGGACTGCCCGCCCGAACCCGAGGACCCCGGACTCGATTCGTCCTCGTCGAAGAAGAACGGCTGCGTCTCGCCCTGGCGAGCCGCCGGCACGGCCGGTCCGGGGGCCGGGGGCGACGCCACCGCGCCGGACGGTGGCGTGGGCACCGGCTCGCCCTCCCGCGGCTCCGGGCGACTGCTGCCGGGCACCCAGGAGGTGCCGTTCCAGTACCGGATGTAGCCGGGAATGGACGGGTCCGGATACCAGTTGGGCCCCGGCCCGCCGCTACCTGAGGGCGGGGAGCCTGCGGGTGGGGAGCTCATATGGGTCCGAATCTCCTCGTCCGTGCAGTGCTGCGTCTCTTCGAGGTAAGCATGTTACGTCGCCGGGGGACCGGCGTTACCCCATCTCTTAGACAGCGACCTTAGCCAACTCCCCCGGGAACGCGAGAGCCGAGGCCAGCGAACTCCACGAGATCGAGACGCCAGTCGTTGCACCGCATCGGACGGCCCGGCGGATACTCGAAGTCGCACGGGCCGAGGAGAGTGAAGCCGGCGCCCGCGCAGACGGCGTTCGACCCGGGGTTTTCCACCGAGGGGAACGCGTGCAGGAAGCGGTGCCCGCCCTCCTCGGCGGCGGCGCGCGCCACTTCACGCGCGGCGGCCGTCGCCAGCCCCCGCCCCTGGTACTCGGGCAGCACGCTCCAACCGGCCTCGTACACCGTCTCGTCGCGCCACTCCCGCTCCCAGAAACCGACGGTGCCCACCCGCTCGCCGGTCGGCTCCGCCCGCACGCTGAACATCTGTCCGCGCCCGGTGTCGTCGAGCCCCAGATAGCGCCGGTGCCGGTCGCGCAGCTTCTCCTCGCTCTCCGGTCCGCCCAGGTGAGCCATCATCTCCGGCGCGTTCGCCCGCCGGAGCAGCTCGAAGTCGTCCTCGCCCCAGGGCGCGATGCGCACACCCGCTGACTCGCTCATGCGCCCGAGGCTACAAGCCGTCACCGACAGCGGCGCGCGGGAAAAACTTTGGCGCCATCCGCGTAATGACCTGCCGTCCGGCCCCTCTCTTCTCCCGCAAGCCCGGCGGACCACAGGAGAGAAGAGGTCGCATCGCATGCACACCATCATCGAGCGGGAGCTCGACCTCCGTCTGGTGCTCTCAACGGAGCGCAGCGTGCCCGTCCCCGCACGGCTCCTCTACCGGTCGGACGATCCCTACGCCGTCCACATCGTCTTCCATATCGGCTCCGACGTGCCGGTGCACTGGACGTTCGCCCGCGAGCTGCTGATCGAGGGCGTCTTCCGGCCCGCCGGCCAGGGCGACGTGCGGGTCTGGCCGGCCAAGGACCGGGGGCGGAACGTTCTGTGCCTGGCCCTTCAGTCGCCGGAGGGCGAGGCGCTGCTGCACGCGCCGGCCGCCGCGGTGTCGGCCTGGCTGGAGCGGACGCTGCGCCTGGTGCGGCCCGGCACGGAGGGCGAGCAGGTGGATGTGGCGGACGGCCTATGCGCCCTGCTCACGGCGGCCGACGAGCCGGGAGAGGCGGCCGGTTGAGCCCTCGGCCGCGTACCGGACCAGGGGGATGACCCGCAACGGCACGGGGTTCTCCATGACGATGGCGGTGGACGACCGCACGATGCCCTCGAAGCCGACCACCCGGTCGATCACCCGCTGGAGGTCACCGGTGGAGCGGGCCACCAGCCGGCAGAGCATGTCGCCCTGTCCGGTGATGGTGTGCAGTTCCAGCACCTCGGGCACGCCGCTCAGGTGGCGGCGGACCTCCTCGCCCTGGCCCTGCTTGATCTCCAGCGTGGCGAAGGCGGTGACGGGGAAGCCGAGGGCAGCCGGGTCGACCTCGGGGCCGAACCCGCGGATCACGCCGTTCGCCAGCAGCTTCTCCAGCCGCGCCTGGGCCGTGCCACGCGCGACGCCGAGGCGCCGGGACGCCTCCAGCACGCCGATGCGCGGCTCGCGCGCGAGCAGTTCGAGCAGCCGGGCGTCGAGTTCGTCGATGGCCATGGGTGACCTCCTGGCACCGCCGGTACGGACGGAACGACTGTACGGACGGCCGGGCGCCGCGTGTACGCGCGCGCGGCCCGCGTCTTCACCGGGGCGGCACAGGATCGGCCCACACCCTCCCCCGGTCCGGGCAAAAGGTTGGAGTCGACGGGGTTCGGCAGGATTCGGCGAAGGGAACTTCAAGGGCTCTCTTCGGCCCGAAAGAGCGTGAACACGCGATGCGCGGGAATCTGTAAGAACACCACCCCCCACAGCCGCCCCCGCGACCTGCACTCGCGGGGGCGGTTCGCTGTCGGCGTCGGGGTCAGCAGGACGGCACGGACTCCCCCGCGGCCAGCGCCCGCAGGCTGTCGACCGCGCCCTCCAGCGTGGTGACCGGGATCAGCCGCAGGCCGTCGGGCAGGTCCGCCGTGGCGTCCGAGCACTCGTCGCGCGGCACCAGGAAGACGGTCGCGCCGTCCCGCCGGGCCGCCTGTGTCTTCAGCGGAACGCCGCCCACCGCGCCCACGGTGCCGTCGGCGTCGATGGTGCCGGTGCCGGCGATGGTCAGGCCGCCGGTGAGGTCCCCGCCCTCGCCGTCGCCGGCCAGCAGGTCCACGATGCCCAGGGACAGCAGCAGCCCGGCGCTCGGGCCGCCCACGTCGCCGAGGTCCACCTCCACCTCGATCCCGTCCCCGGCCATGCCGAGGTAGGACAGGGCGGCGGTCACCGCGGTGTTCTGCGACTCGCGCATCTGCGCCGTGTTGTGCTCCTGGATCTCCTCGGTGGTGTCCCCCACCGGGTAGACCGACTCGCGCGGCATCACCGCGCGGTCCCCGGCGAAGTAGCCGCTGATGACGTCGGACAGCCGCACGGTCGCGTCCGGCCCGGTCGCGGTGATCGTCGTCATCCGCAACTCGCCCTCGGGGTCGCGGACCTGCGCGCCGGTGATGGTGATCACCTGCTCGCCGGCGTGCTCCCCGAGCACGTCGGCGGTCAGCCCGGGATGGGTCACCGAGTAGGGCAGCGGCGCCAGGGCCGCGACGGCCAGCAGCGCCGCGACCAGCGCGCCGCAGGCGGCGAGCACCAGCGGGCGGCGGCCGGTCGGCGGGGACGGGGCGGCGGGGTCCGGTTCCGTCGGCGCGGTCGGGGCGGCGGGCATGGGGGGAATCTAACGCAGGACCGCGGCGACCTCCTGAGCGGCCCTCACCACGCGGGGGCCGACCTCCGGGGGCACCACCTCGTTGAGCATCACCACGCCGACGCTGCCCTCGATGCCGCAGTCGTCGGGCAGCGGCGCGGCGGCTCCGCTGGCGCCCGCCTCCAACTCCCCGTGGGTCAGCACGTATCCGTCCTCGTCGTGGATGTCCTTGCAGCGGCCGGTGAGGATGGCCCGGCCGGCCGCGCCCCGGTCCAGCGGGTGCCGGAAGCCGGTGCGGTAGGCGACGTGATAGTCGGTCCAGCTCGGCTCGACCACGGCGACGGCGAGCGCGTCATGGCCGTCCACGACCGTGAGATGGGCCGTGGCGCCCACGTCCTCGGCCAGCGAACGGAGCGCGGGCAGCGCGGCCTCGCGCACCAGGGGGTGCACCTGCCGGCCGAGGCCGAGCACTCCGACTCCGACCCGGGCGCGGCCGCCGGCGTCGCGGCGCACCAGGGAGTGCTGTTCGAGCGTGGCGAGCAGGCGGTACACCACGGTGCGGTTGACGCCGAGCTGTTTGGACAGCTCGGTGACGGTGAGCCCGTGGTCGGTCTCGGCGAGCAGTTTGAGGACACGCAGTCCCCGGTCGAGCGTCTGAGAGGTCTCCGCGGTCACGACGCCTCCCCTTCACGGATGAGATCCGGTGAGCTGACGGCCGTCGCGGAAGTGCCGTGCCGCCGGTCCCATCGGCGGCACGCGCGGGAGGCCGTCGGTGGCGATAGCTGATCACAGCCGGCTGCGCACCGGGGCGGCACTGCCACCGGGCGTACGCGTGACCGGAAACTTATCCATCGTCACCGCTCAGCGGAAGAGGCTGTCCAGAATCCGAGCAACGGGTGGTCGTTATCGGACGTTATGCGACGAAACTCCGCTTCCGTGGCCGGTCCTCGGCCGGTCCTCGGACCGCCTCACCGCATCCGGGTGGCCCACTCCCGGACCTTGACCACCCGCTGCTTGAGCTGCCCGGCGGTGGCCTGCGCGGTGGGCGGGCCGCCGCAGGCGCGGCGCAGCTCGGTGTGGATCACGCCGTGCGGCTTGCCGGACTGGTGGGCGTAGGCGCCGACGAGCGAGTTCAGCTCGCGGCGCAGCTCCATCAGCTCCTGGTGGCTGACCACCGGCCGCCGGTCGGCCGGCAGTTCCAGCAGATCGGCCTCCTCGTCCGGCTTCCGCCGGCTGTGCGCGATCTGCCGCTCCTGCCGCTTGTGCAGCAGCAGCCGCACCTGGTCCGGCTCCAGCAGTCCGGGGATGCCGAGGTAGTCCTGCTCCTCCTCGCTGCCCGGGTGGGCCTGCATGCCGAACTCGGCGCCGTCGTACATCACCCGGTCGAAGACGGCCTCCGACTCCAGTGCCTCGAACGGCAGTTGGTCCTGCTCGCCGTCCGGCTCGTCCTGCTGCCGCTCGGCCTCCTTCAGCAGGTCGGCCTCGGGCCCGTAGGGGTCCTCCTCGCCGTCCCGCTTCGGCTTGTCGAGCACGTGGTCGCGTTCCAGCTCCAGCTCGTGCGCGAAACCCAGCAGCGAGGGGATGGTCGGGAGGAACACGGACGCGGTCTCGCCGCGCCGCCGGGAGCGCACGAAACGGCCCACGG
The DNA here is from genome assembly GCF_031845365.1 of Streptomyces litchfieldiae. Classification (NCBI taxonomy): domain Bacteria; kingdom Bacillati; phylum Actinomycetota; class Actinomycetes; order Kitasatosporales; family Streptomycetaceae; genus Streptomyces; species Streptomyces litchfieldiae. The sequence continues at coordinate 331,554 of NZ_JAVREL010000004.1, forward strand.
CCTGGGCGAAGAACAGCGGCGTGGCGATCGTCGTGGCATAGACCCCGACCGCCAGCCGGGGCACGTCCACCCCCTCCGACACCATGCGGACGGCGACCATCCAGCGGTCCCGCGACTGGCGGAACTCCTCGATGCGCCCCGAGGCGCCGGAGTCGTCGGAGAGCACCAGGGTCGCCGCGTCGCCGGTGATCTCCCGGATCAGCTTGGCGTACGCCCGGGCCGACTCCTGGTCGCTGGCGATGACCAGCCCGCCCGCGTCCGGCACGGCCCGGCGCACCTCGGTCAGCCGCCGGTCGGCGGCGCCCAGCACCGCCGGCATCCACTCGCCCCGCGGGTCGAGCGCGGTGCGCCACGCCTGCGAGGTGGCGTCCTTGGTCATCGGCTCGCCGAGCCGGGCGGCCACCTCGTCGCCCGCCTTGGTGCGCCAGCGCATGCTGCCGCTGTAGGAGAGGAAGATGACCGGCCGCACGACGCCGTCCGCCAGCGCGTTGCCATAGCCGTACGTGTAGTCCGCGACCGAGCGGCGGATGCCGTCGTTGCCCTCGGCGTAGGCGACGAACGGGATGGGGTTCGTGTCGGAACGGAACGGCGTACCGGTCAACGCCAGCCGCCGCGTTGCCGGTTCGAACGCCTCCAAACACGCCTCGCCCCAGGAACGGGAGTCCCCCGCGTGGTGGATCTCGTCCAGGATGACCAGCGTCTTGCGCTGCTCGCAGCGGTTGCGGTGGAGCATCGGCCGGACGCCGACGCCCGCGTAGGTGACCGCCACGCCGTGGTAGTCGCGGCCGAGCGGCCCGGCGCTGTACTCCGGGTCGAGGCGGATGCCTATGCGCGCGGCCGCGTCCGCCCACTGCGTCTTCAGGTGCTCGGTGGGGGCCACCACGGTGACCTGCTGCACGACGTGATGGTGCAGCAGCCATGAGGCCAGGGTGAGCGCGAAGGTCGTCTTGCCCGCGCCGGGGGTGGCGACGGCGAGGAAGTCCCGTGGCTGCGCCGCCAGATACGCGTCCATCGCGCCCTGCTGCCAGGCCCGCAGCTTGCTCGCGGTACCCCAAGGCGCGCGGCCGGGAAAGGCGGGGGAGAGATGGGAGGAGTGCGGGGAGGACGAGGCGGTGGTGGTCACGGTCTCCGGGTGGGGTGGGCGGTGCGGACCGCGTCAGCCTACCGCCGCCGCCCGGCCGGAACTGCGGCCAACCTCACACCCCGGCGCCCGCCCCCGCCGCGCTTCCGGGCGACCTCTCGCGCAGCCGCCCGCCGACCACGATTCCGAACAGAGCCGCGACGGTGGTGGCCACGTACACCGCGACGAACGCCCCCGGCCCGACGGTCACTTCGGCCGCCCGGGCCGCCTCGTGCGCGGCGGCCGACGCGTCGCCGCCCAGCGCGGCGAACAGCGTGCCCACGGTCGTCAGCATCACCACGTTGCCCAGACTGTCGCAGACCTGGAGGGAGGCCACATTGCCGCCCGCCTCCTCGGGCGGTGACAGGCGCAGCACCAGCACGCCGACCGAGGCGGTGACCAGCCCCATCCCGAAGCAGCCGACGGACAGCGTCAGCGCAGGCGTCCACACCGGAACGGCGTCCACCAGCACCAGCGGGGTGAGCGCCACCCCGGCCGCTATCAGCACCGTGCCCAGCCTCACCAGCGCCAGCCGGCGCGGCTCGGCCCAGGGCCGGGACTGCGTCCAGGAGCCCAGCGCCCACAGCCCGCCGGAGGCGGCGAGCGCCAGCCCGGCCTGGGTGTAGGACAGCCCCCGCTGGGTGACCAGCATCAGCGGCACAAAGCTCTGCGACGACAAGTAGGCCGACGAGATCAGGGCGCGCAGCGCGATCACGGACGGCAGCCCGCGGGCGGCGGTGAACGTGCCGCGCGGCAGCAGCAGCCGGGCCGAGGGCACCAGCAGCGCGATCCCGGCGGCCACCGGTATCAGCGACAGCCAGCGCAGCTCCTGCCCGCCGAACTGGAGCAGCCCGGCCCCCGCCGCCACCGCCACGGCCAGCCGCAGCCGGCGGCCGTCGAACCGCGCGCCGGGCGCCGTTTCCCCGCCCGCTCCGGCTCCCTCGCTCTCGCCGAGCCGGCGCAGCGGCGGCAGCATCACCATCAGCGGCAGAACGACCAGCACGGTGATGCCGAGGAACACCCAGCGCCAGCCGAACTGTTCGGTCACCGTGCCGGCGATCACCGGCCCGATCATGGAGGGCACCACCCAGGCCGCCGAGAACGACGCCAGCGCGGCCGGCCGCAGCCGCTCCGGATAGGCGCGGCGCACCATCACGTACAGCGCCACGATGACCAGCCCGCCGCCGACGCCCTGCGCCGCCCGGCCCAGCACGAACGCCCACATCGCCTGGGCCGTGCCGGACACCAGCAGCCCGGCCGAGAACGCGGCGACGCCGGCCACCACCGGGCCGGTCGGCCCGCGCCGGTCGCACCACTGCCCGGAGACCACCATGCCCAGCAGGCTGGTGGTGAAGTACGCGGAGAACGCGAACGCGTAGAGCGAGACGCCGTCCAGCGCCTCGGCGGCGGCGGGCATCGCGGTGCCGATGGCCATCGCCTCGAACGCGATCAGCAGGATCGTGCTGACGCAGCCGAGCGTGAGCGCCCGGTAGGGACGGCTGAGGACGCCGCCCGTTTCCTCGATGGCCGGTTCGGTGGTCGGTGGGGATGCGGCCGCGGCGGCTCCGGTCTCGGTCATGGACACACCGTAAGGACCGGACCGGCCCACCGCCTATGGACCGGCGCGGGGAAGCATCTCGTTCGCTCGACCTAGGACGAGCCTGCCCTAGGCCACGCCGACCGCGGCCTGCGGCCGGATCGGCAGCCGGTTCACCGGGCGGCCGGTGGCGGCGCGGACCGCTCCGGCCACCGCCGCGGGCGCGACCACCACGGGCACCGCGCTGGCCGCCTTCGCGCCGAACGGCGCCACCACGTCCCGCTCCTCGACCAGCTTCACGATCCGCACGTCCGGCGCGTCCAGCGCGGTCGGCAGCGCGTAGCCCGCGAGATCGGCGCGCCGCACCACCCCGCGCGCCACCCGCAGATGCTCGGTGAGCGCGGCACCCACGCCCTGGGTGACCCCGGTCTCGATCCGGGCCCGCAACTGGCGCGGGTTGAGCACGCGGCCGACGTCCTGCGCGATGGCCATCTCGACCACGCGCACCGAGCCCAGCTCCACGTCCACGTCCACCACGGCCCGCACCGCGGCGAACGCCAGGCCCACGAACGCGTCGCCCTGCCCGGACTCGTTCAACGGCTCGGTGGGGTGCGGGCGGCACTGCGCGGTCGCCCACAGCTCCTTGCCCTCCAGGGCCTCGGCCACCGTGGTGCTCAACACCCCGTCATAGGACGTGATCTTGCCGTCGGCGATCGTCAGCAGCTCCGCGGACATGCCGAACTTCGCGGCCAGCGGCTGGAGAAGCTGGGTGCGCACCATCTTCGCGGCGCGCTCCACCGCCCCGCCCGACACCCAGGTGTGCCGACTGCGGCCCCCGGGCCCGGCGGTCGGCAGATCCGTGTCCACCGGCGCCACCTGCACCTCGTCCACGCCCAGCACGTCCTGGACGATCTGCCGCGCCAGCGTGGTGAAGCCCTGCCCGGTCTCCACCGCCGCGCACAGCACGGTGGCGACCGTTCCCTCGACCCTGACCGTGGCCGTGGCGACCTCGTCGGTGCCCTCCGCGCCCAGCATGTGCACCATGCCCAGCGCGTAGCCGACACCGCGCCGCACCGCGCCCGGGTCCGCGGCGCCGTCCGGACCGCCGGGCAGCAGCCAGTCCTCGACCGGGCCGTCCTTCGGCAGCGCGGGCAGCGGCGCCTCGCGGACGGCGGCCAGCAGCTCGGCGACCGGTGCCGGGCAGGTCACCGTCTGCCCGGTAGGCAGCGGGTCGCCGGTGGCCAGGACGTTCCGCGCGCGCAACTCGGCCGGGTCGATGCCGAGTTGAGAGGCCAGCTTGTCCATCTGCCCCTCGTACGCCGCGCACACCTGCATCGCGCCCTCGCCGCGCAGATAGCCGGAGGGCGGGTTGTTGGTGCGGACGACCCAGCCGTCGATCTGCGCGTTCGGCACGTTGTAGGGCCCGGCGGCGAACGACACCGCGGCGGCCAGCGCGTCCGCCGAGTCGTCCGCGTAGGCGCCGGCGTCCATCAGCACCTGCGCCTCGACCTTGACGAGCTTCCCGTCGCGGTTGGCGTGGTGCCAGTAGCGCAGGAAGGTGGGGTGCCGGTGGGCGTGGCCGAGGAACGACTCCTCGCGGGTGGCGGCCAGCTTGACCGGGCTGCCGGTGCGGATGGCCAGCAGCGACAGCGGCAACTGGAAGCCCAGGTCCTCCCGGTCGCCCAGCGCGCCGGGCACGCCCGTGACATAGATCTTGACCTGCTCCTGGGTGAGGCCCAGGCAGGCGGCCAGCCGGTCGCGGTCGCCGTGCGGGTCGGTGGTGGCGGTGTAGACCTCGACGCCGCCGTCCGGGCGCGGCACGGCCAGGCCCGACTCGGCGCCGATCGGCGCCGGGTCCTGGCGGCCGATGCGGTACAGGCCCTCGACGACGACCTCGCCGGTGACCGACGGATCGCCGTGGCGCAGCGGGATGTGCCGGATCAGATTGCCGTCCGGGTGCAGCGGCGGCGCCTCGAACGACTTCTCCGGGTCGGTCACCGCGTCGAGCACCTCGTACTCGACGACGATGGCGGCGGCGGCCAGCCGCGCGGTCTCCGGGTGGTCGGCGGCCACGGCGGCCACCGGCTCGCCGTGGTAGCGCACCAGCTCGGCGGCCAGCGCGGGCCGGTCGGCGACCCCCCGGCCCAGGCCCGCGTCCCCGCCGACGTCCTCGTGCGTGACCACGGCCCGCACCCCGGGCATGTCGGCCGCGTCGGCGGTGTCGATGCGCTTGATGCGCGCGTGCGGATGCGGCGAGCGCAGCACGGCCGCCCACAGCAGGCCCTCGGCCCACAGGTCCGCGGTGTAGGGATGGGTGCCCTGCACCTTGGCCTCGGCCTCGGTGGAGGCCAGGGAGGTGCCCAGCCCGTGCGCGTGCTGCCGGGCCGGTCCCGCCGCCTGGGCGGGGACCACGGTGACGGCGGCGGCGTCGCCGACCTGGTCTGTCATCACATGCCTCCTGCCGGCGGCCCGGGCTGATGCGGAATGCGGAGCGCCGCGTCCTGCTCGGCCGGCGCGGCCCCCGGCTCGGCGCGTTCGGCGTGCTCCTGGCGCGCGGCGAGCGCCGCGCGCTCCTCGACCACGGTCCGCACGGCGTCCAGGACGCCGCGGTAGCCGGTGCACCGGCACAGGTTCCCGCACAGGGCCTGGCGGGTCTCCAGCTCGGTCGGGGCGTGGTTGCCCTCCAGCAGGTCGTGCACGGTCATCGCCATGCCCGGCAGGCAGAAGCCGCACTGCACGGCGGAGGCGGCCAGCGCGCGCTGCACATCCGAGGGCGCGCCGTCGCCGCCCAGGCCCTCCACGGTGCGGATCTCGCTGCCCGCGGCGGTGGCCGCGGGGACCAGGCAGGCCGCCACCAGCCGGCCGTCCACCTGAACGGAACACGCGCCGCACTCGCCCTGCGCGCAGCCGTCCTTGGCACCCGCCAGGCCGAGCCGCTCGCGCAGCACGTACAGCAGGGACTCGCCGATCCAGGCGCCGGAGACGGGTCGGTCCACGCCGTTGACGCGCAGCACGTAGGACACCTCGGGGTGCTCGCTGCGGCTGCCGCCGGGCGCGGGGACGGCGTCCTCCGGAACAGGCGGCGCCGCCGGGGCCGGATCGCCCGCCCCGGACGCCGGTCCCGTCTCCACGGGCTCGGTCACCGTCGCTCCGCCCACCGCCGGCGCGGCCTCCGCCGGGTGCGGCTCGCCGTCCGGCTGCGCCGACCAGGGGGCGGGCGAACGCGGCGCGTCCACGCCCTCGGGCCCGGCCGTCCAGGGACTCGCGTCGTGCCCGGCCTGCTCCCCGTCCGCGCCCTCACCCGGCCGGCGCCGGCCGCCGGCCAGCGCGGCGGCGCCCTGCCCCATGGCGGCGGCGCGCGACGGACGCGACGGCGCGGCCGTGCCCTCGGGCGGCGGATCTCCCCAGGCGAACGGCATCGTCCACTGCCCGGTCTCCCCCGGGTCCGTGGTGGCTCCCGCGGTGGCGGGCGGGGTGCCGCCGGTCCGGCCGAGCTCCGGCGGCTGGAAGCCGTGGCCGGGCGCGGCGAGCGGCTCGCCGCCCGGCTCCTCCGCGTACCCGCCCGGTAGCTCTATGAACGCGGTGGCCTCCGCGTCGTACTCCCCGCCCCAACTGCCCGGCTGCGGGCCCTGGGCGTGTCGGTCCGGCTGCTGATCGTTGCTCATGCGAGAGCCCTTCCGAGTCCACGGCGGGCGAGTGTTGCCACGGTACGCCTCATGTGCAGCACGGCGGGCGGGAGTTGGCCAGGTTCCCCGCCTTCGCCGGGGGCCGGGTCGGGGATGCAGGCCATCCCCACGTACTCCCCGAAGGCGGCGAGCGCCTCGGGGTCGAGGCCGCGCTCGCCGTCCCAGTCCACCAGGGAGGCGACCCAGCGCTCGGCGTCGAGCGGGCGCAGCGGCATCGGGGCCACGGCGCCGACCGCGCAGCGGACCTCGCGGCGCACCGGGTCGAGGACCACGGCCACGGAGGCGAGCGCGCGCGAGGGCCCGGTGCGGCTGGTGGCCTTCAGGAACGTCTGCGGCGCGTGCAGCAGCGGCACCCGGACGTGCGCCAGCAGTTCCCCCGGGCGCAGCCGGTCGCGGCCGGCCAGCAGATGGCTGACGGGGACCTGCCGGCCGTCGCCGTCCGGCCCGGCGACCAGGAGCGTGGCCTCCAGGGCGGCCAGCACCGGCAGGGTGTCGCCCGAGGGGGCGGCGGAGATGATGTTCCCGCCCAGGGTCCCGGCGTTGCGCACCTGCGGCGGGCCGGCGGACCGGGCGGCCGAGGCGAGGGCGGGGATGAGGGCGGCGAAGTCGGGGCGGCTCATCCGGGCGTGGGTCAGACAGGCCCCGAGCAGCGCGTGACCGTCCTGGTACGCCCAGCCGCGCAGCTCGGCGAGGCGGCCCAGCCCGACCAGGGCGGCCGGGCGCAGCAGCCCGGCGTTGACGCCGGCCATCAGATCGGTACCGCCGGCGACGGGCACGGCCGCGGGCACCTCGGCCAGCGCGGCGACCGCCTCGTCGAGTGTGGCGGGAAGCGCGACGAGCCGAGCCGTCTGTGGCGCATGCGGTGCGTGCGTGCTCAATCAGTCGCCCCTTTCCGGTAGCCCGGCCGCCGAGCCGTACGGTACGCGCTCGCCGCCTGGACGTGGCAACTCTGGCATATTTTCCGGCTCCGCCGACGCGGGGGTGGCCCGGCCGTCCACCGGGCGTGGGAGCTCCCGGACGGACGCCCGAGGCAACTCACACGATCAGGGCATACGGGCGGGCCCCCGGCCGTGGCCGGGGACTGTCCCGGGGCGGGAGGGGGCGCCCGGCGGGGCTACTTCTTGCCGCCGTCCTTGCCGCCACCGCCGAACGAGCCCATGGACTCGTAGATCTCCTTGCAGGTCGGGCACACCGGGTACTTCTTCGGGTCCCGGCCGGGCACCCAGACCTTGCCGCAGAGCGCGACGACGGGGGTGCCGTCCAGCGCGCTCGCCATGATCTTGTCCTTCTGGACATAGTGGGCGAAGCGCTCATGGTCGCCGTCGCCGTGCGTCGTCTGCGGAGTGGGCTCGACGAGGGTGCCGGTACCCGCTCCGCGCTCGGGGTCGAGGGGAGTGCTCATGGGTCCCAAGCCTAATTGAGCGACGGGTCGTCCGGGTATGTTGCGAGCAGGGCGAGGCTGCCGCGCTGGCGGCGCAGAACGGCCCGCCACAGCCGTTCCGGCTCGGGCACGGAGACATCTCCCGGCTCGGAGTCCACGACGTACCAGGCCCCCTCGTCCAGCTCCCGTTCAAGCTGTTCGGGGCCCCAGCCCGCGTAGCCGGCGAAGATCCGCAGACTGCCGAGTTCGGCCGCCAGCACCTCCGGCGGTGCCTCCAGGTCCACCAGCCCGATCGAACCGTGCACACGCCGCCATCCGAGCGGTCCGCTGCCCGGGACGACGGCGAGCGCCAGCGCGGCGTCCAGGGCGACCGGGCCGCCCTGGAAGACGACCCCGGGCTCGCCGGCCAGCGCCGCCCACGGCTCCAGGACCTCGGACACGCCGACGGGCGTCGGGCGGTTCAGGACGACCCCGAGGGCCCCCTCGCGGTCGTGGTCGAGGAGCAGCACCACGGAGCGGTCGAAGTTGGGATCGGACAGTGCCGGGGTGGCCACCAGCAGCCGCCCGGTGAGCGAGGACGCCTCGGTCATGGGGACATGATTCCGCATCCCCGGGGGACTGGGGAGGGCTGTCCCGGGCCCGTCCCGGGGAAGGCTCCACCCAGGCCCATTACGATTCCGTCTGGCCCGGCGCATCCCTTCGTCTCAGATCGCGAGTTTTATGAACGACGACGTCCTGCTTGTTCACGGCGGCACCCCCGTGGAGGGTGAGATCCGGGTCCGGGGGGCCAAGAACCTGGTGCCCAAGGCGATGGTCGCGGCGCTGCTCGGCAGCGCGCCGAGCCGGCTGCGGAACGTGCCGGAGATCCGCGATGTGCGGGTCGTGCGCGGGCTGTTGCAGTTGCACGGGGTGACCGTTCGCAGCGGAGAGGAGCCAGGGGAGCTGGTGCTCGACCCGTCCCGGGTGGAGAGCGCGAACGTCGCGGACATCGACGCGCACGCCGGGTCCTCGCGCATCCCGATCCTGTTCTGCGGGCCGCTCCTGCACCGGCTGGGGCACGCGTTCATCCCTGGCCTGGGCGGCTGCGACATCGGCGGCCGGCCGGTCGACTTCCACTTCGACGTGCTGCGGCAGTTCGGCGCGGTCATCGAGAAGCGGGCGGACGGGCAGTACCTGGAGGCGCCGCGCGGGCTGCGCGGCTGCAAGATCCGGCTGCCCTACCCCTCGGTGGGGTCCACGGAGCAGGTGCTGCTGACGGCGGTGCTGGCGGAGGGCGTGACCGAGCTGGCGAACGCCGCGGTGGAGCCGGAGATCGAGGATCTGATCTGCGTGCTCCAGAAGATGGGCGCGATCATCTCGATGGACACCGACCGCACCATCCGCATCACCGGCGTGGACAAGCTGGGCGGCTACACGCACCGCGCGCTGCCGGACCGGCTGGAGGCCGCCTCGTGGGCGTGCGCGGCGCTGGCGACCAAGGGCAGCGTGTATGTGCACGGCGCCAGCCAGCGGGAGATGATGACGTTTCTGAACGTCTTCCGAAAGGTGGGCGGGGAGTTCGAGGTTGACGACGCGGGCATCCGCTTCTGGCACCCCGGCGGCCCGCTGAACGCCATCGCGCTGGAAACGGACGTGCACCCGGGCTTCCAGACGGACTGGCAGCAGCCGCTGGTGGTGGCGCTGACGCAGGCGTCGGGGCTGTCGATCGTGCACGAGACCGTGTACGAGTCGCGGCTGGGGTTCACCGAGGCGCTCAACCAGATGGGCGCGCGGATCCAGCTCTACCGCGAGTGCCTGGGCGGCACGCCCTGCCGCTTCGGCCAGCGGAACTTCCTGCATTCCGCGGTGGTCTCGGGGCCCACCACGCTCCAGGGCGGCGACCTGGTGATCCCGGACCTGCGCGGCGGCTTCTCGTACCTGATCGCGGCGCTGGCGGCCGAGGGCACCTCACGGGTGCACGGCATCGGGCTGATCAACCGCGGCTACGAGAACTTCATCGAGAAGCTTGAGGATCTCGGCGCCAAGGTCGAACGCCCTTAGGCCCTGTCCGGCCGACCTCGCCGGGCCCGCGACGCCAACTACGGCACCTCGCTACGTTGTCGCATCGCGCGAGTACGGCCAAGTACGAGCTGCGATACTCCGCCTTGCGATGCACCGCGTCATGGGGGTACCTCCGAGGGCCTGGGGGAGCCAAGGGCTGATCCGACAAGGCCGACCGGACAGGACCTACTCGCGCGCACGTTCCCATTCGGGAACGGTCCAACGCGCCCGCGCGGCACGGCAGATACGCACCCGGCGCATACAGAAGGGGTGGCCCTCACCGGTGAGGGCCACCCCTTGCCGCGTTCATGCGGGCGTCACTTGCCCTTGGCGGCTTCCTTGAGCTTGGAGCCCGCGGACACCTTGACGCTGTACCCGGCGGGGATCTGGATCGGCTCGCCGGTCTGCGGGTTACGGGCGGTGCGAGCGGCACGGTGGGTCCGCTCGAAGGTCAGGAAACCGGGAATGGTGACCTTCTCGTCCCCCTTGGCAACGACCTCCCCGATGGTCTCGGCGAGGGCCGCCAGCACAGCGTCGGCGTCCTTCCGAGTCACCTCGGCGCGCTCGGAAAGAGCGGCCACCAGCTCACTGCGGTTCATATTTCGTACTCCCGTGTTCATCTTGCCAATGAGGCGTGAGATCGAAGCCGATGCTGCCAGGGCCCACTGACAGTCCCCGGACCCGGGTCTGCCTTCGGTAAACCCCTCGCCCGGGACGCATCCTGCCCCCACCAGAGGCGGGAAGGCCAATCCGGCACCAACGGGGTCACACGAAGAGCGCTCGTCGTCTCGCCGGTGACTTCTCCCGAGGCTTTGCCTCCTGGTCACCCTAAGGGGCAGCCGCACCGCACCGGCAACCCGACTCGCCTACGAGGGGGCCCCGGAGCCGCCGCCCGACCGCGCCTGGGCCTGGGCTGCCTCCCGGACCGCGCCGGCCACCGCGCCGGAGACCTTCTCGTTGAAGACGCTGGGGACGATGTAGTTGGCGTTCAGCTCGTCCTCCCCGACGACATCGGCCAGCGCGCGGGCGGCGGCCAGCATCATCGAGTGGCTGACCGTGCGGGAGTGCGCGTCCAGCAGGCCGCGGAAGACGCCGGGGAACACCAGCACGTTGTTGATCTGGTTGGGGAAGTCCGAACGGCCGGTGGCCACGACGGCCGCGGTCTGCCGCGCGATCGCCGGGTCGATCTCGGGGTCCGGGTTCGCGAGCGCGAAGACGATGGCCTGGTCCGCCATCGCCGCCACGTCGGCCGCGTCCAGCACGTTGGGGGCGGAGACGCCGATGAACACGTCGGCACCGGCGACGGCGTCCTTGAGCGTGCCGGTGACGCCCTCGGGGTTGGTGTTGTCGGCGATCCAGCGCAGCGGCGAATCGACGTCCGCGCCCACGAGATCGGCGCGGCCCGCGTGCACCACGCCGTGGATGTCGGCGACCACCGCGTGCTTGACGCCCGCCTCGATCAGCAGCTTGAGGATGGCCGTACCGGCCGCGCCCGCGCCGGACATGACGACCCGCACGTCGGGCAGCCGCTTGCCGACCACCCGCAACGCGTTGTGCAGGGCGGCCAGCACGACGATCGCCGTGCCGTGCTGGTCGTCGTGGAAGACCGGGATGTCCAGGGCCTCGCGCAGCCGGGCCTCGATCTCGAAGCAGCGCGGCGCGGAGATGTCCTCCAGGTTGATGCCGGCGAAGCCGGGGGCGATGGCCTTGACGATCTCGACGATCGCGTCGGTGTCCTGGGTGTCCAGGCACAGCGGCCAGGCGTCGATGCCGGCGAACCGCTTGAACAGCGCGGCCTTGCCCTCCATCACCGGCAGCGCGGCGTGCGGCCCGATGTTGCCCAGGCCCAGCACGGCGGAGCCGTCGGTGACCACGGCGACACTGTTGCGCTTGATCGTCAACCGCCGCGCGTCCTCGGGGTGGGCGGCGATCTGCGTGCACACACGAGCCACACCGGGCGTGTAAATCATGGACAGATCATCGCGATTGCGAATGGGATGCTTGGATTTCATCTCGATCTTGCCACCGAGATGCATGAGGAACGTCCGGTCGGAGACCTTGCCGAGCGCGACGCCCTCGATCCCGCGCAGCTTCTGGACGATCTCGTCCGCGTGCGCGGTCGAACTCGCCGCGATGGTGACGTCGATGCGCAGCTTCTCGTGCCCCGAGGCGGTGACGTCGAGACCGGTGACCGAGCCACCGGAGGATTCCACGACCGTGGTGAGCTGACTCACCGCCGTGCCGCTGGCCGGGACTTCCAGCCGGACGGTCATCGAGTAGGAGACACTGGGCGCCGTTGCCATGAGTCGACTTCCTTCACTTTCCCGATATCGCCCCCCAAGTCCGTGTCACCTTACGAGAGGCATGGGTTGCGAAGAAAGCCAGGGCGGTCGACCGATATGACCGTAACAGGAGGAGCCGTGAAGGGCTGAGTGAGTAAGGGCGTCGACCCGCCAGCTCGCCTCGCGGCAAGGGGTCGCTCGAAGCGACAATGGTTGGGCCCGGGGGCATGGAACGGGCCGACGCCTTTTCCAGGCTACCTCACTCTGCCCCGAGGTCAACCGGCCACAAGCCGCAGGTCAGGACGTGGCCAGCAGCTCCGGAACGCCGTCCGGGCCGGGGTGGTCGGCCGGTCCGGAGAGCACCGTGAGGCGCTGGGTGGCGCGGGTCAGCGCCACGTACAGCACGCGCAGCCCGGCCGGGGACTCCTCGGCGATCTCGGCCGGCGAGACCACGAGCGTCGCGTCGTACTCCAGGCCCTTCGCCTCCAGGCTGCCCAGCACCACCAGCCGGTCGCCCAGGCCGGCCAGCCACTCCCCCGCCGCCGCGCGGCGGCCCATCGCCGTCACAACGCCGACCGTGCCCGGCACCTCGGCGAGCAGCCGGGCGGCCTCCGCGCGCACCGCGCCGGACAGCCCGTCCGGCTCGGGCGCGGTGGCGAACCGGGGCGCGAGGCCCGTTTCGCGCACCGCCCGCGGCGGCCGCGCGCCGGGCATCGCGCGGGCGAGCACCCCGTCGGCGACCCGGGCGATCTCGGCCGGGTTCCGGTAGTTGACCGTCAGCTCGAACTGGCGGCGGCGCCGGCCGCCCAGCGCCGCGTCCCGTTCCGCCGCCGCCTCCTCGGGCGCCGGCCAGGAGCTCTGCGCCGGGTCGCCGACGATCGTCCAGGTCGCCTGCCGACCGCGGCGCCCCACCATCCGCCACTGCATGGGCGTCAGGTCCTGCGCCTCGTCCACGATGATGTGCGCGTAGTCCACGCGCTCCCCCTCGCGCTCCGGCGCCTCCCGGCGCCCGGCCAGGCGATCGGCGTAGGTGGTGACCTCCTCCAGCCCGGTGAGCTGGTCCAGCGGGTCCGCCTCGCGCGGCCGGGCCGGCTTCGCCGGGGCGCCGAGCAGGACGCGCAGCTCGTCGAGCAGCGCCACGTCGTGCGCGGACAGCCCGCCGCCGGCCGGCGTGATCCGGCGCAGCGAGCGGGCGAGCAGCCGCACCTCGCGGGGGCGCAGCAGCCGCCGGGCCCAGCGGCCCAGCCGCTGCTCGTCGGTCATCGCGGTGAGCACCTGGAGCGGGGTGACCTCCGGCCACCAGGCGTCCAGGAAGTCCTGGAACGAGTCCTCGGCGCCGATGTCCTCGTTGAACGCCTCCCGCGCCTCGGCCGCCAGCGCCGGGTCCGGGTAGCGCTGGGGCGCGCCGGAGGTCTCCCACAGCGCGTCCAGCAGCAGCCGCCGGGCGCGCGGGCGCAGCAGGTTGACGGGGGCGGTGCCGGCCAGGGTCGCCTGCCGGACGCGCGCCAGCGCCTCGCCGGTCAGCTCCACCCGGCGGCCGAAGGCCACCACCCGCAGCCGGCCGGGCGCCCCGGGCCGCTCCAGCACGCCGCGCGCCGCGCGGTGCAGCACCCGGGCCATGGCGGCGGAGCCCTTGATCCGGGCGGTGGGCGGGTCGTCGTAGGAGTCGGCCTCGGCACCCTCGACCAGCGAGCCCAGGGCGCGGATGGCGACCTGGCCCTCCTCGCCGAGCGAGGGCAGCACGCCCTCGGTGTAGGAGACGAGCAGCGGGGTGGGGCTGACGATGAGGATGCCGCCCGCGTACCGCCGCCGGTCCTGGTACAGCAGGTAGGCGGCGCGGTGCAGGGCGACGGCCGTCTTGCCGGTGCCCGGGCCGCCGGTGACCTCGGTGACCGAGACGGCGGGGGCGCGGATGACCTCGTCCTGCTCGGCCTGGATGGAGGCGACGATGTCGGTCATCCGGTGGCCGCGGGTGCGTCCCAGCGCGGCCATCAGCGCGCCGTCGCCGACGATGGGCAGCTCGGCGCCCTCCCGCAGGGCCCGCAGCTCGGGGCGCAGCAGGTCGTCCTCCACGCCCAGCACGCGACGGCCCCGGCTGCGGATCACGCGGCGGCGCACCACACGGCCGGGCGCGACCGGGGTGGCGCGGTAGAACGGGGCCGCGGCGGGCGCGCGCCAGTCGATGACCAGCGGGACGTAGTCGGCGTCCAGGACGCCGAGCCGGCCGATGTGCAGGGTCTCGGCGATCTCGGCCACGGGGGCGCCGTCGCGCACGGTGACCGCGTCGTCGGCGGGCTCGACGGAGGTGAACGCGCCGTCCGGGCCGCGTTCCCCGTCCTTGCCGGCGAGCAGGTCGATGCGGCCGAAGAGGAAGTCCTCGAACTCGTTGTTCAGCCGGGCGAGATGGCGGCCCGCGCGGAACACCTGCGCGTCCCGTTCGGCCAGCGCGCCGGGCGTGCCGACATGGACGCGGCTGGCCGCGTCCGCCATGAGGTACTCGGCCTCGTCGATCTTCTCCGCCAGCCGTCGGTAGACGGCGTCCAGATGCCGCTGCTCCTCGCGGATCTCCCGCTCCCGCACATCCAACACTCGGCCCCCTTCTGGCTGTCGGCAGGGCAGCGGTCAACCGTACGCGACATCGGGCCCGTTTGCGCGGGTCGGAGCGGCTACTCGCCGTACTTCTGTCCGTCGAGGGTCGGGTCCAGGGCCAGCCGGTAGCCGCGCTTGACCACGGTGTGGATCAGCATGGGCGCGCCGAGTGAGCTGCGCAGCCGGGCCATGGCGGTTTCCACGGCGTGCTCGTCGCGGCCCGCGCCGGGGAGCGCGCGCAGCAGCTCCGCGCGGGGCACCACCCAGCCGGGGCGGCGGGCCAGCAGCCGCAGCATCGCCATGCCCGCCGGGGGCACGGGCCGGAGCGAGCCGTCGACGACGACGGCGTGCCCGCGGATCTCGAGCTGCCGCCCGGCCACCGGCAGCGGCCGGGTGCGGGCGGGCAGCTCATGGCACAGGAGCTGGACCAGCGGCCCGAGCCGGAACCGTTCCGGCTGGCGGGTGGCGACGGCGTGCGCCTGGAGCGGCAGCGCGGTCACCGGCCCCACACAGGCGGGCAGCACATGCTTCTGGAACGCGTCGAGCAGCTCCCCGAGCGCCCCGCGGTCCTCCGCGCGCCGGAGCAGCGAGGCGGCGGCGGGGGCGCTGGTGAACGTGACGGCGTCCAGCGACTGGGCGAGGACGGCGTCGATGAACCGGTCCAGGGGCGCCAGGTCCTCCGGCGGCATCCACCGGTAGACGGGCACGTCCACGACCTCGGCGCCGGCCTCCCGCAGCGCCTCGATGAAGCCGGGCAGCGGCTCGCCGTGCAACTGGAGGGCGACGCGGCGGTTCTGCACGCCCTCGTCGAGGAGGCGCTGGAGCACCTCGGCCATGGACTCGGAGGCGGGCGACCAGTCCTCGGTCAGCCCGGCCGCCCGCACCGCGCCGCGCACCTTGGGGCCGCGGGCCAGCACCTCGGCGGTGGCCAGGGTGGCGAGCAGGTCCTCGCCCAGCCCCCAGCCGTCGGCCGCCTCGATCCAGCCGCGGAAGCCGATGGCCGTGGTCGCGACGACGACGTCGGGGGCGTGCTCGATCAGGTCCCGGGTGGCCGCGAGCAACTGGTCGTCGTCGGAAAGGGGCACGATGCGCAGCGCCGGCGCGTGCAGCACCTCGGCCCCGCGCCGCCGCAGCAGGGCGACCAGCTCGTCGGCGCGCCGCGCGGCTGTCACGCCCACGGTGAAGCCGTCGAGGGGTCTGATGTCCTGCTGTCGTTCCGTCCGCATTTCCCGTTCCGCTCCGCCCAGAGTTGTGGGTGTCCGGATCCGAGCCTGTCAACACGGCGTGACAGGCTCGGATCGTCCCGGTTTCTCGGGCGTTACGCCCGGACCGTTGCGGGGCCGCTCAGACCCTCGCGTATGCCGGCCGCTCCTCCTCGCTGCCGTCCGTGCGGGCGGCGGGCCCGGTGGAGCCGGCGGCGGCGGAGGAACGTCGCAGGTATACGGCCCACGTGACCACGAAACACGCGGCGTAGAAGACGAGGAACGAGGTGAACGCGCCGGTGCCGGAGCCGGTGGAGAGGAACGACTGCCGGAAGGCGAGGTTGATGCCGAGGCCGCCCAGCGCGCCGACCGCGCCGATCAGGCCGATGGCGGCGCCGGACAGCCGGCGCCCGTAGGCGGCGGCCTCCTCGCCGGTCAGCCCCAGGGCCTCGGCCTTGGCCCGGTAGATGCCCGGGATCATCTTGTAGGTCGAGCCGTTGCCCAGCCCGCTGAGCACGAACAGGCAGATGAACCCGACGAGGAAGACGGGCAGCGACTCGCTGCCGGAGGCGAGGATCACCACGCCGGTGGCGGCGGCCATCCCCGCGAAGGTGTAGAGGGTGATCCGCGCGCCGCCGAACCGGTCCGCCCAGTAGCCGCCCACCGGCCGGATCAGCGAGCCCAGCAGCGGCCCGAGGAACGTGATGGACGCGGCCTGGAGCGGGGTGCGGTCGAACTGGTTTTGGAGCACCAGGCCGAACGCGAAGCTGTAGCCGATGAACGAGCCGAACGTCCCGATGTACAGGAACGACATGATCCAGGTGTGTGCGTCCCGGACCGACTCCCGGGCCGCGCCCGTGTCGTTGGTGACCGGCGCGAGGTTGTCCATGTAACGCCAGGCCAGCGTGGCGGAGACGAAGATCAGCGGGGTGTATACGGCCAGCAGCACGCGGGGCTGGCCCTCGCCCGCCGTCGCGATGACCAGCAGGCTGACGAGCTGGATCACCGGCACCCCGATGTTGCCGCCGCCCGCGTTCAGCCCCAGCGCCCAGCCCTTGCGGCGCAGCGGGAAGAAGGCGTTGATGTTGGTCATGGAGGAGGCGAAGTTGCCGCCGCCGACGCCCGTGAGGACGGCGACCAGCATGAACGTCGTGTAGGAGGTGCCCGGCTCCATCACCAGCCAGGCGGCGATGGTCGGCAGCAGCAGCATGGAGGCGGCGATGACCGTCCAGTTCCGCCCGCCGAACCGGGCCACCGCGAAGGTGTAGGGCACCCGGACGACGGCGCCGACCAGCGTGGCCACGGAGACGAGGAAGAACTTGCCGGCCGGGTCGATCCCGTACTCGGGACCCATGAACAGGACCAGCACGGACCACAGCGACCAGATCGAGAAGCCGATGTGCTCGGAGATGATCGAGAAGAGGAGGTTGCGGCGGGCGATGCGCTCGCCCTTCTCCTGCCAGAACCGCTCGTCCTCCGGGTTCCACTCGTCGATCCAGCGCCCCCCTCGTCGGGCGGCGGCGGGCTTGGGGGCTGACATGGCGCCTCCATCGAAGGGTCGGTCAGGGGCTCGTGCTGCCTGAAGGTAGGGAGGCCGCGTTTCGGCTCTGTGGCAGGACGTGACGTGGACGAAACCTTGCTCTCACCCGTCACGCTTCGCGCCCGTGAGCGGTCCCCGGCGGACCGCCGGAGTTAGTATTCCGGGCCCGCGACCGCCCCATTCCCGATGACTTCGGAGCTGTCAAGTCGCAGCGCCTGCACGGATGTTGGACCCATGGCATCCTCGTGATCCCCCGCACGACCCAACCGACACAAGGAGACAAGTGAAGGCGCTGCCCGTCGGCACCGGTGTGTTCCTCGCGGTCAGCCTCATCGCGCTGGCCGCCGTGCTCGGCTACCGGACGGGGCGGGAGGAGGTCCCCTACGAGTCGATAGCGGAGGTCTTCGAGGAACTGGGGCTGCCGCCGGCCGACGAGTTCCGCGCGCTGCACGAGGACGACGAGGACGCGCAGCGGGTCCAGTGGATCTACCCCACGATCGACGCGGAGGGCGCGCCGTTCTTCATCGTCGTGACCGACGGCGGCGAGGTGCGGGACACCGCGGCGCTGTGCGCGGGCGTCGCCGCCTATCTGGCGGAGCACCGCGGCATCGACTTCTCCGGCGGCCACACCGAGATGCTGTTCACGCCGGACGGCGAGATGCTGCGCCACTGGGAGACCACCCCGTGAGCGGCACCTGCCGGAAACCCTAGGAAGCGGACAGCCGCCCGATCTGGCCCGGCACGGGCACCGGGCCCAGGCTGGTGCTCTTCGGCGGCATCCCGGTGCCGCTGGCCGCGCCCGCCCAGATCTGGTCCCAGGTCGGCGGCGGCAGGATCAGGCCCGCCTCGCCCGGCCCCGGGTACTTGCTGGTGAAGCGGGGCACCGACGGGATGCCCTGGTCCTCGCACAGGGTGGGGATCAGCACGTGGTCGCTGATCGCGGCGGGCAACTCCACCCACTCCGGCGGCAGGAACCGCAGCCGCCCGGCCATGGTCGCCGGGGAGATCTCCGAAACGTCCCACGCGCGGCCGCCGCCGGTCAGCGTGAACGTGCCGGGCCGGGGCAGCGGCCGCACGCCCGGCGGGTGCGCGTTCACCCGGGCGATCCTCGACGCGGAGCGCACGGCCCGTTCGATGTCCAGGCCGGGCACCAAGCGGTGGGTCGCGGCCAGCCTCAGCGGATAGTGCCGGTGGTCCACCACCAGCGCGAGCAGCCGGTCGGCCACGGCGCCGGGGTGCGCGCGGTGCAGCCGCCGGGCCGCCTCCAGCCGGTGGTGGCCGTCGGCCAGCAGCACCGGGGGCAGCGCGGGCGGCGCGGCGGTCCAGGCGGCGGCGCAGGCCCACAGCCGCTGCACCCCGCCCTCGGGCGTGGCCAGTTCCTGGTCGGGCGGGCCCGCGACGGTCTGGTCGATGCACTCCTGGAACGCGCTCAGATCGGGCGCGGCCAGCACCAGCGGCTCGATGCTCTCGCCGCGCTCCTGGAGCAGCCGGGCCTGGAACCGCACGTCGGCGTCGGCCACCTGCTGGTGGCGCAGCACATGGCCGGTCTCCACGCCGTGCAGGCTGAGCGCGCCGATGACGCCGCGCTGCTCGACGCGGCCGGCGCCGTCGCGGCGTTCGAGCACGTAATAGCCGGCGCGGCCGAGGGGCCGGGCGAGCACGCCGTGGAAGGGGAGGAGCAGATCTGTCCGTGGGGCCGGGGTCCGGGGCGGGACCAACGCGGGGAACAGCTCAGACGGCAGTGTGCTCCTCCTCCCTCGCCGGCACGGGCACCACCGCGGGACGCAGTGTGTCCTGGGCCTTGCGGAGGACGACCTCCAGCTCTTGCGGTCCGTCGGCGACCGCGGTGACGAAGCCATGCCCGGCGACCCGGCTGGTGGTCTCCGGAACATGGCTGCCGATGGGAACGTCGATCTCCAGCCCCGTCACGCCCGGCAGCGCCCGCGCCTCCGCGATCCCGTCCACGGACTCCAGGAGCCCGGGCGGCATCCGCAGGAAGCGGATCCCCGCGTACCGGACGCCCTGTTCAACCGGGGGCGCGGGCACGGCGAGGTCGAGCACGGTGGCGATGGTCAGGGCGGCGATGTCCGTTCCGGTGGCCATCAGCAGCAGATCGCTGATGTGGTCCGCGCCCGGGTGGGCGTGGGACTCGATCAGCCGCGGCCCCGCCGGGGTGAGGATCACCTCGGTCTGCGAGGGGCCGAAACGCTGGCCCGCGGCGGAGAGCGTCGCGAGCACCAGGTCGTGAATCCCGGCGACGGTCCCGGGGTCCAGGTCCGCCGGCAGGTCGTAGCCGGTCGCCGGCCAACCCGGGGTCCCGGTGGTGTACTTCCTGGTCACGGCCAGCACGGTGTGCGTTCCGGCGCGGGAGTGCGCCTCGACGCTGTACTCCGGCCCGTCGAGGAACTCCTCGACGATCAGGGCCGGTTCATACGGCAGCTCGGCGGCCAGGAGCGCCGCGTCCGCCGCTGAGCGCAGCAGGTGGACGTCCTGGCCGCCGGAGCCGGTGCGCGGCTTGGCCACGCACGGGAAGCCGACGCGTTCGGCCACGGCCACCAAGTGCGCCGCGCGGTCGCAGTGCTCGAACCGGACGGGGGCACCGGTGAGCTGGTTGACCTTGCCACGCAGGGTAGCCTTGTCCGTGAGGTACGCGACGGCCGCATGGGGGTTGCCGGGGAACCGCAGTGCTTCGTTCGCACGAGCGGCGATGAGCGCGCTCTGCTCGGCGAAGCCGAACACCGCTGCCCTGGCGGGGAGGTGGGCGAGGTGACCGATGGCCATCATCAACCGGGGATGGTCCGACCAGTCCACGGTCATGGCTCCGTCCGCGGCCCGGGCGGCCTCCCGGATCCCGGGCACCGACAGGTCCGGCGCGAGCACCAGACTACGGGCGCCGACCCGGCGAGCCGCCGCCACCACGGCGGGCCGCGGGCTGAGCAGGACCGCCAGAGGAGCCTCGGGCGTCATCGTGCCGCCTCCTTGCCCTCACGGACAGCCGGATCAGAACCAGGTGTTCTGGGTGCCGACCGACTGCGGCGAGACACCGGTCACGCTCTGCGAGGACTGCGCGCCGGCCACGCCGGCCGAGGCCGCCGTGATGAGAAAAGCTGCGACGACACTGAGAACAAACTTCTTCACGGGTTCCCTCTTCCGTGTCCACATAGGCGAACATGAGTGGCATGTTGGCCCAATCATGCTCACGAGCTTTCACCAGGAAGTCGATAGAGTCGCTGTGGCATCATCTCGCCTGTCAGGTTGACGCCAAGGGGCTGGCTGTTGTCGTTCAAGGAAGAAGAGCGTGCACGAATCCGGCGAAATAGACGCAGCGGCCACCCGAGTTTATCGCCTCCGTGTGATCCATCCCACGGATTCCGTCGAACAGATCGCGGCGCGGGCGGGCCTGACGGCGGACGAGGTGACGGACGCCGAGTCGCGGCTCTTCGCGCTCGGACTGCTCCGGGCCTCGCCCGGCGGCGGGCGGGTGGCGATCAGTCCCGAGAGCGCCGCCGACGCGCTCCTCGCCCCCCTTGAACAGGACATTCTCCAGCGCAGAATCGCGATGGCCACGACCCGCGCGCGCCTGCATTCGCTGTCCGGGGATTACCTGGAGGCGCGCAGCATGCGGTCGGCCAAGACCATCATCGAGGTGGTCGAGGGCATCGACAACATCCGCGCGGTCATCGACGACTTGGCCCGCACCTGCGTGAAGTCGATCGACGCGCTGACCGCCAGCCGGCCCACCGAGGAGGCCATCCGCGCCTCGACGCCGCTGGATCTGGAGCAGCTCGAACGCGGCGTGCGCACCCGGCGCGTGTTCCAGCACGCGGCGCGCAAACACTGGACGAGCGTTCAGTTCCTGGAGACGCTGGCCGCGGCCGGCGCGGAGGTGCGGACCGCCACCGCGCTCCCCTCCCACCTGCTGATCTACGACCGGAGCTGCGCCGTTCTGCCGCTCGACCCCCAACGCACGGCCGCCGGCGTGGCGTTGGTCCGGGACCCGGCCGTACTCAACTTCCTGCAGCAGCTCTTCGAGCACTACTGGGACCGGGCGCTGGACTTCTCCGAGGAGGAGCAGCGCTCGGGCGCGGAGCCGACGGGCGTGGAGCGGGACGTGCTGCTGATGATGGCGGCGGGGAAGAAGGACGAGGCCATCGCGCACCAGCTCGGCATGTCGCCGCGGTCCGTCAGCCGGATCGTCGCGCGGCTGATGGACCGGCTCGGCGCGGAGAGCCGGTTCCAGGCGGGCACCCGGGCCGCGCTGAACGGCTGGCTGTCCTGACCGCGGAGGGGGGCACGGGGGTGACGGGGGAACCGGACGAGAGCGCGGCCGAGTCGTTCGACGACGAGCTGGACCCGGTGACCGTGCGGGTCTACCAGTTGCGGGTGACGCATCCGACCGACCTCGCCGGCCAGTTGGCCGCCCGGGCGGGGCTGACCGCGGCCGATGTGTCGCGGGCCGAGGAGCGGCTGTCCCGGCTGGGCCTGCTCCAGCCGTCGCCGGGCGGCGGCTGGGTGGCCGTCTCCCCGGAGAGCGCGGCGGAGTCCCTACTGGCGCCGCTGGAGCAGGACATCTTCGAGCAGCGCATCGCGATGGCCGCCGCCCGCGAGCAGTTGCTGGCGCTGTCCGGGGACTATCTGGAGGCGCGCAGCCTGCGGTCGGCCCGCAGCAGCATCGAGGTGGTCAAAGGCATCGACAACATCCGCGCCGTGATCGACGACCTCGCCCGCACCTGCACCGAGTCGCTGGACGCGCTGGTGCCCGGCGGCGGACAGAGCGACGCGGCCATCTCGGCCGCCACGCCGCTGGACCTGGAGCTGCTGGCGCGCGGCATCCGCATCAGGTCCCTCTTCCAGCACAGCGCGCGCCGGCACCGGGCCACCGTTCAATACGTGCAGACGATCAACTCGGCCGGCGCACAGGTGCGCACGGCCGGCGTGCTGCCGTCCCGCATGCAGATCTACGACCGCACGTGCGCCGTTCTGCCGCTGGATCCCCGGCACACGGGCGCCGGCGCCGCGGTGATACGCGACCCCGGGGTGCTCACCTTCCTGTGCAAGATCTTCGACCACTCCTGGGCGGAGGGCGTGGAATTCACCGAGGCGGAGCCCGCGAACGGCCGGGGCGGGGAGCCGTCCAACCTGGAGCGGGAGGTGCTGCACCTGCTGGCCGGCGGGCGGACGAACGAGGAGATCGCGCAGCGGCTGGGCATCTCCCAGCGGTCCGTCAGCCGGATCGTGGCGCAGCTCATGACGCGGCTGAAGGCGACCAATCGCTTCCAGGCGGGCGTCCGCGCGGTCCGCAACGGGTGGCTGGCCTAGGGCCTGTATCGAGTTCCCGGTCGGATCAGCCCGCGGCGTCAGACGCGGTGCCCCCCCAGGCCCTTGGGGGCCTGGGAGGTACCCCCAGCAAGGCACCGGATCGCAGCTCATACCCGGCCGTATTCGCGCGATTCGGCTGGGGGCACCTCCCAGACGGAGTCTGGGGGAGCGGCGAGGTGCCGTGACTGGCGTCGCGGGCCCGGACGGGAACTCGATACAGGCCCTAGGCACCCCTTGGCCGGTCAGCCCGCGGCGGGCAGGTCCAGCAGCTCGTGGTCGGCCGTCGGCAGCCACCAGTCGGCCGGACGCTCCAACCAGCCCTCGGCGGCGGCCAGTTCATCGGCGGCGGCGGTCAGCGCGGCCAGCCCGGGGTGGCGGAGGTCCCGGCGCCAGACCATGGAGACCGGCGACAGCGGCACGGGGTCGGTGAGCGGGCGCAGCACCATGCCCGGCACCCCGATGAACTCCTCGCTGGCCAGCACCGACCAGCCCTGCTTGCGCACCACCCGGTTGAACTCCGCCTCGCCCTCGATCTTGGGGAACGGCGGGGCCAGTTCGATGTCGCGCCCGGCGAACAGGCTGCGCGCGTAGTCCGTCCACTCGGTGGTCTCCTCGTTGCCCGCCGCCGCGTACAGCGTCTCGCCGGCCAGCGCGGCGAGCGGGATCTCGGACCGCGCCGCCAGGGCGTGGCCGACGGGCAGCAGCACCGCCAGCCGTTCCAGGCGGATCAGCCGGTGCGCGAGGCCGGCGCGCACGGCGGGCGGCAGGCCGGCGACGCGGCCGAACGAGACGTCCACCCGGCCGGCGGCGATCTCCGTCGCGCCGCGCGCGAGGCCGCTGTGGAAGCGGGCGACGAACTCCAGCTCCGGCGCGGCCCGGCGGGCCTGGACCAGCACCCGGTGCCCGGTGGCGACGGGCGCGGCCACGTCCACGACGAGCGGCCGGTCGCCGCCCGCGCCCAGGGCACCGGCCAGCTCGCCGTAGGCCGCCAGCACGCGGCGGGCGAGCGGCAGCAGCCGGGTGCCCTCGGCGGTGAGCGCCACATGCCGGGTGTCGCGGACGAACAGCGCCGTGTGCCACTCCCGTTCCAGGCGCCGCACATCGCGGCTCAGGGCCTGCTGGGCGACGAACAGCCGGGCGGCGGCGCGGGTGAAGTGCAGCTCCTCGGCGACCGCCACGAAGGCACGCAGGAGCCGGGGGTCGGTGTCGTGGCGCACGGGATCATTCTCGCCCACCGCCCGTGATTGACAACAGGAGTGCGTGAATGGGCGCTGATCAGGTGTTGGACGCCCCGCTGCGGGCGCGGCCAGGGTGGACGGCATGTCGCACTCCCGCACCGCCCCACCCGCAGTGGCCGGACGCTCCTCCCTGCTGACCGTCAGCGGCGGAACGCTGATCGCCGCCGGGCTCGGCGGCCCACCGCCGCGGCGGGGCCGCGGGCGCCGCGCGCCGCGCTGGCTGGCGCCCTACGCCCGGCTGTTCGCCGAGCCCGGGGCGCTGGCGTTCACCGTGCCCAACCTCATCGCGCGGCTGCCCTCCGGCATGTTCAGCGTGGCCGCCGTGATCATGATCACCGCGCACCACGACTCGTACGCGCTGGCCGGGGCCGTGGTGGCGACTGGTCTGGCGGTGTCCACCGTGACCGCGCCGCTGATCGCCCGGCTGGTGGACCGGCACGGCCAAGCCCGGATCGCCGTGCCCGCGGTGGCGACGTCCTGCGCCGGGCACGCCGCGCTGCTGGCCTGCGTGGTGTCGGGGGCGCCGGTGTGGAGCTACTTCTGCTGCGAGCTGCTGACGGCGGCCATGCCGAACACCGGCGGAATGTCCCGCGCCCGCTGGGCGCACATCCACCGCGGCTCCTTTCCCGAGCGGGTCGCCGCCCGGCACACGGCCAACTCCTTCGAACAGGCCATGGACGAGCTGTGCTTCATGTGCGGCCCGGTGCTGGCCGCGTTCCTGTGCACGGCGCTGTTCCCGGAGGCGGGCACGGTGACGGCCACGGTGCTGCTGTTCGGCGGGACGGTGGCGTTCGCGGCACAGCGGCGCACCGAACCGCCGGTGGCGCGGCGGGCGGCGGGCGGCCCCGCGCCGGTGCGCGCGCCGGGGATGGCGGCGCTGCTGGCAACGTTCGTCTGCACCGGCGCGCTGTTCGGCTCGATGGAGGTCGTGACCATCGCCTTCGCGGACGAGCGGGGACAGCAGGGCTGGGCGGGCGTGGTCCTGGCGGCGCAGGCCGCCGGGTCGGCGACGGCCGGACTGCTGTTCGGGCTGCTGCGGCCGGGCGGCTCGGTGCGGAGCCGGTTCGTGGTGTGCGTGGCGGCCATGGCCGTGCTGATGTCCCTGCTGGCCCCGGCGGCCCGTGCCGAGTCGCTGCTGCTGCTGGCGCCGGTGCTGCTGGTCGCTGGCATGGCCACCGCGCCGACCATGGTCACCGGGATGACGCTGGTCCAGGACGTGACGCCGGCCGGCCGGCTGAACGAGGGCATGACCCTGGCGGTGGCGGCGCTGCTGGGCGGCATCGCGCTCGGCTCGGCGGGCGGCGGCATGGTCGTGGAGGCGCACGGAGCCGTCGCCGGCTACTGGTTCCCCATGGGGGCGGCGCTCGTGGCCGCCGCGGTGGCCGCGGCGGCACACGGGCCGCGCCCGGGTCAGAGGGCGCGCAGGAAGTCCGCGGCGAGCGGCCCGGCGTCGGAGCCGCCGGAGCCGCCGTCCTCCAATATGACGGCGAAGGCCAGGTCGCGGTCGCCGAGATAGCCGATCATCCAGGCGTTGGTGGACAGTTCGCCTTCCTCGTCGGTGAACTCGGCGGTGCCGGTCTTGCCGTGCGGGTCGCCCGGCACACCCTGGAGGGCCGAGGCGGAGCCGTCGGTGACGGTGTCCCGCATCAGCGTCCGCAGCGCCTCGACGGTCTCCGGGGCGAGCCGGGCCTCCGCCTCGTGCCGCTCGGTGACCGCGTCGGGCACGAGCACCGGCTGCCGGAACGTGCCGTCGGCGACGGTCGCCGCGACGGACGCCATCACCAGCGGGCTGGCCTGCACCCGGCCCTGCCCGATCAGCGAACCGGCGAGCTGGTTGGGCGTCTCGGCGACGGGCACGGCACCGTCGAAGGTGACGGCTCCGACGTCCCACACCGCGCCGATGCCGAAGGCGGCGGCGGTCCGGTTCAGCGAGTCGTTCTCGAAGCGGTCGAGATTGTCGATGAACGCGGTGTTGCAGGAGGCGGTGAACGCGTCGTGCAGCGTGGTGTCCGGGCCGAGCTCGAACTCGTCCTGGTTCTCGAAGCGCTGGCCGTCCACCGTGACGTACTGGGGGCAGCCCAGCACCTCGTCGGGGGTCGCGCCGCCCTCCAGCAGGGCGGCCGTGGTCACCACCTTGAAGGTGGAGCCGGGCGCCAACTGCCCTTGCAGCGAACGGTTGAACCCGTCCTCCGGCCAGTCCGCGGCGGCCAGCACGTTCCCCGTGGAGGGCTGCACGGCGACGATCGACCCGGCCCGCCCCAGATCGGCGAGCGCCGCCTCGGCCGCCCGCTGCACCTCCAGGTCGAGCGTGGTCTGCACCGGCGTGCCGGGCTCGCCGCCCTCCTGCTCGTACAGCGTGTCCACGGCGTCGCCCGACTCGCGGTCGGCGATCACCACGGACGCCGCGGGCGTTCCGGTGAGCTGCTCGTCGTACCTGCTCTGGAGACCGGACGCGCCCGCGCCCGTCTCCGGGTCCAGCCCGCCGACCAGCGGCCGGGCAGCGTGCGCCAGCGGGCGGCTGCCCTCGGCGAACTGGAGCCCCTCGACGGCGCGCAGCGTGTCCTCGTGCTCCCGGAAGTCCGCGTCCCGCAGCGTGATCACCGGCACCGCGTCATCGGGCCCGGCCTCGGCCACGCGGTCACCCAGCGCCTCAGTGTCGATCCCGGCGTCGAGGCCGTCCAGCGCCCGGTACGCCGCGTCCGGATCGCTGAGCAGCGCCGGCCAGATGCTGATGTCCCACACGACCGAGGGTCCGGCCAACTGGCCGCCGTCGGCCGCGAGTATCGGCGCGCGCTCCTGCTCCTCAACCGAGAGGACCAGCGTCTGCCCGTCCTCCAGCTCCGGGTGCACCAGCGCGGACTCCCAGCGCACGGTCCACTCCTGCGCGCCCTCCTCGGCGGACAGCATCAGCGCGCTGGACTCATACGACCACTCCCCGACCCCGGCCAAGGTGAACGTGGCGGTGAACGGAACGGACAGCGCCCCCTCCTCGCCCTGCTCGGCGACCTCGTCCGATGTCTCGAACGCGACCGACTCGGGCCGCATGTTGGTCTGGACGGACTCCAGCAGCGACTTGGCGCCGGCCGGATCGTCGGTCAGCTCCGCGGCGGCGTCGACATCCCCGGCGGCCCAGGCGTCCAGAAACGCGTCGGCCTCGGCCCGCGCCTGCCCCTCCCGGTCCTCGCCATCGCCCCCACCCAGCAGAAGTACGGCGACCACCGCCAGCACGGCGACAACGGCGATCCCCGCGATGAGCGCGCTCAAACGCGCACGATTCCTCCCCATGACGCGCACCCTACCCCCGCCCACCGACAACATCCCGGAAGAGGGAATGTGACCCCGATCCCACCGAGGCCCCGAAGGGGGTGCGGGCGGCAAAGCCCCCGCCCCGCGAGGCGAAGCCGAGCAGAACACGACAAAGGCGACGCCGCCCGCACTTTTCCACCGGCACACACCGCCCACCCACCCCCAAAGGGGGTGCGGGTGGCAAAGCCCCCGCCCCGCGAGGCGAAGCCGAGCAGAACACGACAAAGGCGACGCCGCCCGCACTTTTCCACCGGCACACACCGCCCACCCACCCCCAAAGGGGGTGCGGGTGGCAAAGCCCCCGCCCCGCGAGGCGAAGCCGAGCAGAACACGACAAAGGCGACGCCGCCCGCGCTTTCCGCGGGCACACGTCGCCTGTCGCATTTGTGGAGATGGCGGGAATCGAACCCGCGTCCAACGAAGTGGAAGGAGGGCTTCTCCGAGCGCAGTCCGCTTCGATTTTCTCGGCCCCGGAGATCACGCGGACAAGTCTCCGACGGGCCCAGTCACTGTTTGTTGTCCCTCAGGCTCCCGTGACCGAAGCCCTTGGTGAGTTCCCTAGCTGATGCCAGGTCCCGGAGCGGGAACGCCCCCGGGCTGACACTTCGCAAGTCGCTGCTCAGGCAGCGAGGGCGAAGGAATCGCGCTTAGTGTTGGCGATTATTTTTTCGCGGCACGTGGTTAACGAGATCATTGCCGCGTTCCTCGGCTCGCTTCCCCTGCTTCGACATCCGCTGTCGAAACCGATCATCCCCATGTTGAGTTAACAAACAGCCCGCCGCGATGCTTCCCGACGATGCTCGGTCCAGTGTACGTCACGCGCGCTGCCGGCGGCGAGCCGCCGACACCGCGCGGTCCGCCTCCCGGCGGTCCTGCTTCTCCCGCAGCGTCTGCCGCTTGTCGTACTCCCGCTTACCGCGCGCCAGCGCCACCTCGACCTTGACCCGGCCGTCCTTGAAGTACAGGGCGAGCGGCACCAGCGTGACACCCGTCTCCTGCGTCTTCCCGATCAGCTTGTCGATCTCGGACCGGTGCAGCAGCATCTTCCGCTTGCGGCGAGCGCTGTGGTTGGTCCAGGTGCCCTGCGCGTACTCCGGAACGTGCACGTTGTGCAGCCAGACCTCGCCGCCGTCGATCTGCGCGAAGCCGTCCACCAGGGAGGCCCGGCCCATGCGCAGCGACTTCACCTCGGTGCCGGTCAGTACCAGTCCGCACTCGTACGTATCCAGAATGTGATAGTCGTGTCGCGCCTTCTTGTTCTGCGCGATGAGCTTGCGCCCCGTGTCTTTCCCCTTAGCCATGACCTTCCCACTCTACTGGCTGAGGAGTCCGAACCGCTCCGAATAGATCAGCGCCCGGCCGCCAGCCCGTCCAGCACCGTGCGGGCCTCGGCCTCCGCGTCCTCGCCCGCGTCGACGACCAGGTCCGGCACGATGCCGCCGTCGTCCACGGTCCGGCCGGAGGGGGTGGCGTAGTGCCCCACGGTCAGCTCGGCCACCGAGCCGTCCGGCTGCTCGCTCGGCATCTGGACGGTCCCCTTGCCGAACGTGCGCGAGCCGACGATCACCGCGCGGTTGCGCTCCTGGAGGGCGCCGGTCAGCAACTCGGCCGAGCTCATCGTGCCGCCGTCCACCAGCACCACCAGCGGGGTCGCGGTGTCGCCGCCGCGCTCCGCGTGCAGAGCGTGTTCGGTGCCGTACACGTCGTAGGTGGCGACCAGGCCGCCGTCGAGGAAGACGGAGGCGGCGTCGGCGGCCTCCGTGAGCAGCCCGCCGGCGTTCCCCCGGAGATCGAGCAGGATCCGGTCGCCCTCCGGCAGCGCCTCCACTGCCGAGCGCAGGGCCTCGGCGGAGCCCCGGGTGAACGCGCTGACGTGGATGCGGGTGACGCCGGGCACGTCCCGGTCGACGGTCACGGGCTCGACGGACAGCCGGGCGCGTTCCACGTCGGTCTCCCAGGCGCGGCCGTCCCGTTCGAGGCCGAGCAGCACCGTGCTGCCGGGGCCCGCCTGCTCCGCCTGGTCGCTGCCGCGCAGCCGCTCCACGGCATCGGTGACCGGGCGGCCGTCCAGGCCGGTGCCATCGATGGTGCGGATCTCGTCGCCGGGGCGGATGCCGGCGCGCTCGGCCGGGCTGCCCGCGTGGACCTCGCTCACCTCGATCCGGCCGTCGGCGGTGCGGATGACCGCTATCCCGGTCCCGACATACTCGCCGTCGAGGCGCTGCGCCACCTCCTCGTACTCCTCCGCCGAGTACGCCGCCGCCCACGGGTCGCCGCTCCGGCTCACCACCTGCCCGGCGTCCCCGCCGGCCGTCAGCTCGGTGCCGTCCGCGGCCTCCGGCCACGAGCCGGTGGCCGCGCCGGTGGCGAGCACGCCCGCGAAGACGCACGCCAGCGCCGCACCCCGCCGGACCCGGCGGCGGGACGACATATCGTGACACGGTCGTGACATGGTGCGGAGTGTAGGACACATAACGGGGGCGGATGGGAGTTGGACGAGAAGGCGCGGCAGGGAAAAATCACATCTGCCTTACACCTTCAGGTACTTGCGCAAAGCGAAGAAAGCTGCAATGGCGGGCATGAGCGCACCCACGGCCAGCACATAGGGCAGAACCGACAACACCGCGTCCCAGCCGATGAAGTCGATGACCGGGATCCGTTCGGCGAGGAAGTTGTTGATCGCGAAGTACTTGACGCCGACCAGCAGGAAGCAGGCCAGCACCGCGCCGAGCACGCCCGCGATCGTCGCCTCCAGGATGAACGGCAGTTGGATGTAGAAGCTGGAGGCGCCCACCAGGCGCATGATGCCCGTCTCGCGCCGGCGGCTGAACGCGGAGACGCGCACGGTGTTGACGATCAGCAGCAGCGCCACGACGAGCATGAGCGCCATCAGGCCGAGCGCCGCGTAGTTGACGCCGTTGAGCAGATTGAACAACGGCTCGACCGTGGAACGCTGGTCCGTCACCGACTGCACGCCGTCGCGCCCGGCGAACGCCGAGGAGATCACCTCGTACTTGGTGGGGTCCGTCAGTTTGATGCGGAACGACTCCTGCATCTGGTCGGGGGTCACCACCGCCGCGATGGGCGAGTCCTCCTGCTGTTCCTGGTAGTGCTCGTACGCCTCTTCGGCCGACTCGTAGTAGACCTCCTCGACCAGCGGGTGCTCGTTCAGCTCGGCCTCGATCTCGGCCTTCTGCTCCTCGGTGACCGCGCCCCGGGTGCAGCTCGGGTCCTCGGTCTCCGCGTCGTTGGCGTTGCAGAAGAAGATCGACACCTCGACCCGGTCGTACCAGTAGTCCTCCATGCTGTTGACCTGCTCGCGGGCGAGAAGCGAGCCGCCGAGCAGGCCCAGCGACAGGGCGACGGAAACGATCACCGCGAAGGTCATCGTGACGTTGCGGCGGAGACCGACCCCGATCTCCGACAGGACGAAGTGGGCGCGCATGGCGTCCTTTCAGTACTCGGTCAGTGCTGGTAGCCGTAGACGCCGCGCGACTGGTCGCGGACCAGCCGGCCCCGTTCGAGCTCGATGACGCGCTTGCGCATCTGGTCCACGATCTGTGCGTCGTGGGTCGCCATCACCACTGTGGTACCGGTGCGGTTGATGCGGTCCAGCAGCTTCATGATGCCCACGGAGGTCTGCGGGTCGAGGTTGCCGGTCGGCTCGTCGGCAATCAGCAGCATGGGGCGGTTGACGAACGCCCTGGCGATGGCGACGCGTTGCTGCTCGCCACCGGAGAGCTCACCGGGCATCCGGTCGTCCTTGCCGCCGAGTCCGACGAGGTCGAGCACCTCGGGGACGGTCTTGCGGATCTGGCCGCGCGGCTTGCCGATGACCTCCAGGGCGAACGCGACGTTCTCGCCGACGGTCTTGTTCGGCAGCAGCCGGAAGTCCTGGAAGACGGTGCCCAGTTGGCGGCGCACCTGGGGGACCTTCCAGTTGGACAGCCGGCCCAGGTCCTTGCCCAGCACGTGCACGGTGCCGGTGCTGGCCCGCTCCTCGCGCAGTATCAGCCGGAGGAAGGTGGACTTGCCCGAGCCGGACGAGCCGACCAGGAAGACGAATTCACCTCGTTCGATCTCCAGGGAGACATCGTGCAGCGCCGGCGCGTTCTGCCGGGGGTACGTCTTGGAGACGTTGTCGAATCGGATCACGGTTACACCATGTCAGGGCTGGGTACATGCGAGAGGCTCCCCCCTCGCTGGGGCAGACCATACGCGAAGCTGCGCTTGGTCCGCAGGCAGCGCCCCAAAGCATCCCCTTTGTCCAGATCTGGGTTCTGCGTTTCCGGCCCGACCCTGGCACAGTAGGAAGCGAGGGGAGATGAGAGGAGACGATCGCATGACCGCCGACTGGCTGGTATGCGCCAACTGCGCGGGGCGGGTGAGCGAAGGCCGCTGCGCCGTCTGCCGGGCCGAGCTGGCCCGGCTGCGCCAGGAGCGCGGCCCGTGGGCCGCCTTCGGCAGCCCGGCGGCGCTGGTCGCCCTGCTGCTGACGCTGGCCGCCGTCGCCTTCCTGGTGACGCGGCCCGCCTGAGAACGGCACGCGACGGGCCCGGAGCAACGTATCGCTCCGGGCCCGTCGCGCTGTGTCAGGGACTACCGGTCCGCCATCAGGCGGTGGTCATGCCCTTGTTGATCAGTCGCGGCAGGTAGCGGAAGGCCACACCGCCGGCGATCATGGTCGCGGCGCCGATGATCAGCAGCGTCTGGTTGGTCGAGGAACCGGTCTCGGCCAGCTCGCCCTCGCCCGCGTCCTCGGCCGGGGCCTGCGGCTCGGTGATGTCCTCGGTCGGGTCGTCCTGCTCGATGGGGGAGCTGCCGCCCTCGGTGTCGGGGTCGAGACCACCGCTGGTGGAGCCGCCCTCGTTCACACCCGCGACGGTGCCGCCCTGCTCGCCGTCCTGACCGCCTTCTTCGCCGTCCTGACCGCCTTCTTCGCCCTCCTGGCCGCCTTCGTCGCCGTCCTGGCCGCCTTCGCCGCCCTCGATCACGCCGACGATGGTGCCGCCGTCGTCCTGGCCACCTTCGTCGCCGTCCTGACCGCCTTCGTTGCCCTCGATCACGCCGACGATGCCGCCGTCAGCGCCACCGACGAGACCAACGATGGATTCTTCCTGAGCCTGAGGCCCCTGCTCGGCCGGGTCGTCCGCCGAAGCGGTGCCGACCACGGCGAGGGATGCCCCCGCGGCGAAGATCGCGGCCGCGGCCACGCGCGCCATGTTGGCCCGGGTCTTGGGACTGGCCATGTATCCACTACCCCCTGTAGCTGTTCGTTTGGTGACAACGTCCCGTCTCTGGGGCAGCCTCACGCAAGGGCAGCGCGGGCGGTAGGGGGTCTCCTGAGACTCTCACTCGGCCCTCGCGCAACACGCACCCCAGAACATAGGCATGCCAAGCGATTAGCTTTCCCGGTGAGCGGACAGTCGTCAAGCAGGATGTCCGGTAAATACCCGTCCGCTGGATGGAAGTTGCGTGAAGGTTACTTCTCGCGCTGCTTGCGCCAGCGGATTCCCGCTTCGAGGAAGTCATCGATATCCCCGTCCAAAACGCCCTGGGGGTTTCCGACTTCGTGTTCCGTGCGCAGGTCCTTGACCATCTGGTACGGCTGGAGAACGTAGCTGCGCATCTGGTTGCCCCAGGAGTTGCCCCCGTCGCCCTTCAGGGCGTCCATCTTCGCCTGCTCCTGGGCCCGTTGATGGGCCAGCAGGCGGGCCTGGAGGACGCGCATCGCGGCGGCGCGGTTCTGGATCTGGGACTTCTCGTTCTGGCAGGAGACCACGATGCCGGTCGGGAGGTGGGTGATGCGCACCGCGGAGTCGGTCGTGTTCACCGACTGGCCACCGGGGCCGGAGGACCGGAAGACATCCACCCGGATCTCGTTCTCCGGCACCTCGATGTGGTCGGTCTGCTCCACGACCGGCAGCACCTCGACGCCGGCGAACGACGTCTGGCGGCGGCCCTGGTTGTCGAACGGGGAGATGCGCACCATGCGGTGGGTGCCCTGCTCCACGGAGAGCGTGCCGTAGGCGTAGGGCGCCTTGACGGTGAAGGTCGTCGACTTGATGCCGGCCTCCTCCGCGTACGAGGTGTCCAGCACCTCGGTCGGGTACCCCTTGCGCTCGGCCCAGCGCAGATACATCCGCTGCAACTGCTCGGCGAAGTCCGCCGCGTCCACGCCGCCGGCCTCGGCCCGGATGGACACCATGGCCTCGCGCTGGTCGTACTCGCCGGACAGCAGGGTGCGGACCTCCAGTTCGGCGACCGCCTTCTGCACTGCCTCCAGCTCGCTCTCGGCCTCCCGGCGGGCGTCCGCGTCGTTCTCCGCCTCGGCCAGCTCGAACAGCACCTCGACGTCGTCGATCCGGCCGTGCAGCTCCTCGGTCTTGCGGAGCTGGCCCTGGAGCAGGGACAGCTTGCTGGTGACCTGCTGGGCGCGCTCGGGATCGTCCCAGAGCGTGGGTGCCGCGGCCTGCTCTTCGAGCGCGGCGATGTCGGCCCTCAGCCGGTCGAGGTCGATCACGGCCTCGATCGACTCCATGGTGGAGGTGAGGGACTTCAGAGCTTCGGAAACGTCGAGGAGTGCCACGCCCCCAGCGTAACCGCTGGCGCTCAGGGGGCGCCCGACTCGTCCATCTCCTCCACTCCGGGACCGCCGCCGCCGTCGTCGGCCGGGTCCTCGCCCCCGCCGCCGAACAGCAGCCAGCCGCCCAGCGCTCCGGCGGCCAGCAGCCCGGCGGCCGTCACCGCCAGGCGCCGCTTGCGGCGGGCCGCGGCGCCGTGCCGGGCGGAGCCGGCCCGCGGCTGCCCGGCCGGGCGGATGGTGCGCGCGGTGCCGTGCGCGCCGCCCGCCAGCTCCTCCGCGTCCGGAACCCGCATGCGGGTGTGGGTGGCGCGCTCGGAGTCGGGGGCGGCGCCGCGCACGAGCGGCACCGCGGCGCGGGTCGCGGTGCCGGAGGCGGCGCCCGCGGGCACGGCGGCGCGGTCCGCGTCCGCCGCGGCGGGGTCGGCGCCGGCGTCCCCGGTGGTGGCGGGCACCGGGTCGCCGATGTCCAGCGGCGGCAGCCCCTCCACTGCGGGCAGCAGCTCGCGCAGCCGGGAGGCGAGCTCGACGGCGCGCAGCCGGGAGGCGGGCGCCTTGGCCAGGCACTGCTGGATGATCTCCCACAGCTCGCGCGGGATGCCGGGCAGCTCGGCGGCCTTCTCGGTCACCTGGCGGCGCAGCACCGCGCCCGGGTGGCCGCCGCCGAACGGCGTGAATCCGGCGAGCAGTTCGTACAGGACGGTGACCAGCGCGTAGATGTCCACGGCGGCGCGCGGCGGCAGGCCCTCGACGATCTCCGGGGCCATGTAGTCGGGGGTGCCGACGACGCCGCCCTTGCCGCCGTGCCGGGGCTCGTCGATGAGCTTGGCCACCCCGAAGTCGGTGAGCAGCGCGGTGTGCCCGCCCGCGGCGGTGTCGAGCAGGATGTTCTCCGGCTTGACGTCGCGGTGCACGATGCCGGCCGCGTGCGCCACGGCCAGGCCGCTGGCCACGCCCGCGGTGATGGCGACGGCCTCGTGGGGCGCGAGCCGGCGCTCGCGGTCCAGGTGAGTGCGCAGGTCGGGGCCGCGGACCAGGTCCATCACCAGGGCGATGTCGCTGCCGTCGGGGCCGCCGATGATCAGCTCGCGGACGCCGACGATATGGGGGTGCTCCAGGCCGAGCAGCGCGTGCCGTTCATGCGCGAAGCGCTCGGCCAGCTCGGGATCCGCGGCGAGATCCTCGCGCAGCACCTTGATCGCGACCGGGCCCTCGGGACCCTCGCCGAGCCACACCGTTCCGGCGCTGCCGCGGCCGAGCACGCGATGGGTGGTGTAGTGGCTGCCGATGTTCCGTGCCATGGCGTGAGGCTACGACGCCGCTCCGACAACGGCGGCGGCAGCGCGCCCGGCTTGCCCGGTTTTATTGGCATGCCCCGGAGAAATTCCACCCCGAGAAGTCGATAAATCTCCGAGGTCATTCATTATTCGGCAGGCCGTCCTGGATCTCTTCGGTGCGCTGGTTCGCTTCTTCGATCAGTCCCATCCATTCGCGGACCTCGTCGAACCAGTCCGTGACCGTGTCCCAGAAACTCTTGCCGTCGGCAATCCACTCCTGAAGGGGTGTGAAGTTCCACACAAGAAAACAGATCACGACCAGGATGAGCACCATGAACAGGCAGCCCTTGAGACAGCCCAGCCCGGGGATCCGCATGGGGTTCGCGCTGCGTGACCGGGAACGCGGCTCGCGCGGCTCGCGGCGCGGCTCGGCACCCCGGCGGGGCGCCGGCTCCTGGTAGGGCGGCGGCACCGGGCGCTGGTACTGCTGGGGGTAGGGCTGCTGCGGCTGCTGGTACTGCTGCGGCGGGTAGCCGTAGCCCTGCGGGGGCGGCGGCGCCTGGCGGCGCTGCGGGCGGCGCGGGGGCTGCGGCTGCTGGTACTGCTGCGGCTGGCGGCGCGGCGCCCGGTGGAGCGGGTCCTGCCCCGGGTCCACCGGCTGGACGCGGGTGGGCTCGTTGCGGTCGCGGGCCGCGCGCATCTGGTCCTGCCAGGGGTGCGGGCCCTCGGGCTCGGGCGCCCCGGGGGTGGGCATCGCGCGGGTGACGTCCAGACCGGGGTCCGACTGCCGCGACGGCTGCTGGGGCGGCAGCACGCTGGTGGCCGCGAACGGGTCGGCGGAGCCGGAGCCGCCGGGCAGCGCCTGGGTCGGCTCGGCGGAGCCGGGCGGGCTGATGCCGGTGCCGGGCACCCGGACCGGCGCCGAGTCGGGCGTGAGCAGCGCGGTCACGCCGAGCGCGGCGCTGCGCTGCTCGGCGGTGGCGTGGTCGGTGATCCCGGCGGCCACGGTGCGCAGGGCGCGGGCCAGGCCGGCGGCGCCGGGGCGCTCGTCGGGGCTCTTGCGCAGACAGCAGTCGATCACCGTCCACAGCGGGCCGGGCATGCCCGCCGGCCTGCGGGGCTCCTCGGTGATGTGGCGCTGGAGGACCTGGAGGGTGCTGCTGCCGCTGAACGGCGGGTGGCCGACGACCAGTTCGTACAGGAGGATGCCGGCGCTGTAGATGTCCACGGCCGAGGTCTGCGGGCGGCCCTCGGCGGACTCGGGGGCGACGTAGGAGGGCGTGCCGACGAACTCGTGGGCGCGGGTGACCCCGGGGGAGTCCGCGAGGCGCGCGATGCCGAAGTCGGTGAGCATCGGGCGCAGCGGGCCGGATTCGTCCCCGGCGCCGGCGAGGAGCACGTTCGCCGGCTTGAGGTCGCGGTGGACGACGCCCTTGGCGTGCGCGGCGGCCAGCGCGTCGGCGATCTGGGCCGTGAGCAGGGCGGCGCCGACGGGGCTGAGCGGGCCGTTGTCCCGCAGATAGCGGTGCAGGTCCGGACCGTCGATCAGGTCCATGACCAACGCGATCAGGTCGCCCTCGACGACCAGGTCGCGGGTGCGCACGATGTTGTCGTGCTCGTCGCTGCCGAGCCGGAGCAGGACGGCACGCTCGCGGAGGAAGCGCATGACGACGTCGGGGTCGTGCGCGAGCTCTTCCTTGAGCACCTTGACGGCGACCTCTTCGCCCGGCTGCCCGGGGACGGCCGCCTCCTCGCCCGCGGCCTCCCGCTGGCGCGCGCGCCACACGGTGCCCGTGGCGCCGCGTCCGAGCGGCTCTTCAAGCAGGTACTTGCTGCCTACCGGCCGCACGTGTGCTCCCTGATGCTTCGCTGGTGGTACCGAGACCCGAGCCACCTACTGTAGTGGCGCCGCCCGGGTGACCGGCGGGCCGCCGAGGGGGCGGCCCACGGAGTGGAGGACGCGGGCGCGGGGGCGCGCGGTTGCCGCCGGGGGCGGGGCCGGGCTGGGTCGCGGGGGCGCCCCTGTTGGCCTTACGATCGCCGGGCCCCAGGCCGAGTTGGCGTTCCCCACCGATCAGATCTGGTCATATCCGGCCAATCAAGATCATTAAGCGTCGGTGACGGGACGAGCTGTCAGTGGCGGGTGCGAGGATGCTTTCAGCATCACCATCCGATGCGACGACTCACGCGGTCGGGAGCGTGAACGGCCGGGGCTGGCGAGTGACCGGGAGGGCCGCCGATGCAGATCAGGTTGACCGTTCTCGGACACGGCGACGCCACCACCGGCGTCGATGTCGATGTCACCGCTCCCGCCGACACCCCGCTGGCGGCCGTGCTCGGCCCGCTCGCCGCCGCGGTCACCCCGGGCGCGGCCCCGCCCGGCGCGGTCTTCTGCGAGGACCAGCGGCTGGACCCCAAGGACACCGTCCTGGGCCGGCCGCCGCTGGTGGACGGCGCGGTCCTGGCGTTCCACCGCCCGCAGGAGGGCCCGGGCCGGGAGCCGGTGCCCGCCACCCTCCAGGTCGTCTCCGGGCCGGACGCGGGCGGCGTGCACCTGCTGCGCGGCGGCGAGGCGCGGATCGGCAGATCCGCGGAGGCCGACGTGCCGCTGGACGATCCCGACGTCTCCCGGATGCACTGCGCCCTCGCCCTGGCCCCGGACGGCACCGTCACCGTCACCGACCTCGGCTCCACCAACGGCACCCTGCTGGACGGCGCCCCGGTGCGCCGCGGTCCGGTGCCCGTGCGCTCCGGCGCCCTGCTGCGACTGGGCGAGTCCGTGCTGCGCGTGGAGACCAGCGGCGTCGCCGCGCCACCGCCGCCGCCCCAGCCGCCGCGCGGCGGGCGGCGCGGGCTGGCCGGCTGGGCGCGCGGCCGGCTGGGCGGCGCGGCCGAGCCGGGCGAGCGGGCCCCGGCGGCGGCCGGGCCCCGCGAGGACGCGGGGGACGCCCGGTGGCCGGATCTGGCCGCCGTGCTGCTGATGGCACTCGACTCCGGACCCCGGCTGTGGGAGCGCGACGGGGACCACCCCGACGCGTTCACCGTCCGGCTCGGCACCACCCAGCAGGCCCCCGGCGTACTGCCGCCGGTCACGGTGGCCCTGCCCCGGGCCGGCTCGCTCGGGCTGGCCGGGCCCCGGGAGCGGATCACGGGCGTGGCCCGCGCGGTGCTCGCCCAGCTCGCCGCCCTGCACCCGCCGAGCGCGCTGGAGCTGGTGGCGCTGGCCGTCGGCCGGGCCCCGGACTGGTCGTGGCTGGGCTGGCTGCCGCATCTGCGCCCGGCGCGCGGGCAGGACTGCCGACTGCTGCTCGCCTTCGACGCCCGGCAGGCCGCGGCCCGCGCCCGGGAGCTCACCGATCTGCTGGACCGGCCGCCCGGCGGGCGGCGCACCGTCGTGCTCGTCGACGGCGACCCCGGCGAGCCGGAGACGCGGGCCGCGCTGGTGCGGCTGGCCGAGGAGGGCCCGGCCGTCGGGATCCATGTGCTCGCGCTGGCCGAGGCGCCGCCGGCCACCGCCCTCTCCCCGCTGAACGAGACGCTGGCCGCGGCCGGGGCGGCCTCCCCCGTCTTCCGCGCCTGCGGCACCGCCGGCGTCCTCAGCGGCCCGGTCGCCACGGCGCTGCGGCTGGTCGGCCCGGCGGGCGTCGCGGGGGCGACGGCCGGGGCGGACGCGGTGTCGCCGGCCTGGGCCGAGCGGTTCGCCCGGGCGCTGGCCGCGGTCGGCGAGGACGCCGCCGGGGTGGCGCCCGCGGCGGCTCCGCTGCCGGAGAGCTGCCGGCTGCTGGACGCCCTGGAGCTGGGCCGGGTGACGCCGGGCGCGCTGCGCGAGCGGTGGGCCACCGGCGCCGGGCTGCCGGTGGTGCTGGGCGCGGGCGTTCAGGGGCCCGTCACGCTGGATCTGGCGGAGGCGCCCGGGCCGGTGGCCGTCGAGGGCGGCGCGGGGTCGGGGCGCACGGAGCTGCTGAGCGCGCTGGCGGCGTCGCTGGCCGCCGCCCAGGCCCCGGAGGACCTGTCGCTGCTGCTGGTCGAGGGGTCCGGCGAGGGGCTGCGGCCGTGCGCCGAGCTGCCCCATGTCACCTCTTATCTGGGCGCGACGGATCCGGTGCGGATGCGGGCGTTCGCCCAGGCCCTGCGCGACGAGCTGAAGCGGCGGGCCGCGCTGCTGGGCGAGGCGGACTTCGCCGCGGCCCGGGCGCGCGGCGGCCGGGCCGCGCGGGCGGCGGCCGACGGGCCGCTGCCCTGGCTCGTCGTCCTCGTCGACGACTACGACGCGCTGGCCGCGCCCGCGCTCGGCGCGCCGGGCCGGCCCTCGGCCGGTTCGGTGGTGCGGGCGCTGGACGCGGCGGCCCGGGAGGGGCCGCGGCTCGGGGTGCGGCTGGTCATGGCCGGCGGCATCCCAGCCGCGGCGATACGCGTGGCCCTGAGCGGCCGGCCGCCCGGCCGGGCCGAGCTGCGGGGAGCGGCGGGCCCGGCCACCGCGTTCCAGGCGGGCCGGGTCACGGCCCGGATCCCGCGCACCTCGACCCTGCGGCCCACCGTCGCCCGGCTGGACTGGGCGCGGGCCGGCGACCCGCCCGCCCGCCGCCCGGTGCGCGAGCTGGGGAACGGGCCGACGGACGTCGCCCTGCTCGCGAGCGCCGCCACGCGCGCGGCGCGGACCGGCCACGCGGCCACCGCGAGCTTGGTCTGAGCCACCATCACCTGCCGCCCCGCGCCTCTACCGGACATGTCCGCCGATGACCATGCCCAGGGGTAACATCATGATCACAAAGGGCACTTGAGAGCCGTCCCGGTCTTGCTCGCATCCGCTGGTGAGCGTAGGAACGTTCGCCGTAGGACGTGCGGCGTGGCAGGCCCTGCGCTCGGTAGGGCATTGCCGCACCAGATGGGGTGAGGGCGGTGCTCATGCACGAACCGGGCCGGATGTCCCGGCGGAAAGGCACCCGCGTTGCGGCGGCGGTGATCGCGGCGGGCGCGCTGACGCTGACCGCGTGCAGCGATGACGGCGACGCGACGCCGAGCGGCAGGGAGTCCACGATCGAACTGCCCGACCTCAGTGGTCAGGAGCTGGAGGTCTCGGGGGTCTGGACGGGTGCCGAGCGGGACAACTTCATACGGGTACTGGACGAGTTCGAGGCGCTCACCGGCGCCTCGGTGAGCTATGTGCCCAGCGGGGACAACGTCTCGCAGTTCGTCGGCACCAAGATCGAGGGCGGCTCGCCGCCCGACATCGTGTTCGTGCCCCAGCCGGGCGTGCTGCACGAGTTCGCCGAGAACGGCTGGATAGCCCCGGTCGGCGACTCGGTGCAGGAGCAGTTGGACGCGAACTTCACGCAGGGCTGGCAGGACCTGGCCTCCCACGAGGGCACGCAGTACGGCGTCTATGTGAAGGCGGCCAACAAGTCGCTGGTCTGGTACAGCGCCACCGCGTTCGAATACGCGGGCGTCGAACCGCCGGAGACCTGGGACGAGTTCGTGGCCACCGCCTGGACGCTGTGGGAGTCGGGCACCACCCCGCTCTCGGTGGCCGGCGGCGACGGCTGGACCCTCACGGACTGGTTCGAGAACATCTACCTTTCCCAGGCCGGGCCGGAGATGTACGACCGGCTGGTCGCGCACGAGATCCCGTGGACGGATCCCAGCGTGGCCGACGCGCTGACCACGCTGGGCGAGGTGTTCGGGGAGTCCCGGCTGCTGGAGAACGGGACGGAGGGGTCGCTCCAGACGCTGTTCCCGGATTCCGTCACCCAGACGTTCATCGATCTGACGGCGCCGGACGCCGGGATGGTCTTCGAGGCCGACTTCGTCGGGGCCGTGATCACCGACAGCACGGACGCGGTGATCGGCGAGGACGCCCGGGTGTTCCCGTTCCCGGCGGTGGGCAGCGAGTCGCCCGTGGTCAGCGCGGGCGACGCGGCGGTGGCCGTGGCGCCGGACGGCGAGGCCAGCGAGGCGCAGCAGGCGATGCTGACCTTCCTCGCCTCCACGGACGCCGCCCGGGTCTGGGCGGGCGGGGGCGGCTTCGTCTCCCCCAACAAATCCCTGGAGTTCGAGGCCTACCCCAACGACGTGCAGCGCGGCATCGCCGAGGCGCTGATCGCGGCGGGCGACGACTTCCGCTTCGACCTGTCCGACCAGACGCCGGCCGCGTTCGGCGGAACGACG
Source organism: Streptomyces litchfieldiae (assembly GCF_031845365.1). NCBI lineage: Bacteria > Bacillati > Actinomycetota > Actinomycetes > Kitasatosporales > Streptomycetaceae > Streptomyces > Streptomyces litchfieldiae. Next base: position 372,819 of record NZ_JAVREL010000004.1, read on the forward strand.
GGCCAGGGCATGTGGCGGGGCCTTCAGGACTTCCTGCGCAACCCCGAGGACATCGCGGGGGCCCAGGAGTACCTGGAGTCGCAGGCGGCCGAAGCCTACGGCGAGTGACGAACCAGACGGACGGAGACTGACTTTCCATGGCATCCGGCAAAGTGGCGGTGATCAGGGCCCGGCCCTGGGCTGCCGCGTGCTTTCTGCTGCCCGCGCTGCTGCTGCTGGGCGCGCTGGTCGTCTACCCCATCGGGTACTCGATCTGGCGGAGCCTCTACGACGCGTCGGGCGACTCGTTCGTCGGGCTCGACAACTTCCAGGAACTGTTCACCAACGACGCGATCAGGACCGCACTGCGCAACAACCTGATCTGGATCGTGGTGGCCCCGACGGTGGCCACCGCGCTCGGCCTGGTGTTCGCCGTACTGACCGAACGGATCCGGTGGGCCACCGCGTTCAAGCTGATCGTCTTCATGCCGATGGCGATCTCGATGCTGGCCGCGGGCATCATCTTCCGGCTGGTGTACGAGCAGAACCCGGACCGGGGCCTGGCGAACGCGGTCATGACCACGGTCCACGACACGTTCGCCGAGAGCTCCTCGTGGCCCGACGCGCAGCCCCGCCCGGGCGGCTCGGTCGAGGTCCAGGAGGACGGCTCGTACGTGCTGCTGCCGCCGGCCGACGCGAACGCCCCGGCGCTGCTGCCGCTGGTCGCGGTGCCGCAGCCGGAGCTGGCCGACGCCGAGCCGGCCGCCGTGCCCGAGAGCGGGAACGGCGAGATCAGCGGCGCGGTGTGGATGGACTTCACCCGGGGTGGCGGGGGTACGCCGGGCGCTGTCGATCCCGAGGAGAAGGCGCTGGCGGGCATCACCGTCGAGGCGGTGGTGGACGGCGAGGTGATCGCCGAGGCGGAGACGGCCGAGGACGGCACGTTCACGCTGCCCGCCGAGGCCGACGGCGCCCAGCTTCGGCTGCCGTCGGACAACTTCACCGCCCCCTACAACGGCGCCGAGTGGCTCGGGCCGAACCTCATCACCCCCGCGATCATCGGCAGTTGGGTGTGGATGTGGGCCGGGTTCGCGATGGTGCTGATCGCCGCGGGGCTGGCGAGCGTGCCCCGGGAGACCCTGGAGGCCGCGCGCGTGGACGGCGCCAACGAGTGGCAGGTCTTCCGCCGCATCACCGTTCCCCTGCTCGCCCCGGTGCTGGCGGTGGTCATGGTGACGCTGATGATCAACGTGCTGAAGATCTTCGACCTGGTCTACGTCATCGCGCCCACCTCCGTTCAGGACGAGGCCAACGTGCTGGCCCTCCAGCTCTATCTGACCTCCTTCGGCACCGACACCCATCAGGGCGTGGGCAGCGCGATCGCGGTGTTCCTGCTGCTGCTCGTGGTGCCGGTGATGATCATCAACGTGCGTAGGCTGCGACGGGAGAACCAGCGGTGACCGCTCCCACCAAGACCGCTCAACTGCCGAACCCGGCGGACGTCCCGGCGCCGGCCGGCGGACCGCCCCCGCGGTCCCTCGTCTCCCGGCTCGCCTCGCTGGCCGCGGGCGGCGGGGTACGGGTGATCCTCGTCGTGCTGGCCGTGGTGTGGCTGCTGCCCACCGCCGGGCTGTTCGCCTCCTCCTTCCGCGACTCGCGGGACATCGCCTCCACGGGCTGGTGGGAGGTACTGACCGACTTCGACCAGTTGACCTGGCAGAACTACGACGCCCTGATCAACAACGACAACTTCACCAGCTCGATCTGGACTTCGGTGGCCATCACCGTTCCCTCCACGATCGCGGTGGTGGTCCTGGGCGCGCTGGCCGCCTACGCGTTCGCCTGGCTGGACTTCCCCGGCCGCGACTGGTGCTTCCTGCTGGTCGTGGCGCTCCTGGTGGTCCCGGTGCAGGTGGCGCTGATCCCGGTGGCCCGGCTGTTCAACTCGCTGGGCATCTTCGAGACAACGCTCGGCGTGGTCATCTTCCACACCGCCTTCGGGCTGCCGTTCGCCGTCTTCCTCCTGCGGAACTTCTTCGCGGAGATACCCCGTGAGCTGCTGGAGGCGGCGCGCCTGGACGGCGCGGGCGAGCTGCGGCTGTTCACCCGGGTGGTGCTGCCACTGGGCGGCCCGGCGATCGCGGCGCTGGCGATCTTCCAGTTCATGTGGGTGTGGAACGACATGCTGGTGGCGCTGATCTTCTCCGACTCCGGCTCCCCGCCGATGACGGTGGCGCTCCAGCAGGAGATGCGGCAGTTCGGCAGCAACTTCGACGTCCTGGCCCCCGGCGCGTTCCTGACGATGCTCATCCCGCTGGCGATCTTCTTCGCCTTCCAGCGGCAGTTCGTCTCCGGGGTGATGGCGGGCGCGGTGAAGTAGCCGGGCCGGCCGGCGACCGCCGGCACCCGAGCACACGACGAAGTACGCGAACGAGCACACGACGGGCGGCCGCCGGCACACACAGCCGGCGGCCGCCCGCGTTGCTGAGCCGAACGGGCGAAAGGGGCACGACGACACCCCGGGCTCCCCGGAAACCCACACCGGAAGAGCGATTGTCGGATGGTCCGCTATTCCGTCACGCCGTTTCCGGAAGCCCCTGGATGTCATCGTGCCCCGCTTCAGCATCATCGTTCCCGCCCATCAGGTGCAGGCGTACCTCCCCACCTGTCTGACGTCCGTGCTCGCCCAGGACTTCCGGGACTTCGAGCTGATCGCGGTGGACGACGCGTCGCCGGACGCGTGCGGCGACATCATCGCCGAGACGGCCGCCGCCGACGCCCGGGTCACCGGTCTGCGCCTGCCCCGCAACGCGGGTCCCGGCCCCGCCCGCAACGCCGCCCTGGACCGGGCGAGCGGGGAGTACGTGCTCTTCCTCGACGGCGACGACACCCTGGCGCCCGGCGCCCTGGCCGCCGTCTCCGCCCGCCTGGCCGACGCCGGCGAGCCCGACCTGCTGCTGTTCGACCACGTCCGCGTCGCCTGGCACGGCGCCGTCGCGCCCGGCGTCCGGCCCGGGCTCCTCGCCGACCGCGGTCCCGCCGCTGCCGCCCGTCCCCTGGCCGAACGCCCCGCGCTGCTGCGGCTGCCGCCCGCCGCCTGGGCCGGCGTCTACCGCCGCGATCTCGTCGAGGGGCTGGACCTGCGCTTCCCGCCCGGCCACTACCAGGACCTGCCGTTCGTCTATCCCGCGCTCGCCGCCGCCGCGTCCATCGCCGTGCTGGACCGGGTCTGCGTGCGCCACCGGGGACGGCGGCACGGCGGCCGGACCCGCACCGCGGGCCGCCGCCGCTTCGACGTCCTCACCCAGTGGGACCGGGTCTTCGACCGGCTCGCCACCCTGCCCGACGGCGACCGCTGGCGGCCCGCGCTCCACCGCCGCATGGTCGATCACCTCACCGCCGTCTACCGCGCGCCGGACCGGCTGCCGGCCGCCGACCGCGCGGAGTTCTTCCGGCGCGGCGCCGCGCTCTGCCGCCGCCACCGCGCCGCCGCGGGGGCCACGGCCCTGGGCGGCGGGCGGCGCCGGAGGGCCGGGCTGCGGACGTTGCTGCTGCGCCTCGGCGCGCGGCGCGCGTTCTCCCTACTGCTGTCCTGGCACCGGCTGATGCGCCGGGCGCGCGCCCGCACCCGCGGCCGGCTGCGCGCCGCCCTGCTCGGCGCGCACTACCGGCTCCAGTTGTGCCGCCCGCTCGACCGCCGGCTCGCCGTGTTCACCAGCGACGGCGGCGCCTACGCGGGCGATCCGGCCGCCATCGAGGCCAAGGTGCGCCAACTCGCCCCCGCCATCCGGACCGCCTGGATCACCGGCCCCTCCCCCGGCCCGCTGCCCGCCGGCGTGCGCCCCCTGGTGCCGGGCACCGCCGCCCACCGGACGGCGCTGGCGCGCGCCCGTTTCCTCGTCAGCGACTGCGACTTCCCCGACACGCTCGTCAAACGGCGCGGCCAGCGCCGCCTCCAGACCCACCGCGGCACCCCCGTCGCGCACACGGGCCTGGACGCGCCGGGCCGCGATCTGCCCCGGCTGCTGCGGCAGATCGACGGCTGGGACTACTGCCTCTCGCCGAGCCGGCACGCCACCCTCGCCCGGGAGGGCGCCTTCCCGTCCGCCTATGTGACGCTCGAGTTCGGCTCGCCGCGCGCCGATCTGTTCCACACCGCCACACCGGCCGGGGTGCACCGCGTGCGCGCCGCGCTCGGCGTTCCCGAGGGCGTGCTCGCCGTGCTCTACGCCCCCGCGCCGCGCGGCTACGACCGCGCCCGGCCGCCGTTCGACCCCGGGCGGGTGGCCCGCGAACTCGGCCCCGGCTTCCTGCTGTTGGTGCACGCCCCCGGCGGTCCCCAACGCGCCGGCGCGGGCGTGCTCGACGTCACCGCGCACCCCCGGCCGGAGGAGCTGTGCCTGGCGGCGGACGCGCTGGTCACCGACTACGCGCCACTGCTCTTCGACTACGCCGGGCTGGACCGGCCGATCATCCTGCACGCCGACGACTGGGAGGCGTACCGGGCCGTGCACGGCGCCTACCTCGATCTGCCGGCCGCCGCGCCCGGGCCGGTCACCCGCACCGAGGCCGAACTGGTCGCCGCCCTGTCCGGTCCCCGGCTGTGGACGGACCCGGAGGTCGCCGCGCGGCGGGCGGCGTTCCGGCGGCGCTTCTGCCCCTACGGCGACGGGTTCGCGGCCGAACGCGTCGTGCGCCAGGTCTTCCTGGACGGCCGCGGCATCCCGCCCGTCGTGCCCCACGAGGACCGCCGTCCGGTGCCGGGCGCGGTCACCGTGCGCGGCGCCTCGGCCCCGCGTCCGCGTTCCGCCCACCCCGCCTGCGCCCGCGGCTGAGCCGCCTCGCGGCAATCGTTGTTGCCGTCCTGGGGACGGCCGGGTGGAATGGCCGCATGGCCCAGGAGTTCTCGGCGGAGATAGGCGACGTCCTGGCCGGGGTCGGTCCCCGGCTGCGGCGGCTGCGTTCGCGACGGGGGGTGACGCTGGCCGCGCTCTCGGCGGCCACCGGCATCTCCACCAGCACCCTGTCCCGGCTGGAGTCCGGGCAGCGGCGGCCCAGCCTGGAGTTGCTGCTGCCCATCGCCCAGGCCCACCAGGTGCCGCTGGACGAGCTGGTGGGCGCGCCCGAGGCCGGCGATCCGCGCGTCCGGCTCTCGCCGCGCATCGCCCACGGCAGGACGGTGGTGCCGCTCACCCGGCAGCCCGGCGCGCTCCAGGCGTTCAAGATCATCGTCCCGGGCGGGCGGCAGGATCCGGACCCGAAAACGCACGAGGGCTATGAGTGGCTGTACGTCCTGGCCGGGCGGCTGCGACTGGTGCTCGGCGACCGGGATCTGGTGCTGCGGCAGGGCGAGGCGGCCGAGTTCGACACGCGGCTGCCGCACTGGTTCGGCAGCGCTGACGAGCAGCCCGTGGAGATCCTCAGCCTGTTCGGCAGCCAGGGCGAGCGCATGCACGTCCGCGCCCGCCCCAGCGGCCGGTGATGAGAGGCCCCCTGGCTCAGCGGTTGGCCCGCAGCAGGGTGCGCATCGTCCGCATGGCCACCGACAGATTCGCCAGGTCGAAGCTGTCCGAGGACTGAATCTCCCCCAGGGTGTTCCGCGCCCGGCCGAGGACCGCGGCGTTGCGCTGGGCCCAGGCCGCGAACCTCTCCTCCGGGTCGGCGTCCGCGTCGCCCACCGCCAGCACATCGGCGGTGATCAACTGGTGCGCCGCGTACAGGTCCTCGCGGATCGCCGTGCGGGCCATGGACTGCCAGCGGTCGGCGCGCGGCAGCTCGCTGATCCGGTCCTGGAGCCGGGAGATGCCCAGCTCGTCGCTGAGGTGGTAGTACACCTCGGCGACGTCCAGCAGCGCGCGGCCGGTGCGGTCGGCGACGGCCACCACGTCCAGCGCCGGGAAGGCGGCCGAGAACCCGGCGACCTGATGCGCCAGCTCGGCGGGCACCCCGGCCCCCGTCAGCTCGTCCAGCACCGTGGCGTGCCACTTCAGATCCTGTCCGCGCAGCAGCTTGGGCAGCTCCTGCCAGACATGGCCGACCCGGTCGGCGAACAGGTCGATGGTGTCGGCCAGCTTCAGCGGCTGCGGGCGGTTGTTGAGCAGCCAGCGGGCGCCGCGCTCCACCAGCCGCCGGCCGTGCAGCCGGATGCGGGTGAGGGTCGTGGCCGCCACCTCGTTGTCCAGGCGCTCGGCGGTGTCCCAGATGTCGGCCAGGCCGAAGATGACGCGGGAGGCGGTGTGCGCCCGCACGATCTCCTCGGTGGACGCGCCGGACTCCTCCTGCATGCGGTGGACGAACGAGCAACCGCCCACGTTGATCGTGTCGTTGACCAGCAGGGTGGTGATGATCTCGCGGCGCAGCGCGTGCATCTCGACGCGGTCGGCGAACCGCTCGCCGAGCGCCGTCGGGAAGTACGCGTGCAGGAGCCTGCTGACGTACGGGTCGTCCGGCAGATCGGTGCCGATCAGCTCGGCGGTGACCGTCAGCTTGGCGTAGGCCAGCAGCACCGACAGCTCGGGCTGGGTCAGGCCGCGCCCGGCGGCCCGGCGCTCGCGGAACTCGTCGTCCGAGGGCAGGAATTCCAGCTCCCGGTCCAGCCTGCCGTCCGCCGTGAGCTTGCGGATGTAGCGCTGGTGGGCCAGGACGAGCCCGGGGGCGGTGGTGGCGCCGTTGGCCAGGGCGACGTTCTGCGCGTAGTTGTTGCGCAGGACGAGGGCGCCGACCTCCTCGGTCATCTCCGCCAGCAGCTTGTTCCGCTGCTTGACGGTCAGATCGCCGTTGGCCACCACCGAGTTGAGCAGGATCTTGATGTTGACCTCGTGGTCGGAGGTGTCGACCCCGGCGCTGTTGTCGATGGCGTCGGTGTTGCAACGGCCGCCGGCCAGCGCGTACTCGATGCGCCCGCGCTGGGTGAGGCCCAGGTTCCCGCCCTCGCCGACGACCTTGGCGCGCAGGTCGCGGCCGTTGACGCGGATGGCGTCGTTGGCCTTGTCCCCGGCGTCGGCGTGCGTCTCGCCGGACGCCTTCACATAGGTGCCGATGCCGCCGTTCCACAGGAGGTCGACGGGTGCCTTGAGGATCGCCTGCATCAGCTCGGCGGGCGTCAGCGCCGCCGCCCGGCTGTCGATGCCGAGCGCGGCGCGCACCTGGGGAGTGATCGGGATGGACTTGGCCGAGCGGGGGTGGACGCCGCCGCCCTTGGAGATCCGCTTGGGGTCGTAGTCGGCCCAGGAGGAGCGGGGCAGCTCGAACAGGCGCCGGCGCTCGGCGAACGACGCGGCGGCGTCGGGGCTGGGGTCGAGGAAGATGTGCCGGTGGTCGAAGGCGGCCACCAGCCGGATGTGCTCCGACAGCAGCATCCCGTTGCCGAAGACGTCGCCGGACATGTCGCCGATCCCGGCCACGGTGAAGTCCTGTGTCTGGGTGTCGTGCCCCAGCTCGCGGAAGTGCCGCTTGACCGACTCCCAGGCGCCGCGGGCGGTGATGCCCATGCCCTTGTGGTCGTAGCCGGCCGAGCCGCCGGAGGCGAACGCGTCGCCCAGCCAGAACCCGTAGGACGTCGCCACCTCGTTGGCGATGTCGGAGAACGTGGCGGTGCCCTTGTCGGCGGCGACGACCAGATACGTGTCGTCGCCGTCGTGCCGCACGACGTCCGCGGGCGGCACGACGCGGCCGTCCACCAAGTTGTCCGTGATGTCCAGCAGGCCGGAGATGAACGTCCGGTAGCAGGCGATGCCCTCGGCCAGCCAGGCGTCGCGGTCGGCGGCCGGGTCGGGCAGCCGCTTGGCGACGAACCCGCCCTTCGCGCCGACCGGGACGATCACCGTGTTCTTGACCTCCTGCGCCTTGACCAGGCCCAGGATCTCGGTGCGGAAGTCCTCGCGGCGGTCGGACCAGCGCAGTCCGCCCCGGGCCACCTTGCCGAACCGCAGATGCACGCCCTCCACCCGGGGCGAGTACACCCAGATCTCGAACGCGGGCCGCGGCTGCGGCAGTTCGGGAATGGCCTTGGGCTCCAGCTTCATCGACAGGTAGGCGTGCGGGGCGCCCGCGCTGTCCACCTGCCAGTAGTTGGTGCGCAGGGTGGCCTTCACGACGGTGAGGAACGCGCGCAGCACCCGGTCCTCGTCGAGATTCGCCACATGCTCCAGGGCGCCGTCCAGCTCCTCCAGCAGGCCGTCGGTCAACTCCCGGCCGGCCGCCTGCCGCTGCGGCGACAGCCGGGCCTCGAACAGGCTCACCAGCAGGCGCGTGGTGTGGGCGTTCTTTCGGAGGGTGGCCTCCATCGTCTCCTGGTTGAACCGGGCGCCCGCCTGCCACAGGTACTTGGCGTAGGCGCGCAGCACCATCGCCTCGCGCCAGGTGAGCCCGGCGGAGAGCACCAGGGCGTTGAAGCCGTCGTTCTCCGCGGCGCCGGTCCAGGCCGCGGCGAACGCCTCCTGGAACCGCTCGCGGGCGTCCCCGCCCAGGCCGGAGGCCAGCGTCTCGGGAACGCGCAGGCCGAAGTCGTAGATCCAGGCGGTCGGCCCGCCCGCCGGGCGCAGCTCGTAGGGCCGCTCGTCCACGACCTCGACGCCCAGGCACTGGAGGACGGGCAGCACGGCGGAGAGCGAGACGGGCTCGCCGGTGCGGTAGATCTTGAACCGCCGCTCGCCGGGCCCCGCGTTGACCGGCTCGTACAGGCTGAGCGCGAAGTCCTTGCCGGGGGCGGGACGCAGCCCGGCCACGTAACTCACGTCGGCGACGGCGACGCGCGGCGGGAAGTCCGCCTTGTAGCCCTCGGGGAAGGCGTCGTGGAAACGGCCGCCCAGCTCCGCGGCCTGCTCCTCGCCGCACTCGGCCAGCAGCGCGTCGGCGAAGCCGTCGGTCCAGGAGCGGGACGCCTCGGCGAGCCTGCGCTCGATGCGGTCCACGTCGGCGTCGGTGAGCTCGGGCAGCTCGGTGCCGGGCGCCACACGGATGACGAAGTGCAGCCGGGAAAGCACGCCTTCGGTGTTCCACGCGGTGAAGTCGACGCTGGTGCCGTCCAGTTCCTCGCGGAGGATGTCGGTCAGCCGCAGCCGGACCGAGGTGGTGTAGCGGTCGCGCGGCAGATACACCAGCGCCGAGTAGTACCGCCCGTACTCCTCCTGGCGCAGGAACAGCCGCAGCCGGCGCCGCTCCTGGAGGTGGAGCACGGAGGTGGCGATGCCGCGCAGCGTCTCGGTGGGCGTCTGGAACAGCTCGTCGCGCGGATAGGTCTCCAGGATCTGGAGCAGGTCCCGCCCGCTGTGGCTGTCGGCGGCGAACCCGGCGGCGGCCAGCACCTCCGACACCTTCCGCCGGATGACGGGGATCCGCCGGACGGACTCGGTGTAGGCGGCGGCGGAGAACAGCCCCAGAAAGCGGCGCTCGCCGATGACCCGGCCCTCGGCGTCGAACTTCTTGACGCCGATGTAGTCCAGGTAGGAGCGGCGGTGCACGGTGGCCCGGCTGTTCGCCTTGGTGAGGATCAGCAGCCGCGGCTCGCGCGCCTTCGCGCGGGCGGAGGAGGACAGCCGGCCGAACGCGGCCGAGGCGCCGGGGTCGCCGGTGTCCGGGCCGGGCGCGGGGTCGGAGCGCAGGATGCCCAGCCCGGTGCCGGGAACGGCGCGCAGCACGTCACCGGCGCCGCCGTTGTCCTCGCGGGCGAGCTCGTACTCGCGGTACCCGAGGAACGTGAAGTGGTCCGCGGCCAGCCACCGCAGCAGCTCCTGCGCCTCCTCGATGTCCGGCTCGCGCAGCTCCTCCGACAGCGGCTCGGTGGGCAGCCCCTCGGCGATGCGCAGCGCGGCGGCGCGCATCTTCCGCCAGTCCTCGACGGCCTCCCGGGCGTCGCTGAGCACCCGGCGCAGGCCCGTCTCCATCTGCTCCAGATCGGCCCGGTCCGTCTCCCGGTCGATCTCGACATGGATCCAGCTCTCGACCACGGCGTCGGGGGGCAGCTCGTCCGCGCCCCCCGTGGCGTCCAGTACCTGAAGGAGCCGGCCGGTCACGTCGCGGCGGACGGTGATCTGCGGGTGGATGACGAGGTGAATCCCCCGGCCCAGCCGGGACAGTTCATTGGTGACGGAATCGACCAGGAAGGGCATGTCGTCGGTGACGACCTCGACCAGAGTGTGGCTGCACGTCCAGCCCATCTCCTCGACGGTGGGGGTGTACACCCGCACTTCCGCGGTGCCCTGCGGCCGGTGTGCGGCCAGCCGGAGATGCGCGAACGCGGCGCCGTACACGTCGACCGGCTCGCGGTCGGCCAGATCCTCGGGGGCGATGTAGAGGTAGTAGCGCTGGAGGTACGCCCGGATCGCGGCGGAGTCCATGCCCGGCCCGGGTGGTGCCCCGGCCGTGCCCCCCTCCGCCACCTGGGCGGCCTGTGTCAGTAGTTCAGCCTTGGCTTCGTCCAGCTTGGTCTGCATGTCCTCTGGCTCCTGTCGCGCGCCGTTGCGTGACGTCGAGAATCGAATCACCGGGCACGCTCGATCTCGCGGCATGGTCGCGCCCGGCGGCACGGACCAGTGGCGAAGCTGGCCCGGGTGAGCACCGGGCGCCGAGGGGAGGCCGCGTCGCCTCCGGCCGGGACGCCAGCCGATATCGCACTGATCACAGGGGCAAGGCTAGCGCCCCGCCTTTGACGCGCGAGTCATCGCCAGGTGAAATCCGGACTGTCCGCACCCTCTCGAATCGCCGGTCGATTCACCCGTGAACCGCCAACTCCTCGGCCACCGCGACGGCTTCGTCCAGGCTGTCCACCACCGGCACCCCGGCCGCGAGCAGGCTGCGCCTGCTGTGCGAGCCACCGGTGTACAGCACCGCCCGGACCCCGGCGTGCGCGGCGGCGGCCGCGTCGTCCGTGGCATCGCCGATGACCACCACGCGCCCCGGGTCCACGCCGGCGAGCGCGGCCAGGTGGCGGGCCATCTGCTCGGCCTTGCCCGTCACGATGCTGTCCCCGGTGTTCCCGTCGACCCGGGTGAAGTGCGCCGCGATGCCCAGCCTGCTCACCCAGGGCAGCAGCCGCTCGTGCGGGGCGAGGGAGCACACCGACTGGGTGCGGCCCGCCGCCTGCCACTCCGCCAGCAGCCGCGCCGCGCCCTCCGCGAGCCCGGCCGTGTCGGACCGGGCGAAGTAGTGCCGGTGGAACGTGCTGTCCATCACCGCCCACTCCTCGTCGCTGGGCAGCCGGCCGAGCAGCCGCTCGTAGAACTTGGGAACGGGCACGCAGTACAGCTCCCGGTACCGCTCCAGGGTGATGGGCGGTATGCCGATCTCGGCGAAGGACGCGTTCGTCGCGTCGATCACCACGTCGATGTCGTGCAGGAGGGTCCCGTTCCAGTCCCAGACGATGTGCGCAGCCATGGGGCCGACGGTACGTCCTCCCACTGACAAACTCACACGAGGCCGTCGATCTCCTGCACCGCGTACCACAGCAGCTCGTGGTCGGCGGCGCCGTCCACGGTGAACCTCGCGTCGTCGTCGCCCAGGTCCGCCGCGCCCACGGCGTCGGCCGCCACCGCGATATCGGCGGCGGCGTCGGGCGCGTCCACGTGCACGGCCGCGATCTTCGCCAGCGGAACGGGCTCGGTCAGCCGCACCTCGCCCAGCGCCTCGGCGTCCAGGGCCCGGTCGGGGTCGGCGACGGCCGTCCGGTCGGGCACGTCCGCGGCGACCACCACGCGCCGCCGGGCGGCCGTCGGGTCCATCGCGAGCAGCCGCAGCGAGGCCTGGGCGGCGCGGCTGAGAGCGGCGTACTCCAGCTCCTCCTCGTTCCCCGAGAGGTACCACTCGCGCAGCGCCGGAGTGACGGCGTAGGCGGTCAGGGGCGCGGGTCCGGCCTCGCCGGCCTTGTGCAGCCGGGCGAGCCAGGAAAGTGTGAGGGGAACGTAGACGCGCATCAACTGCCGCTTTCTGTCCGACCCGCGAGCGGGGTCACTGTACCAGGCGGACCCGCCTTGCCTCTCTGTGATCACCCCATTACAATCCGCTTCAGTTACTGGTCGGTAGCTTCTCTCGGGGGGTGGTCTCACCATGAAGACCGGCAAGCGCGGCCCCAGTTCGCGCACGAACGCACGCCGCACCGACTCGCGCCGCCCCGCGCGGCGGATCACCGCCCGCCGCCGCGGGCCCCAGGACTGGTTCGCCGAGCAGCTCCTGCTCGTTCTCAGCGGCCAGCGCCCGGTGCACGTGATGCTCGGCCACGCGCACCAGCGCGCGTACGAACAGCTCAGCCGCCTCGCGCCGCGCGCCCCGCTGCGCCCGCCCCCGGGCGGCCGGGCCCCCGTCCTGGTCGGCGTCGGCGTCTGCCGCCCCAGCTCCGAGGCCATCGAGGCGTTCGCCCGCATCGGCGCCGGCGACCGCACCCGCGCCTTCGCGTTCCGCCTCGACCGCCGCCCCGGCGACGGCCGTTGGCAGTGCTCCGCCGTGGAGCTGGACACCGTTCCCTGAACCGCACGCACCGGACGGAACGCCGAACGCCCGCCCGGCCAGCGGCCGGACGGGCGTCGTGTTCAGCGTGCGGGCGTCACTTCTTGCGGCGCCGGCCGCCCTTCTGGGCCTTCCGCCGCTCCGCCCGGCCGCCCGTCGTGGGCGCGCCGCCCTCGGTCGCACCGGCGGTGTCCGCCGAGAAGTCGCCCTCGACGACGCCACCCGCGCCGTCCACCGTCGGCGCCGAGAAGTGCAGCCGGTCGGCGCGCTTGGGTACCTCCAGGCCCTTCGCGCGGATCGCCGGGGCCCCGGCCCGCGGCGGGGCGCCGGCCGGCACCGCCTCCTGCGGCTCGCCCGCCGCGACCTCCGCGGGCTGCTTCTCGCCACCCTGCACCGGCACCTGCTCGACCTGCCGCTCGACCTGGACCTCCAGGTTGAACAGGTAGCCGACGGACTCCTCCTTGATGCCGTCCATCATGGCGGTGAACATGTCGAAGCCCTCGCGCTGGAACTCCACCACCGGGTCGCGCTGCGCCATCGCGCGCAGCCCGATGCCCTCCTGGAGGTAGTCCATCTCGTAGAGGTGCTCACGCCACTTGCGGTCCAGCACCGACAGCACCACGCGGCGCTCCAGCTCGCGCATCACCTCGGAGCCCAGCTCCTCCTCGCGCTTGTCGTACTGCGCGTGGATGTCCTCCTTGATGGACTCGGTGAGGAACTCGGGGGTCAGCCCCTCGCGGCCGCCGGCCTCCTCCTCCAGCTCCTCCACCGTGACCTTCACCGGGTAGAGCTGCTTGAACGCGCCCCACAGCCGCTCCATGTCCCATTCCTCGGCGAAGCCCTCGACCGTCTCGGCCCGCACATAGGCCTCGATCGTGTCATCCATGAAGAACCGCACCTGCTCGTGCAGGTCCTCGCCCTCCAGCACCCGGCGCCGCTCGCTGTAGATGACCTCGCGCTGCCGGTTGAGCACCTCGTCGTACTTCAGAACGTTCTTCCGGATCTCGAAGTTCTGCTGCTCGACCTGGCCCTGGGCGGAGGCGATGGCGCGGGTGACCATCTTGTTCTCGATCGGCACGTCGTCGGGGACGTTGGCCATGGACATCACGCGCTCGACCATCTGCGCCTTGAACAGCCGCATCAGGTCGTCGCCGAGCGACAGGTAGAAGCGGGACTCGCCCGGGTCGCCCTGCCGGCCGGAACGGCCGCGGAGCTGGTTGTCGATGCGGCGCGACTCGTGCCGCTCGGTGCCCAGCACATACAGCCCGCCGAGCTCCTTGACCTCCTCGAACTCGGCGGCGACCGCCTGCTCGGCCCGCTCCAGCGCGCCGGGCAGGGCCGCGGCCCACTCCTCCGCGTTCTCCACGGGGTCCAGGCCCTTGGCGCGCAGCTCGCCCTCGGCGATGTCGTCCGGGTTCCCGCCGAGCTTGATGTCGGTACCGCGGCCGGCCATGTTGGTGGCGACGGTGACCGCGGCCCTGCGGCCGGCCTTGGCGACGATCGCGGCCTCGCGCTCGTGGTTCTTCGCGTTGAGCACCTCGTGCCGCACCCCGCGCTTGTTCAACTGCTGGGAGAGGTACTCCGACTTCTCGACCGAGGTGGTGCCGACCAGCACGGGCTGGCCCGCCTCGTGCTTCTCCACGATGTCGTCGACGACCGCGGCGAACTTGGCCACCTCGGTGCGGTAGATGAGGTCGGAACGGTCGGTGCGCGCCATCGGGCGGTTGGTCGGGATGGGCACCACGCCGAGCTTGTAGATCTGGTGGAACTCGGCGGCCTCGGTCATGGCCGTACCGGTCATGCCGGCGAGCTTGCCGTAGAGGCGGAAGTAGTTCTGGAGGGTGATCTTGGCGAGGGTCTGGTTCTCGTCCTTGATCTTCACCCCCTCCTTGGCCTCGATCGCCTGGTGCATGCCCTCGTTGTAGCGGCGGCCGGCCAGGATGCGCCCGGTGTGCTCGTCGACGATCACGACCTCGCCGTCCAGGACGACGTAGTCCTTGTCCTTCTTGTAGAGCTCCTTGGCCTTGATGGCGTTGTTCAAGTAGCCGACCAGCGGGGTGTTCACCGACTCGTAGAGGTTGTCGATGCCCAGCCAGTCCTCGACCTTGGTGACGCCCGCGTCGTGGATCGCGACGGTGCGCTTCTTCTCGTCCACGTCGTAGTCGCCGGTCTCGGCCTGCTGCCGGGTGGGCACGGCCGGCTCGCCCTTCTCCAGACGCTGCACCAGCTTGGCGAAGTCCGCGTACCACTTGGTCGCCTGGTCGGCCGGGCCGGAGATGATCAGCGGGGTGCGCGCCTCGTCGATGAGGATCGAGTCGACCTCGTCGACGATCGCGTAGTTGTGCCCGCGCTGCACCAGTTCCTCCTTCGACCACGCCATGTTGTCGCGCAGGAAGTCGAATCCGAACTCGTTGTTCGTGCCGTACGTGATGTCGCACGCGTACTGCTGGCGGCGCTTGGACGGCGGCATGCCCGCCGTGATGCAGCCGACGGTCAGGCCCAGGAAGCGGTGCACCCGGCCCATCCACTCGGAGTCGCGCTGCGCCAGGTAGTCGTTGGTGGTGATGAGGTGAACGCCCTCACCCGCCAGGGCGTTGAGATACGCGGGCAGCGTGCCGACCAGCGTCTTGCCCTCACCGGTCTTCATCTCGGCGACATAGCCGAGGTGCAGCGCCGCGCCGCCCATGAGCTGCACGTCGTAGTGGCGCTGGCCCAGTACGCGCTTGGCCGCCTCCCGGACCGTGGCGAACGCCTCCGGCAGGAGATCGTCAAGACTCTCACCGTCCGCGAAGCGCTCCCGGTACTCGTCGGTGAGGGCGCGCAGCTCGGCGTCGGACAGGTCGACGAAGTCCTCTTCAATGGAGTTCACCTGGTTGGCGAGGCGATTCAGCCTGCGCAGGATCTTGCCTTCGCCTGCACGCATGATCTTGTTGAAGACGGACACGAGGGCTGGTCTCCTTGCCGGTCGGGCGTGGCTCGGTTGGGAAGCGCGGGCACAGCGAGATGGCCCCGCCGCACCGGCCATGGTATGCGAGTGCCGCAAGGAGTGTCAGTGCTCCGCTCTACGATCCCTCGCATGACCTCCGCATCGTTGCAACTGTCCGCCGACGAGGCCCGCCGGATCGCGCTGCGCGCGCAGGGGCTGCTCGGCGCCGTGGACCGCCGGGCCGGGGTGCGCGGTGTCCTGCGGCGGCTCGGGGCCGTTCAGCTCGACACGATCTCGGTGCTCGCCCGCTCCCACGAGCTGCTGCCCTACGCCCGTCTCGGCGCGGTGGGACGGCAGGCGGTGGAGGCGGCGTACTGGCCGGGGGACCACGCCTTCGAGTACTGGTCGCACGCCGCCTGTGTGCTCCCGATCGAGGAGTGGCCGCTGTTCGCGTTCCGCCGCCGCGCGTACCGCGCCCGCCGGTCCTGGCATCACGAGCTGGCTCCCAGCACCTACGAGAAGGTGCTCGACCAGCTCCGCGCCGAGGGCCCGCTGACCGCCACCGAGCTGGGCGGCGCGAAGAACGGCGGGCCGTGGTGGGACTGGAGCGACTCCAAGATCGCGGTCGAACGGGCCCTGATGCACGGGGACGTGGTGTGCACGCGGCGGCGCGGCTGGAAGCGGGTGTACGACCTGGCCGAGCGCGCGATCCCGGGTGAGCTGTACCACGACGACCTTGACGACGCGGAGTGCGTGCGCCGGCTGGTGGCGCAGGCGGGGGCGGCGATGGGCGTGGCCACGCAGGCCGATCTCGCCGACTACCACCGGCTGTCGTCGGAGCAGGTGGAGTCCGTCGTCCGGGACACCGGGCTGGTCCCGGTGGAGGTGGCGGGCTGGGGCACGGCCGACGGGCGGAGCGGCCGGCACCGGGCCTGGGCCGATCCGGCCGCGCTGGCCACCGCGCCCCGGGGGCGGCACCGCACCACGCTGCTCTCGCCGTTCGACTCGCTCATCTGGGACCGGCCGCGCACGGAGCGGATCTTCGGGTTCGTGCACCGGCTGGAGGCGTATGTGCCCAGGCCCAAGCGGATCTACGGCTATTTCTCGATGCCGCTGCTGTCCGGCGGCAAGCTGCTGGGCCGGGTGGATCCGGCGCGCGAGGGCAGCACGCTGGTCGCGCGGCACGCCGCGTTCGAGGGCGGACCGGCGCGGGCGGTCAAGGCGATACCGGCGATGGCCGAGGCGCTGGCGGAGGCCGCGCGGTGGGTCAACTGCACGGAGATCAGGGTCGAGCGGACGACGCCGGAGGAGTTGCACGACGCGCTGGTGAACGAGGTGGCCCGCGTGGAGATATGAGCCACGGGAGAGGGAGCCGCGGGGGGCCCGATCGTCAACCGGTGCCCAGATCCAGGATCTTCTCGCGCATCGCGTAGACCACGGCCTCCATCCGGGAGTGGAGCTGAAGCTTCTCCAGGATGTTCCGCACGTGGTTCTTCACGGTGTTCTCGCTGATGAACAGGTCCTTGGCGATGTCCCGGTTGTTCTTGCCGGTGGCGACCAGCTTGAGCACCTCCAGCTCCCGGTCGGTCAGCTTCGGGGCCGGGACCAGGCGGCGCTCGTCGGTGCGCTGGATCAGCGCCTTGAACTCGGTCAGCAGCTTGGCCGCCATCGAGGGGCTGATCTGCGACTGGCCGTCGGCCACGGCCCGGATCGCCGCGGTGACCTCGTCCGTCGAGATCTCCTTGAGCAGGTAGCCCGTCGCGCCGGCCTTGATCGCGTCGTAGAGGTCGGCCTCCTCGTCGCTGATCGTCAGCATGATGATCCGCGCGCTGGGGGCGACTTCCTTGATGGAGGTGCATGCCTCGATCCCGCCCCGGCGCGGCATGCGCACGTCCATCAGCACGATGTCGGGCAGCAGGTCGGCGGCCTTCTCCACGGCCTCCGCGCCGTCCCCCGCCTCGCCGACGACCAGGATGTCCTCCTCCTGGGCGAGCACGATCTCCAGCCCCCGCCGGAAGAGCTCGTGGTCGTCCACGACCAGCACCCTGATCGGCTCCCGCTGCTCCTGGGACGGCGTCTCGCGGGCCAGGCGGCGCTGCCCCTGGGACATCGCGGGTCCGAAAGTGTCCACCATCGTTCCTCCCCCTGCCGGTCGATACGCGACTGCCACAATCGGCAACCCCATGATTCCATGGCGGCACCCCCGGCCAGGTCCGTGTTCCGGCCGGGGGGTGCCCGTTGGCAGCGGACGGGTCAGCCGCCCAGCGCGCCTCCGGCCTCCTCCGGGGCCGTCTCCTCGGCCAGTGGGTCCGGCTCCAGGTGGATCACTCCGTAGTCATACGCGTGCCGGCGGTAGACGACGCTGGGCTGCTTGGTGTCGGCGTCGACGAAGAGATAGAAGTCGTGCCCCACCAACTCCATTTCGTACAGGGCCTGTCCGAGCGACATCGGGGCCGCCGCGTGGGTCTTCTCCCGGACGACCAGCGGCCCGTCCCCCTCGACCACGACCGATCCGATGCGCCGCAGGGTCGGCTCGGCGGCGGGCTCCGGCTCGCCCGGGAGGGCGGACACGAGCACGCCGTCCCCGTTGAGCATGGCCGCCTCGGGTGTCACCGCGGCGACCTCGCTGGCCGGGATGCGGTCCCGGCCGCGGCGGGAGCGGCGCTTGTCGTGCTGCCTGCGCAGCCTGGACTCCAGCTTCTCCACGGCCAGATCCAGGGCTCCGTACGGGTCGGCGGCCGACGCCTCGGCCCGCACGACGGGACCGCGGTGGCGCAGCGTGATCTCCACCCGGTCGGAACGGTCTGCCTGACGCGGGTTGTGCTCCTTGGACACTTCCACGTCGAGGCGGGTCACCTTGCCGTCGATCCTCTGGATCTTTTCCAGCTTCAGCTTCTCGGCCACGTGCCGCCGGAATCGCTCCGGCACCTCGGTCTTGCGGCCCTTGACGACGATGTCCACGCAGAACTCCGTTCCCGGGCGGCACCGCCATCTCTGGCGGGGACGCCCTTCGTGCACTGGTCCGGAAAGTGCCGGTGTCCACGGCACGTTCCCGGCGTTACATCGGGGTTACGACTTTCACCTCCTTCTCCCCCGGGAGGAAGATCAACACCCTCCTGAACTCGAAGAGGAAGATCCGAAGTCGAACAGTCGCTGGAAAGCGGTTGATATCCACTTATGCCGGAATGGCGAGCATGCCGCCTGATACCGAACGTACCTCCGTGAAGGCTCGATTGGCACCCCTACCGGCGCGTAGCGTAAGACCACTCGAACGAAGGACCCGCGACGACGGCCGCGCCCAGCACGGTGCCACCGGCCGCGGTGACCGCGCGCGCCGCCTCGGTGAGCGAGGCCCCCGTGGTGACCAGATCGTCCACCAGCAGCACCGGATCCCCCGGCCGCAGCGCCCCGGGCCGCACCGCCAGTGCCCCGGCCAGGTTCGCCCGCCGCTCGGCCGCGGTCAGCCCCGCCTGGTCGGCGACCACGCGGGTCATCCGCAGGGCGGGCCGCACCTGCACCGCCCGCCCCTCCGCGCGCAGCCGGCGAGCCGCCGCGAGGGCGATCCGCCGTACGGGGTCATGGCCGCGCCGCGCGACCGCGGCCCGCGTCGAGGGCACCGGCACGAGCCCCACCGCCCGCCCGGCGCCGGCCGCCGGGGCCACGGCGCGGACGCTGACCGCCAGCGCCCGGCCCAGCGGGGCGGCCAGCGCCAGCATCCCGCGCTCCTTGTGGGCGAGCAGGACCGCCCGCGGCTGGTCGGCGTACCCGGTGGCGGCGTATACAGGCGGCAGCCCCACCGGCTCCGGAACGGGCCGCACCCGCCGCGCCGGCCCGGCGCACACCGCCCGCCGGCACGCCTCGCACAACACCTCGCGCCCGGCCCCGCACCCGGCACACGCCGTGGGCAGCACCAGCGAACCGAGCTCCCGCCACCATCCCCGCATGGCCCCCACCGTGCCGGAGGGGACGGACCCGGCCAATCCCCGGAAGGAGGGATGTGGACAACCGGACCCGGAGCGTTCCGTCAGCCCGGATAGACCGGTGAACTCCCCTGCTCCGCGCCGGGGATGAACTTCCACTGCCCTTCCTGGAGCCGGGCCATGGAATCGCCGGTGTCCGCCAGCAGCGGGCGCTGCTCGTCCTCCGCGGCGGCCACCCCGGTGACATCGCCGAAGCCCACCATGGTCGCCACGTTGACCGGGGAGCCGTCGGTGATCACGTACTGGAGCTGCTGCCCGCCGTCGGCCGGCCGCCCCACCACCACGAGCCTGCTGTCCCCGGCCCAGGACACCGCGGTCGCGTCCTCGAGCTGGGGCGCGATCTCGCGCAGCGCGTTGACGGTGACCGTCTCGCCCTCGCCCTCGCCCGCGCTCACGCGTTCGATGCGCCCGAGCTGGAGCGTCGTGTGCCCGTTCTCGTTGATCAGCATCGCGACCCGCACACCGTCCGACGCCACGCGCAGCGCCTCGATCCGCGCGCCCGGCGCCAGGCCGGTCACCGGTATCTCGCGGGCCGTGCCCTCGCCGCCGCTCAGCCGCAGCAGCCGCGACCCCTCGGCCGAGCGGTCGGCGACCCACAGGTCGCCCAGCCCGTCCCAGCTCGGCGCGCTCAGCCCGGTGTCCGCCCCGGGCGAGTCGCTGGTCAGCGCCGTCGCGCTCTGCGCGTCCGCCTTGCTCAGCGAGGACACGAACAGCGTCGAGCCGTCCGCGCTGACGCCCGCCGCCGTCTCCCCGTCCCGGCTGACCGCCGCGCCGCGCAACTGCGCCTCCGCCGCGCCCAGCGGGCCGCCGACCGGCCGCGGCGCCGAGTCCGGGTCGGTGGCGGACAGGGACACCAGCCGCCCCTCCTCGTCGAGGAAGTACGCGCGGTTCAGCTCGCCGTCCAGCAGGCCGGGCGCCGACGACTCGGCCTCGGTCCGGCTCACGGCGCACACCTGGGCGCCGTTCCCGTCGACGAGCCGCGCCTCCGACAGATCCCCGGAGGACACCTCCGTCACCGTGTAGAGAAGCTGGGCCGCCATCTGCTCGCAGCGGTCCCCCGGCAGATCGCCGGGCAGGCCCTCCAGCCCCACCGTCAGCCGGCCGGACTCGCCGATCACCGGCCGGTCCTCGGCCAGCGTCACCCCCTCCGGGAAGGCCGAGGTGACCACGGGCGCGTACCAGTCGCTGGGCCCGTCGAGCAGCGCCCCCACGATGTCCCCCACCGGGTCGATCCGGCGGCGCACATACACCGGGTCGGACACCAGCACCTCGCCGCCGTCCGCGACCCGCCCCGCCTCGCCGCCCAGTTCGGCGAAGTAGAACGTGTCCACGGAGCGGTAGATGCGGCGGAAGTCGGCCTCGCCCATCACCAGCCCGTCCTCCAGCGAGTCGATCCGCCACTCGCCGTCCACCTGCGCCAGCCGGAACGACACCGAGTACGGGTCGTCCACCGCCGTGTACACGCGCGCGTCGTCCACCGTCGCCAGCCGGGTGCCGCTGAGCCTGGCGAGCGAGGGGTCCCCGCCCGGGTTGGTCAGGCCGTCCGGGCCGCCGGAGAGCACGGTGATCCCGGAGAACGGGTCCCACTCCCGCGCCGCGTCCGGCGTCAGGTACTTCTTCGCCGTCTCGAACCGCGCCTCGTCGCTGGTGATCGCCTCCAGGAAGCCCCGCACGATCTGGAGCGGCGTCATGCCCTCCTCCGGCGGAACGCCGTAGACCAGCACCTGCGACTCGCCCTCGGGGCGCTGCGAGGACTCGACCTCCTGCACCGGGCCGCCGCCCGGCATCGAGGCACACCCCGTCAGCAGCAGCGCGCCGGCCAGCAGCGCGCCGACCGTTCGCACCCGCGCGCCGCGTATGCGGATCCGGTCAGTTGCCATGGCCGTCCTCCCCGTCCGGCTCCCTGGTGTCGGCGCCCGCCGCCACCGCCCCGGAACGCGCCACCGCGCGCCCCTCCCGCGCCCGCCGGGCCCGCGAGTCGGCCGGCTCCAGCGGCAGCGGCGAACCGCTCAGCCCGCCGCCCACGCTGCGCGGCAGCGTCAGCCGGAACTGGGCGCCACCGCCCGGCTCGCCCCACGCCTCCAGCCGCCCACCGTGCAGGTGCGCGTCCTCCAGCGCGATCGACAGCCCGAGCCCGGTGCCGCCCGTGGTCCTGGCCCGCGCCGGGTCGGCCCGCCAGAAGCGGCTGAAGACCCGGTCCGCCTCGCCCGTGCGCAGCCCGATGCCGTAGTCCCGCACGGCGACCGCCACGGCCCCGCCGTCCGGCGCGGACGCCAGCCGCACGACCACGTCCCGGCCCTCGCCGTGCTCGATGGCGTTGACCACCAGGTTCCGCACGACGCGCTCGATGCGCCGCGGATCGACCTCGGCCACCACCGGCAGCGCCGCGCCCCGGACCAGCAGCCGGCTGCCCTTCCGGTCGGCCAGCGGCTCCGCGCCCTCCAGCACCCGGTGCACCACGTCCCGCAGATCCGTCTGCTCGGCCTCCAGATGGGCCGCCCCGGCGTCGAACCTGCTGATCTCCAGCAGATCCGCGAGCAGCAGCTCGAACCGGTCGAGCTGGCTGAGCAGCAGCTCCGCGGACCGCGCAGTCGCCGGATCGAACTCGCCGCGCGACTCGTGGATGACATCGGCCGCCATCCGCACGGTCGTCAGCGGCGTGCGCAGCTCGTGCGAGACGTCCGACACGAAGCGGCGCTGCATCCGCGACAGCTCCTCCAACTGCTGGATCTGCGTCTGGAGGTTGCGCGCCATCTTGTTGAACGACTCGCCCAGCCGCGCGATGTCGTCCTCGCCGCTGACCTTCATCCGCTCCTGGAGCCGCCCCGCCGCGAGCCGTTCCGCGATCCGGGCCGCCATCCGCACCGGCGTCACCACCTGCCGCACCACCAGCCAGGCGATCGCGCCCAGCAGCACGACGACGAACAGCCCGGCGGTCGCGATGGTGCCCGTGACCAGGCTGAGGGACTTCTCCTCCTGGGTGAACGGGAAGAGGTAGTAGAGCTGGTACTGGCCGCCCTGCGGATCCGTCAGCCGCTTGCCGATGATCAGGCCCGCCTCGGACGTTCCGTCCCTGCGGACGATCGTCCCGTACTGCCGGTGGGTGTTGAGGTCGCCGTCCAGCGCCTCCCGCATCTCCTCGGAGATGCTCCGGTGCACATCCACATCGGGCGAGGCCCGCGCCCCGCGCGCCGAGAACTCCGGGTACTCCACGAACGGCATGCCCGCGTGCTCGGACGGCATCGCCACCACCGAGAACACGCCCTGACCGCCGCTGGAGAGCTGGGTGACGAGATCCGTCATCCAGTTCCAGGCGTCCTGGGTCTGCCCGGCGCCGCCGCCCTCGTCGCCCCCGGTCGTCGCCATCTCGTGCGCGACGTCGAACCCGCCCTCGGCCTGGCTCTGCGCCGTCTGCCGCTTCGCCTCCAGCAGCCCGTTGCGCACCTGCCCGATCACCACGACGCCGAGCACCAGCACCACGGCCATGGACAGCAGCAGCGTGCTGGCGACCACCCGGAGCTGGATGTTGCGCCGCCACAGCCGCATCACCGACAGCAGCGGCCCCCGGGCCCAGCGGCCGAAAATCCGGATAGCGGGCTGCGCCCGGCTGCCCGTCGCCCCCTCCGACAGCAGCCGGGAGCTGTGCCACCAGACCCGGTCGGTCACGTCAGCTTGACCCGGCCTTGTAGCCCACGCCGCGCACGGTCACCACGATCTCCGGCCGCTCCGGGTCCTTCTCCACCTTGGAACGCAGCCGCTGCACATGAACGTTCACCAGCCGGGTGTCCGCCGCGTGCCGGTAGCCCCACACCTGCTCCAGCAGCACCTCACGCGTGAAGACCTGCCACGGCTTGCGCGCCAGCGCGACCAGCAGGTCGAACTCCAGCGGCGTCAGCGAGATCGTCTGGCTGCCCCGCTTCACCGAGTGCCCGGCCACGTCGATCACCAGATCCCCGATGGCGAGCTGCTCGGGCGCCGGCTCCTCCGAACGCCGCAGCCGCGCCCGGATCCGGGCGATCAGCTCCTTCGGCTTGAACGGCTTGACGATGTAGTCGTCCGCCCCCGACTCCAGGCCCACCACGACGTCCACGGTGTCGCTCTTCGCCGTGAGCATCACGATCGGCACCCCGGACTCGCCGCGGATGAGCCGGCACACCTCGATGCCGTCGCGCCCGGGGAGCATCAGATCGAGCAGCACGAGATCCGGCTTGATCTCCCGGAAAGCGGCCAGAGCCTTGTCCCCGTCAGCCACGAACGACGGCTCGAACCCCTCCCCGCGCAGCACGATGCCGAGCATCTCCGCCAGAGCGGTGTCGTCATCGACGACGAGTACGCGTCCCTTCATGCCTTCATCATCCCATTACCTGTTCATGACTCGGTCGAACGTGATCTGGAACACACTTCCGCGAGGTTCCCCCGGTCCACCGGCGACACCACTCCTCGCTCGGTGACGATCGCCGTCACCAGCTCCGGCGGCGTCACGTCGAACGCCGGGTTGTACGCCAGCGCGCCCACCGGCGTCACCGGCGCCCCCGGCCGGATCTCGGTCACCTCATGCCCCGGCCGCTCCTCGATCCGGATCCCCCTTCCGTCCACCGTCTCCCGGTCCACCGTGCTCACCGGCGCGACCACCACGAACGGCACCCCGTGGTGCCCGGCCAGCACCGCCAGCGGATAGCTCCCCACCTTGTTGGCCACCGAGCCGTCCGCCGCGATCCGGTCCGCGCCGATCAGCACCGCGTCCACCTCGCCCGCCGCGAACAGCGACCCGGCCGCCGCGTCCGCCAGCACGGCGTACGGCATCTCCTCGCGCGCCGCCTCGTACGCCGTCAGCCGCGCGCCCTGGAGCAGCGGACGCGTCTCGTCCACCCACAGCCGCCGCAGCTCCCCCGCCCGGTGCGCGGCGGCCACCACCGCGAACGCGGTCCCGTTGCCGCCGGAGACCAACGCCCCCGTGTTGCAGTGGGTCAGCAGCCGGTACCCGCCCCCGGGCAGCAGCTCGGCCAGCAGCTCCGCGCCCAGCGCCGCCATCCGGTCGCTGGCCTCCGTCTCCTCCCGGTGCAGCGCCCGCGCCTCCGCCAGCGCCGCCTCCGCCGCCGCGGGCCCGTCGCCCCCGGCCGCCCGGTGCGCGGCCTCCGCCCGCCACACCCCCCGCGCCAGATTGACCGCGGTCGGCCGGGCCTCCGCGAGCAGCCGCGCCGCCTCCGGCACGTCATATCCCCGCGCCGCCGCCAGCGCCACCCCGTACGCGCCCGCGATCCCCAGCAACGGCGCACCCCGCACGACCAGCGACTGGATCGCCGCCACCAGCGCCGGCACATCCGTGCACACGTACTCGGCTTCCTCGGCCGGCAGCCGCGTCTGGTCCAGCAGCACCAGCACCGGCCCGTGGGGCGGCTCGGCCCAGCGCAGGGCGGGGACTCTGAGATCAGCCATTGGCACAGTCTGCCCGCCGGAGGGGGGCGAGAGAAGGCGGGTCCCCCGGCATCGACCACACGGACGCGCCCGGCGGGGCGCCATGGCACGATGGGCGCCAGGAACTTGACGGCAACAAAGGTGCGAAGCGAACAAGGAGACGTCGTGAGCGACACGCCGGGCTGGGCCTCCCCCGGATCCCCGCCGCCGGAGCGCGGTCCGGAAGATTCCGCCCGCCCGCCGGCCCCCCAGGGGTGGAACGCCGCACCGCCGCCGTCCCCCGGCCAGCCCCCGCAGCAGCCCGGCCCTCAGCAGGGCTGGGGCCAGCAGCAGCCCGGCTGGGGCGGCCCCCAGCAGCCCGGCAACTGGGGCGGCTGGCACCCACACACGTTCGCCGCCAAGCCCGGCGTCATCCCGCTGCGCCCCCTCGGCATCGGCGAAATACTCGACGGCGCGGTCTCCACCGCCCGCGCCCACTGGCGGACCGTGCTCGCCATCGCCCTGGGCATCGCCGTCATCACCCAGCTCATCTCCACCGTCGCCATGCGCACCTGGCTCAGCGACAGCTCCGGCCTGGCCGCCCTGGAGGACAACCCGAACCCGACCGACGAGGAGATCCGCGACGCCTTCACCGACCTCGGCGCCTTCGCCTCCGTCACCGGCGTCATCACCATCCTCGGCAGCGTTCTGGCCACCGCGATGCTCACCATCGTGGTCAGCCGGGCCGTCCTCGGCCGCGAGGTCACCTTCGCCGAGGCGTGGCAGGACTCCCGCAGCCGGCTGCTGCGCCTGCTCGGCGTCGTGCTCCTCGTGCCGCTCATCGCCGTGCTCGCCGTCGCCGTCCCCACCCTCCTCGGCGCCCTGACCGGCAACGGCGGCGCCGTCGCGCTCGGCGTCATCGGCGGCATCGTCCTGGCCATCTGGCTCTGGGTCCGGTTCTCGCTGGCCGCGCCCGCCCTCATGCTGGAGCGGCAGGGCGTCATCGCGGCCCTGCGCCGCTCGGCCAAGCTCGTGCGCGGCTCCTGGTGGCGCGTCTTCGGCGTCCAGCTCCTGGTCCTCGTGCTGCTGACCGTGGTCGCCGGCATCATCGAGTTCCCGACCTCGGCCATCGCCGGCATCGTCTCGGGCGACGGCGCGAACAGCTTCTTCGAGGGCTCCTTCTCCGACATGTCCTGGACCTACCTCGCCATCTCCGGCATCGGCGCGGTCATCGCCTCCACCATCACCCTGCCGGTCAGCGCCGGCGTCACCGCCCTGCTCTACATCGACCAGCGCATCCGCCGCGAAGCCCTCGACATCGAACTGGCCCGTGCCGCGGGGGTCGGCACCCCGCCCCGGGAAAGCTGACGCCATGGCGCTGCCCTGGGCGGACGAGCCGGGCCCGCCCGTCACCGTGGGACGCGACCCGGCCCGGGAAGAGGCCGAACGCGAGCTGTCCAAGCAGATCTACACCCAGCACGAGCCCGGCCTGCTCCGGCGCCTGTGGAACTGGCTCTGGGACCGGATCTTCGGCGCCCTCGAATCCGCCGCCTTCCACACCCCCGGCGGCTGGGTCGGCCTGCTCGTCATCGCCGCCCTCGTCATCGCCCTCCTCGTCGCCCTGCGGCTGCGCCTGGGCGCCCTGCGCACCGCCACCGGCCCGCGCGCCCCGGGCGCCGTCTTCACCGACCGGCCCCGCACCGCGGCCGAACACCGCGCCGCCGCCGACGAGCACGCCCGCGCCGGCCGCTGGACCCCGGCCGTGCAGGAACGCATGCGCGCCCTCGTCCGTTCTCTGGAGGAACGCGCCCTGCTGGACCCCCGCCCCGGCCGCACCGCGAACGAGGCCGCCGCCGAGGCCGCCCGACCCCTGCCCGCCTTCACGGCCGAACTGAGCACCGCGGCCACCACGTTCGACGCCGTCACCTTCGGCAGCCTGCCCGCCGCCCCGGCCGACCACGACCGGCTGCGCGACCTCGACGAGCGGCTGCGCCACGCGAAGCCGGACCTCACCACGACCGCTGCCTGGACGGCTCCATGACCGGCGACACGGCCGTCTCCCCCGACGCCCGCGCCCTGTGGCGCCGCGGCCGCGGCTTCCTCGCCGCGTTCGCCGTCCTCGTCGTCACCGGACTCCTTATCGCCCTCCTCACCTCCGGCGACAGCGGCACCCTGAACCCGCGCTCGGCCACCCAGACCGGCAGCCGCGCCATCGCCGAGCTGCTTGCCCGGCACGGCGTCGACACCACCCCGGTCACCACCGCCCGCGAGGCCGCCGCCGCCACCGGCCCCGACACCACGCTGCTGGTCACCGACTCCGAGGACCTGACCGACAGCAGCCGCGCCACCCTGCGCGAGGCCGTCGCCGACAGCGGCGCGCGCACCGTTCTCGTCGCCCCCGGCCAGCGGGCCCTGGACGCCTTCGCGCCCGGCGTGACCACCGCCGCGCCCGCCCCCGTCGAAGAGCGCGCGCCGGCCTGCGCCTCGGACATCGCCGAACACGCCGGCAGCGCCCGGATGGGCGGCACCCGCTACGACCTGTCCGGCCTCCCGCCCACCGGCGTCACCGCCTGCTACCCCGTGGCCGGCCTCCCCACCCTGGCCACCGTCCCGACGGCCAGCCCCGGCGGCGAGACCGTCCTCCCCACCCTGGCCACCGTCCCGACGGCCAGCCCCGGCGGCGAGACCGTCCTCCTCGGCGCCCCCGACCTCCTCTACAACCAGCACCTCGACGAGGACGGCAACGCCTCCCTCGCCCTCCAGCTCCTGGGCGACCGCGCCCACGTCGTCTGGTACCTGCCCTCCCCCGCCGAGGCACCGGCCTCCGGCGAGGAGGAGAGCCTGACCGGCCTGCTCGACCCCGGCTGGCGCTGGGCCACGCTCCAACTCGGCATCGCCGCCGGCCTCGCCGCCCTCTGGCGCGCCCGCCGCCTCGGCCCCGTCGTCGCCGAACGGCTCCCCGTCTCGGTCCGCGCCACCGAGACCACCGAGGGCCACGCCCGCCTCTACCACCAGGCCGGCGCCCGCGACCGGGCCGCCGACGCGCTGCGCGCCGCCACCCGCGACCGGCTCGCGCCGCTCGTCGGCCTCGCCCCGGCCGCCGCCCACACGCCCGAGGCGCTGCCCACCGCGCTCGCCGCACACACCGGCGAGAGCCCCCAGGCCGTGCACGCACTGCTCTTCGGCCCGCCCCCCGCGGACGACCACGCCCTGGTCCGCCTCGCCGACGACCTGGACGCCCTCGAACGCCGCGTCACCCCGCACACGACATCGGAAGGCAAGGACCCACGCTCGTGACCGCACCCACGGATGGAAACCCGCTCGCGGCCCTGGAGGCCCTGCGCGGTGAGATCGGCAAGGCCGTCGTCGGCCAGGACGCCGCCGTCACCGGCCTGGTCGTCGCCCTGCTGTGCCGCGGCCACGTCCTCCTCGAAGGCGTTCCCGGCGTGGCCAAGACCCTCCTCGTCCGCGCCCTGGCCACCGCGCTCGAACTCGACACGAAGCGCGTTCAGTTCACCCCCGACCTGATGCCGAGCGACGTCACCGGCTCGCTGGTCTACGACGCCCGCACCGCCGAGTTCTCCTTCCAGGCCGGTCCCGTCTTCACCAACCTGATGCTGGCCGACGAGATCAACCGCACGCCGCCCAAGACCCAGGCGTCGCTCCTCGAAGCCATGGAGGAGCGCCAGGTGTCGGTGGAGGGCACACCGCGCGCGCTGCCCGACCCGTTCATGGTGGCCGCCACCCAGAACCCAGTGGAGTACGAGGGCACCTACCCGCTCCCCGAGGCCCAACTGGACCGCTTCCTCCTCAAGTTGAACCTCCCGCTGCCCAGCCGCGACCAGGAGATCGACGTCCTCGCCCGGCACGCGGCCGGCTTCGACCCGCGCGACCTCGCGGCGGCGGGCGTCCGCCCGGTCGCCGGCCCCAAGGACCTCGCCGCCGCCCGCGCCGCGGTGGCCGACGTGTCCGTCACCCCCGACATCACCGGCTACGTGGTCGACCTGTGCCGCGCCACCCGCGAATCGCCCTCGCTCTCCCTGGGCGCCTCCCCGCGCGGCGCCACCGCCCTGCTCAGCACCTCCCGCGCCTGGGCCTGGCTGTCCGGCCGCGCCTATGTGATCCCCGACGACGTGAAGGCCCTGGCCCTGCCGACCCTCCGCCACCGCGTCCGGCTGCGCCCGGAGGCCGAGATGGAGGGCGTCACCGCGGACAGCGTGCTCACCGGCCTGCTGGCCCGCGTCCCGGTGCCGCGCTGATGGCGCTGTCCGGCCGCACCGCGCTGATCGCCGCGCTCGGCGCGCTCGTCGTCGGCCTGCTGCCCGGCTGGCACGGCATCCTCGCCGTCGCGCTGCCGCTGCTCGCCGCGGTGCTGTTCGACCTGGCCCGCGCCGCCCCGGTCCGCACGCTCCGGCTGGAACGCTCCGGCGCCACCTCCGTGAGCCTGGGCCAGGAAGCGGAGGTGCGGCTCACCGTCACCAACCCGGCCGCCCGGCCGCTGCGCGCGGACCTGCGGGACGCCTGGCCGCCGAGCAGTTGGCTCCCGGGCACCGCGTTCGCCGCCGCCCGGCACGAACTGACGGTGCCTCCGGGGGAGCGCCGCCGGCTGACCACGGTGCTGCGCCCGACTCGGCGCGGCGACCACCGGGCGGTGCGCGTCACGATCCGCTCCCACGGGCCGCTCGGCCTGGCCGCCCGCCAGGGCAGCCACGTCGTGCCGTGGACGGTCCGGGTGCTGCCGCCGTTCACCAGCAGGAAGCACCTCCCGGCCAAGCTGGCCCGGCTGCGGGAACTGGACGGGCGCACCACGCTGCTGACGCGCGGTGAGGGCACCGAGTTCGACAGTCTGCGCGACTATGTGCCCGGCGACGACGTCCGGTCCATCGACTGGCGGGCCACCGCGCGGCAGTCCACGATCGCCGTGCGCACCTGGCGTCCCGAACGGGACCGGCATCTGCTGCTCGTGCTGGACACCGGCCGCACCTCGGCCGGGCGCGTGGGAGACGCGCCGCGCCTGGACGCGGCGATGGACGCGGCGCTGCTGCTGACAGCGCTGGCCTCCCAGGCCGGTGACCGCGTGGACTTGCTGGCGTTCGACCGCGCCGTCCGGGCATCGGTGCGCGGCAGGACGGGCGGCGACATGCTGCCCGCCACGGTCGAGGCCATGACGCGGCTGGAGCCGGCCCTGGTCGAGACGGACACCCGCGCGATGGCCGCGGCAGCCCTGGCGGGCGCCCCTCGGCGTTCCCTGATCGTGCTGTTCACGGGCCTGGACACGGCCCCGGTGGAGTCGGACCTGCTCCCGGTCCTGCCGCAGCTCACCCATCGCCACACCGTTCTGGTGGCGGCGGTGGGCGACCCGCGCATCGCGGAGATGGCCGGCACGCGCGGCACGATCGCGGGGGTGTACGAGGCCGCGGCGGCGGCCCGGCACCAGGCGGAACGCCGCCGGACGAGGGAACGCCTGCGCCGTTTCGGCGTCACCGTGGTGGAGGCTCCCCCCGAGGACCTGCCGCCCGCTGTCGCCGACGCCTACCTCTCCCTGAAGGCGACCGGAAAGCTGTAGGAATTCCCTCCCGCGCATGCCCCGGGAGGAGGCATAAAAAAATGCGTGTGGGCTTGAGCGAAGAATCCTCTTCGGTCAAGCCCACACGCATTATCAAAGAATTGTCCGGCGGTGTCCTACTCTCCCACACGGTCCCCCATGCAGTACCATCGGCGCTGGAGGGCTTAGCTTCCGGGTTCGGAATGTAACCGGGCGTTTCCCCTCCGCCATGACCACC